>JANQMD010000011.1 GCA_028280265.1 Flavobacteriaceae bacterium
TTAGAGCGGGAGACCGGGTTCGAACCGGCGACATTCAGCTTGGAAGGCTGACGCTCTACCAACTGAGCTACTCCCGCAAATTAATTATGAATTTTTAATTCATAATTACTAATTAAAGTTTTGTGGGGAGAGCAGGATTCGAACCTGCGAAGTCGAAAGACAACGGAGTTACAGTCCGTCCCATTTGGCCGCTCTGGAATCTCCCCGAAAAACTTTACTATTTTAATGAACTTTTTTGTCTTTTTTTGAGCCGATAGAGGGACTCGAACCCACGACCTGCTGATTACAAATCAGCTGCTCTAGCCAGCTGAGCTATATCGGCTGTTTTTATAAAAAAACAATCCGTTATTTCTAACGGACTGCAAATGTATAAAGTTTTTTTTATTTCTAAAACTTTTTGGTTTCTTTTTTTACGTTTTTATATCACTAAAGAATCCCTTAACTTTTCCTTCGATCTTTTTAGTCTTCTTTTTAAAGATTCAACAGCTGTACTGACACCTTCTTCAAAAGTTTTGAATTGCTTTTTTACCATTAATTCATTCCCTGGTATATTGATCTTTATCTCAGTAATTTTATTTTCTTTATCACTTGAATTTTGAACTTTAAAAAATACTTCTGCATCAACTATTTTATCATGAAATTTGGATAAGGTTTCTATTTTCTTTTGCGTATAGTCTAACAAAGAAGATGAAGCGTTAAAGTTAATTGATTGCGTGTAGACTTTCATAGATTCTGATTTTTACCGCTCCTAGGATGAGCTTGATTATACACTTTTTTAATTTGTTCCAAGCTACTATGAGTGTAAACTTGGGTGGAGGCTAAACTTGAATGTCCTAGTAATTCTTTAACCGAGTTTAAATCAGCTCCTTCATTCAACAGATGCGTCGCAAAGGAGTGCCTTAGAATGTGTGGACTCTTCTTTATTTTAGAGGACACCGTACTAAAGTAATGATTTATTGTTCTATAAACAAGTGTTTCATATATTTTATTGCCTTTGGAAGTAACAAACAAGTAATCATTTTTTACAGCTATATTTTCTCTACTTTCTAGGTATTTTTTCATTCCAATTGAAATGCTTGGAAGTAGAGGAACAAAACGTTCCTTATTTCTTTTTCCAAGGACCTTTATTGTACCGTCAGAAAAATTTATTGAATTGGTTTTAAGCTTAATCAACTCTGCTCTTCTCATACCAGTAGAATACAATAATTCTACCATAAGTTTATCTCTCAACATTTCAAAACTCTCCTCAGCACCCAGACTTTCTATTACTTTATTCACCTCATCAACCGAAAAGGGTACTTGAATTTCTTTGACCGTTTTTAAAGCTTTATGATTCGCTAACGGACTGTTCACTATTTGCTTTGTTTTTTGAAGAAATTTATAAAACGTTTTTAGAGAGCTTATTTTACGATTGATACTCCTGTTTGAAATATCCATATCAACCATGCTAACGATCCAAGAACGAATTTGAGAATAGTTGACTTTGTTTAGTTGACTTTCTTCATACTGCACTTCACAAAAATCTAAGAAAGAAATCAGATCATTCTTATAAGCTAAAATAGTATGCTCAGAGTATTTTTTTTCAAGCGACAGATAATCTAAAAAAGCTTCTATTTGATTCATGCAAAACTTCCTTTATTCAAAAATAGCAAATAAATGTCAGTAAACTAACTCTTTATTGGCAGACGATACATTGGTAAAAGACTTCATTTTAATTTCGAGGCAAGTCCAAGAGTATTAAACCCTTTGATAGTCAACAAAAAACCCATGCAGCTTGCATGGGTTTCTTTGTATTATCGTGAAGTAGAGATTATCCAACCTCTTCTTGCGTTCTTAATCTTTGAATATAAGATGCTTTGATTTTTTGAGCTCTTTTCGCAACAGATGGCTTTGTAAAATGTTTTCTCTCACGTAAGTTCTTCATTGTTTTTGTACGATCAAATTTTCTTTTGAAACGCTTTAAAGCTCTATCGATATTCTCTCCTTCTTTTACTGGTATAATTAACATATATTGGCACCTCCTTTCATACAGTCTCTTAAAATATTTTTATTCAAATAGTTAGATTCTATTTTAAAAAGTTTCTAACCTTTATTATTTTATTTGGGACTGCAAAGATACAAGGATTTTTGCAATTAGCAACCAATTAATTTATAATTATTTAGGAGCCCAAACAGAATAGCTCTTTGGTGGTACCTGAATTTTCACCCACTTACCACTCTGGGTATACGGCTCCCAATTGGAATTTCCTGTATAATCTTTGATTTGCGTGTTGGCCCAATTTGTTTCTATCCATCTCTCTTGCCAGTAATCAGCATTATTTATATAAATAACCAATCCTGCATTGTTGTATCCATTTCTTCTAGCTACATACTCATCATTATCTGTATACAAAATATTTGTACTTCCTCCTGCTAAATTGTTATGAATCCAGATCAAATTATTGAGCTTATCTTTGTTCAACCATTCTTCATAATCTCTGTAAAAAATTGTTGGATATCCTTCATGAGTCAATATGTAAGCATAGGCCAACATTTTCCCCTGATAAATCTCATCTGTATCGTGATTTGTCACAAAAGTGACCGCTTTCATTGAGTTGCGTTTCCATAGCATATCATCGTTCAGTCTCCTGAGATCATTTCCATCAAAGGCAGCATCCATTGCATAATAACAAGCAAAGTCAAAAGCACTAACCTCAGCCTGACCTGACCACCAATCTAAAGTACCTGCATTTCCATCCCAGTATTCACCAACCGAAAACCCTCCAACTTCATTTTTCCAATCTTTTACTACCCAAGGCTCAAATCCTTTTACATAATCGAAACGCCAACCATCAAAACCAATACTATCTCTGTAGTATTTAGCGACTGAATTGCTTCTTTTCCACAACCAATCTTGCACATAAGGTTGATGATGACTTAAATCTGGAAAACCTCCAAAGACTCCCGTATCATTATTACGAATATTGTTCGGGTGAAAATCACTTGATGAACGATAGAATTTTCCTGACATTGGATTGAAATCTGTGTACGTATTTCCTCCAGTATATGGGTTTAATTCTGAATCTCCTCCACTATTGTGATTGATAACGATATCTGCAATGACACTTAACTGAGAGTTGTGCGCAGAATTAATTAAGTTTTGAAGTTCAGTTAAAGACCCGAATCTAGTTTCAGTGCTTCCTTGTTGGTTGTATTGACCAAAATCGAAATAATCAAAAGGATCGTATCCCATTGAGAAAGGTCCATTTTGTGCTTTTGATGCCGGAGGCAACCAGATAGCGTCGATACCTGCATTGCTCCAATTCTGGACTTTTCCTTCTACAACATTCCACCAAGTTCCTCCTGCTGGAACATCCCAATAGAATGCTTGCATCATAACACCTGAACCTATGGGTTTCAATCCAACTCTAGAAGAAGTAAAACTTTTTTCTTCTTTCGTTTGAGCAGAGATTAATTCATCTTCGTGGTTGTCGATAGAACAACCGATAAATAAGAGTGCGACAGGTAAAAAATACCTGTACCAAAATTTAAAGGGTAACATAATAGTAAGTTTTTTAGTTCCCTCAAATTTTAAATATATTTTACAATTCCTCAAACCTAAGACAGCTCGAAAACGTTTTCGTTGTGGATAACTTGCTAGAAAATATAAAAAAATGAAAAATCCCTATTTACAAAAACAGGGATTTTTCTATGCTTTCCCTCCCCTTTTTTGGGGAGTGTATACGTTTATTAAACTTTAGATTAAAAATATTTGCAATCACTATTTAGCAACCTGAAGTCAGACGCTAGTAAAAATATTAGGTAGCTGGCTTATACTCTTTTTTATCAATCACCATTTTGGCGATGATTTCTTTGAGTATCTCAGAGGTACCTCCACCAATAGGGCCTAATCTACTATCTCTTAAAAGTCTTGCCATTGGATACTCTTCCATATATCCATAACCGCCAAGTAATTGCAATGCATCATAAATTACTTGATCAGCAATCTTTGTAGACAATAACTTAGACATACTAGCTTCTTTCACTACATAACCTCCTTTGTCCATTCTTTCAGCAATGGAATAATTGAATTCTTTACAAATCTCTACCTCACTAGCCATCTCAGCAATTTTGTGTCTTAGTGCTTGAAATTTATCTAATGTTTTTCCAAAAGCTTGTCTTTCTGACATGTATTGAATGGCATAATCTACAGCATATTCTGCTCTTGCATGCGCATTAATTCCCATGATGAGTCTTTCTAATGCAAAATGCTGCATAATGTAAGGAAACCCTTTTCCTTCCTCTCCCATTAAATTACTCGCAGGAACTTTTACATTGTCAAATGCTATTTCTCCAGTATCAGAAGCTCTCCATCCAAGTTTATCTAGCTTGGTAGCTGATACTCCTGGTGTCTCTCTATCAATCACAAAAATTGACATCCCTGCATGTTTCGATTCTGGATCTGTTTTAGCAGCGATAATCAAATAATCTGAATACACACCATTTGTTATGAAGGTTTTAGAACCGTTAATGATGTAATGATCGCCTTCTTTTACTGCAGTAGTTCGCATTCCAGCAACATCAGACCCTCCAAAAGGTTCTGTAATACACAAACAACCTATTTTATCTCCGTCAATACTTGGTGTTAAATATTCTCTTTTGATTCTATCATCTCCTTCTTTGTTCAGGTGAGTCATTGCCAAATAAACATGTGCCCACATCGCTGCCGCAAAACCTCCAGAATTAATTTTTTGAAGTTCTTCTAAAAAGATCACCATATAAAAGATATCTAGATTCAATCCACCATATTCCTCAGGGTAGCTTAATCCGAAATATCCCATTTCTCCAAACTTCTTCCAAATAAAGCGTTCAATAGTGCCCGTCTCTTCCCATTTATCTATATGAGGGACTACTTCTTTTTGTAGAAACTCTCTAAAACTATCTCTGAAGACTTCATGCTCTTCAGTAAAATACCTACTCTCCATCAAATTTTTAGTTGTATGTTATTCTGCATACAAATATAAGACTATTCTATCGTATTTTTCTAAAGGAAAACCTTCCATATTTTTTAATTCTGAAATAGATTGTAACTCAGCAACTTCATCTCGAAACTCAAATATTTTTACACAGAGATCATACTCTATATATGGAATTGAAAGTACCTGTTTAAAGCTTGCGGTATTGATGTTAATTTTTTGAATTTCTACTTTTTGTTGAACAGAAAAAATTTGTAGCAATTTACTCACTAGTGATTCATTTAAGCCCCAAACTTCATACAGTTGATCGTTTACTGAATAACCTTGAAGCTTCTTTCTATATTTGACAATTCTCTCAGCCATAGCCTCTGTAACTCCATCAACTACTAAAAAATCACTTTGAGTAGCACGATTCAGGTCAGTAGTTGATATTTCACTTTGATTTTTTTGTATTTCATGATTAAACTCTAATTTTTTGCGATCTTTTTTATTGTTAGCATACTTTTTATTGTCCCATTTTGGAAACTTAAAAAACGGAGAAATCTTTTTCAATAAGCTATCGGATACCTGAGTAACTTTCTGAAATTGACTTTCAGAATTGACAAATAAACCCTCCTTTCTGTAGGCGTGCAGTCTATCAATCTCTTGTATTGACATTCCGATCTGATACCCTTTGTAATCTGAAATATAATTGGGATTAAAAGGACGAATTTTAAATTTCTTTTTTTCTATTTCACCTTTCTTGAGGCTATCAATTTTTTTCTGAAAACTAGACGCAACTTTATTTTCAATTGTAATGTCACTTTGAACCTCTATAAGGTGATAGATAATTTGTAATACACAAATAAGCAGCATTAAAAACAAAATCCCATTCCGTTGGTTTTTTGAATACCAGAAATGGGATTTAATTTTTTTCATCTTTTCTTTTTCTTAGCTAGTCAATAAATTTTCCGAGATCACACTAAAGTTTAACTCGTTTTTATTGCATCCATATATCTTTTCAATTGTTTTTTCACAACTGGGAATAAGAAGTACAATCCTATCATATTTGGGAATACCATTGCAAAAATCATTGCATCGGAGAATGACCAAATTGATCCCATACTTGCAGCAGCTCCAACTACTACAAACGTTAAGAATAGTAGTTTGTATACTAAATCTGCTCTTTTACCTCTTCCAAATAAATATTTCCATGATTGTAATCCGTAGTATGACCAAGAAATCATGGTAGATACTGCAAACAATACAACTGCAATTGTTAGGAATATATTAGAGTAAGGAATGTATTGTGCAAAGGCTTTGGAAGTAATTCCCGCTCCTTGAACAACTTCTCCTGCTATCATTACAGCTCCACTTCCATCGGTACTTACATCAGCACCATATTCAAAATGACCTCCAAAATTGAAGATTACGATTACCAAGGCTGTCATTGTACAGATTACTACGGTATCGATAAACGGTTCTAACAAAGCAACCAAACCTTCTGAAGCCGAATACTTTGTCTTCACTGCTGAATGCGCAATTGAAGCCGATCCTGCCCCGGCTTCATTAGAGAAAGCCGCTCTTTTAAATCCAACCAACAGCACTCCAATAACTCCACCTACTCCAATCGCTTTTGGATTGAAAGCTTCTGTAAAGATTACTCCAAAAGCATCTCCAATCAATGAGAAATTTGCTCCTAAGATATACAAGCAAGCCAAGATGTATAAGACAGCCATAAAAGGCACTACTTTTTCAGTTACTGATGCAATTCTCTTAATTCCACCAATGATAATGATCCCTACTAAAATTGCCAAAACAACTCCAATCCAGAATCCAGCAGCTGCACTTTCTAGTCCCATCAACTCTTTTAAAACTACCGTTGCCTGGTTAGATTGTGCGGCATTTCCACCACCAAAGGAACCTCCAATACAAAATATCGCAAAAAGAACCGCAGCAACTTTACCTAAAACAGTAAACCCTTTCTCTTTCAGCCCTTTGCTGATGTAATACATAGGTCCTCCATAAATCGTCCCATCTTCACCAACATCTCTATACTGAACTCCTAAAGTACATTCTACAAATTTTGTAGACATTCCTAACAATCCACAAACAATCATCCAGAATGTTGCTCCTGGGCCTCCTAAAGCAATTGCTAGAGCAACACCCGCGATATTTCCATTTCCAACGGTTCCAGAAACTGCTGTTGCCAGTGCCTGAAAGTGAGAAACTTCACCTTCTTTACTCTCATCTTCAATTGTCCCTTTAATGTCTCCATCAATAGCCAAAGCTGGATCTCCTGCAGAGTGATGATCTACATGATCGTATTTTCCGCGAACTACGTTAATTGCAGTCCAGAAATAACGAATGTTTGGGAATCCAAAATAAAAGGTAAAGAATGCTGCACTTGCCACAAGTAAAATCAATACGAAAGGAATCTTTACATCTCCATCGTATACAAGGAAGAAGATTACGTCACTAAAAAAATCTGAAACAGGTTTAAATGCTTCATCAATTTTCTGATCTAACCCTTTTTCTTGCGCAAATGTTAGCATGGGAACTACTAAAAGAAGTAGTGATAGAAGTCTTTTCTTCATGAGAAATGTTAGTTTTTAATTAGTAGCCGCAATATCATAAAAATTAGTCCTCTAGACAACTTTTGCACGTTAAAAGTAATTTTTATGTAAGCTGCATTTTAAATTTTTGTAAATCTTCTTTAAAGGATTTAGAATAGAATCCTAACTCTCTGTTTGATTTTGATAA
Source organism: Flavobacteriaceae bacterium (assembly GCA_028280265.1). Classification (GTDB taxonomy): domain Bacteria; phylum Bacteroidota; class Bacteroidia; order Flavobacteriales; family Flavobacteriaceae; genus Polaribacter. The sequence continues at coordinate 7,698 of JANQMD010000011.1, forward strand.
GTCAAATCCAGTCTTTGGAGGTCTTGCTGCTTTTTGATTTAAAGTTGATGTAGAAATCGGTTTTATAAAGCTTTTGTCCAATTCAAATACTTCTGCAATTTGCCGAGCTATTTCAAAGATACTTAACAATGTATTGCTGGAAATATGAAAAATACCTTTTGCCGAACTATCGATAGATAATTTACATGCTCTTGCTAAATCCTCAACATAGGTAGGCATTCGGAATTGATCATCTACAATGGTGATTTCTTTTTTATTTTCAAGCATTTCTTTAACCCAAAGTACAATGTTATTTCTACCCAAATCGTTTACCTTTCCATAAACCAAAATAGTCCTTAAAATCGTGTAATTTATTGTTGAGCTTAAAAGAATTTCTTCTGATTTTAACTTAGACATTCCATAATAGCTTAATGGGCTTGGTACATCTGTTTCTTTGTAGTACCCCTCAATGCCGTCAAATATAAAATCTGTTGAAAGGTGGATTAAGTGGGCATTTATCTCCTCACAGATATCAGCTAAGTACTGAACTGCCTCTACATTTAGTCGATCACAGTTTTCTTTATCGTCCTCACAAGCATCTACATTGGTCATTGCGGCAGTGTTGACAATAAAATTGGGTTGAATTTCTATCAGAGACTCTCTTAGAATCTCCCTTTGAGTGATATCAATTGACCGATAATTAAAATCATTTCTCCCACTCCGATTCTCTCCCCTTGAGAGGCCATAAACTTCGTAATTATCTCTATCTTCTAATAGTAAATTGACTAATGTCTGTCCCAATAAGCCATTACTTCCAGTAACAACAATTTTTTTCATTAAAATAATTCTCTAAGTTTTGATATTTGCTCAGGTCTTCCCAAAACAATTAAATGGGCTTTTTTCTTTAGTTCAATAGAAGCTTCTGGATTGATCACATAATCACTATCTGGAGTTTTGTATCCAATAACGGTACATCCTGTCTTCTTTCTAAGGTCAAGATCCAAGATGGTTTTACCTAGATACTTTTCTGGTAAATCATCCACAGAGATTTCTTCCAAATTTGCGGTAGTCTCTCCCTCTATTGTCAATCTTCCTACAAATTCAATTACATCTGGAGTCACCACTAAAGAAGCCATATGGTCTCCTCCCAATTTATCTGGCATAATCACATTGTCGGCTCCTGCAATTTTTAATTTATCATAAGAACTCTCGCTAGAAGCTCTACTGATAATTTTACACTGATGATTCAATTGCTTAGCTGATAAAACAATGAATAGATTATCTGCATCAGACGGTAATGCTGCTATGAGGTTTTCAGCTTTCTCTATACCTGCTCTTTTTAAAAACTCATCGGAAGTAGCATCTCCATGAACACAAAGAAAACCTTTTTCTTCAATAGTTTGAACCACATCTTCATCCTGTTCAACAATTACAAATTGTTTTTTGTAATTACTAAGCTTCACCATTGCTTGTTTGCCATTTCTACCGAAACCACAAATAATCGTATGTCCGTGTAATTGCTCGATTTTTTTTTGCACTTTCTTTAATTTTAATTGCTGAAACAATTGACCACTTACTATATATTCTGTAAAAGCAGAAACCGTGTATCCGAAACTGACAATACTTGTCGCTATCAAAAATACAGTAAATAATTTCTCTTGATCGTTTAAAGGTTTTATTTCTCCATAGCCAACCGTTGAAATAGTTATAACGGTCATGTACAATGCATCGACCAAGCTGTAATTTGATATCAATACATACCCAACTACTCCGATTGTAATCACAAGAATCAACAGGAAAAATGCTTTCTGTAATTTTGTTTGGAATAGCCTACTCATAGATCAAAAACAGAGCTTCTTTTTGTATAAATCATATCTTTTAATCGCAAAAAGAAAGCAAGAGTCAAGTACAATCCAAAAGACAATCCAACAGTTACAAAAGAAATGTAAATAAAGAACAAACGAACATTCTGTGCTCGCATCCCTAATCGATCTGCCAAACGAGAAGATACATAGAACCCATGTCTTTCAAAAAAATGCCGAACGGAATGGACGAAGTTCATCTATTTTAAAATTTTATCGCAAGATAGTTCTTTAGAATAAAGTTGAAAAGCAGAAAGTTGGAAAGTTAGAGGTATAGTGAACGATAAATAAAAGCTTTTTGCGGCAAACAGGTTCGAAATATGTTTTCAGTTAGCAAAATATATTCTCATTTATTAAGATTAAAAAGTCTTCAATCAATAGGTTTTTAGAGTTCTTTGAAACTTTTCGTTTTAGAACTTTAATAACTACATACTTTTTAACTTTAGAACTTTACCGTAACTTTGCGTTTTTCTGAATTTTACTGCATTGAAAGACCAAGAATATATTGAAGTTTTTGGGGCAAGAGCCCATAACTTGAAGAACATAGACGTTAAAATTCCACGTGAAAAATTAGTTGTTGTTACGGGCTTAAGTGGAAGTGGGAAATCTTCTCTTGCATTCGATACAATTTACGCAGAAGGTCAACGAAGATATATCGAAACTTTCTCTGCTTATGCGAGGCAATTCTTAGGAGGATTGGAGCGTCCAGATGTTGATAAAATTGATGGTTTATCTCCTGTGATTTCTATTGAACAGAAGACTACCAACAAGAGTCCACGCTCTACTGTGGGAACTATTACTGAAATCTATGATTTTCTAAGACTTCTTTTTTCCAGGGCTTCAGATGCATACTCGTACAATACGGGAGAGAAAATGGTGAGTTATAGCGATGAGCAAATAAAAAACCTCATCCTTTCTGACTTTAAAGATAAAAAAATTACGGTCTTGGCACCTTTGATTAAATCAAGAAAAGGACATTACAGAGAATTATTCGAACAGATAGCCAAACAAGGATTTGTTCGGGTTCGAGTAGATGGTGAAATCAAGGAAATTGAAAAGGGCATGCGTTTAGATCGTTATAAAACGCACGACATAGAAGTGGTTATTGATCGATTAGCTGTTAATGACTCTATAGAAAAACGCTTGGAAGAAACTATTAAAACGGCTCTTTATACAGGAAACAATATTTTAATGGTCATCGACACTGATGAAAAAAAACCAAGGTACTTCAGTAGAGAGTTAATGTGTCCTACTACTGGTATTGCTTATTCAAATCCAGAACCAAACACATTTTCATTTAACTCACCTAAAGGAGCCTGCCATAATTGTAACGGACTGGGAATTACTAATGAAATTAATTTTTCGAAAGTCATTCCAGATAACAGCATCTCTATTAAAAATGGAGGGATTGCGCCATTGGGCGAACAAAAGAATAGTTGGATTTTTAAACAAATTCAATTAATCGCAGAGCGATATGATTTTAAATTAAGTGATCCCATATCTTCAATTCCTAAAGAAGCTCTTAATATCATTTTACAAGGTGGTAGCGAGAAGTTCTCTGTGGAATCGAAAACGATGGGAGTTACAAGAAACTATGAAATTGATTTTGAAGGAATTGTTTCCTTTATTACAAATCAGTATAAAAATAGTGAAAGTACTTCTATTAAGAGATGGGCAAAAGGATTTATGAATGAAGTTACTTGCTCTACCTGTAATGGCGCACGATTAAAAAAAGAAAGTCTTCATTTTAAAGTTGACCATAAAAACATTAGCGATCTGGCACGTTTCGATATCAATGAATTGGCTGATTGGTTTGTAGATATCGAAAAAAGGCTGACCAAAAAGCAAATTACTATTGCTTCTGAAATTTTAAAGGAGATAAGGGCAAGAATTCAGTTTCTTTTGGACGTAGGTTTGGATTACCTAACCTTGGACCGCACTTCAAAATCACTCTCTGGTGGAGAAGCACAAAGGATACGTTTGGCCACCCAAATAGGATCACAGTTAGTCGGTGTATTGTATATTTTAGATGAGCCTAGCATAGGATTGCACCAAAGAGACAATCAAAAACTAATCGACTCCTTAGTAAAATTGAGAGACATTGGAAATTCTGTTCTTGTTGTTGAGCATGATAAAGATATGATAGAACATGCTGATTTCGTTCTGGATATTGGCCCCGGTGCAGGAAGACATGGTGGTGAGATTGTTAGCGAGGGTACTTTTAAAGACTTAAAAGAGCATCATACATTAACTGCTGATTATTTAGCTGAACGAAAACAAATTGAAGTTCCCAAGAAACGAAGAAAAGGGAATGGAAATACTATTAAAATTTCTGGCGCTACTGGTAATAATTTAAAAAATGTTTCTGTTGAATTCCCGCTAGGGAAAATGATTTGTGTTACGGGTGTTTCTGGTAGTGGAAAATCAACACTTATTAACGAAACACTCTATCCTGTTTTAAACAAGCATATCTACAGAGCTGTTAAAGAACCCATGCCTTATAAAAAAGTGACTGGTTTAGAGTATATAGATAAAGTAATTGATATTGATCAATCTCCTATTGGACGAACACCAAGATCGAATCCAGCTACCTACACAGGTGTTTTTAGTGAAATTAGAAGTTTGTTTTCAAAAACTCCTGAAGCCTCTATTCGCGGATACAAACCTGGTCGTTTTTCTTTTAACGTAAAAGGAGGACGTTGTGAAACTTGTGAAGGCGGTGGTGTTCGTGTCATTGAAATGAACTTCTTACCTGATGTTCATGTAGAATGTGAAACCTGTCAGGGAAAACGATTTAATAGAGAGACTCTAGAAATACGCTACAAAGGAAAATCCATCTCTGATGTATTGGCAATGACGATTAATGAAGCAGTTGATTTCTTTGAGCACATTCCAAAAATTCACAAGAAACTAAAAACCATCAAAAGTGTTGGATTGGGATACATCACCTTAGGACAACAATCTACGACACTCTCTGGTGGTGAAGCACAGCGAATTAAACTTGCCTCTGAATTGTCTAAAAGAGATACAGGAAACACCTTCTATATTTTAGACGAACCCACAACTGGATTGCATTTCGAAGACATTCGTGTGCTCATGGAAGTACTTAACAAACTAGCCGATAAAGGAAATACCGTTTTGATTATCGAGCACAACATGGATGTCATTAAATTGGCCGACCATATCATCGACATTGGACTCGAAGGTGGGAAAAAGGGAGGTCAAGTATTGTGCACAGGAACACCCGAACAAATTATTAAAAACAAAAAAAGTTATACGGCTCAATTTTTGGCAAAGGAATTGTAGTAACTTTGATTTAATAAAGAATATCGATTATGACTAATGACGACAGAAAAATTAGAGAAAAACTCCAGCAAAAAACCTGGAACGAAATAAAAACTAACGATTCTTGGGCAATTTTTAAAATCATGTCTGAGTTTGTGGACGGTTATGAAAAGCTAAGTAAAATAGGACCTTGTGTATCTATTTTTGGTTCCGCAAGAACAAAACCAGAAGACCCATATTACAAGTTAGCCGAAGAAGTAGCTTTTAAATTGACTCAAAATGGATATGGAGTCATTACTGGTGGTGGACCAGGAATTATGGAAGCAGGTAACAAAGGTGCTCGTAGAGGAAATGGGGTTTCTGTAGGATTAAATATTGAGCTTCCGTTTGAGCAGCATGACAATCCGTGGATTGATAATGACAAAAATTTAGAGTTCGATTATTTCTTTGTTCGTAAAGTAATGTTTGTAAAATATTCTCAAGGGTTTATTGTCATGCCAGGTGGATTTGGGACTCTAGATGAGCTTTTTGAAGCGATTACCTTAATTCAGACGAAGAAGATAGGTAGGTTCCCAATTGTTCTGGTTGGCTCTTCTTTTTGGAGTGGTTTAATCGACTGGGTAAAAAACATTCTTTTAGCACAAGGAAACATTAGTGAAACTGATTTAAAACTGTTCAGAATTGTTGATACTGCTGATGAAGCCATTGAACACCTCAATAAATTCTACGCTAAATACAGTTTGAAACCTAACTTCTAGAGTATGTATATTGACAAACTCTCTAAGAGAACCATAGTGTTCTTCAGTCTTGTATTGCTTGTTTTTCAGAGTTTTGGACAAACAAGAATTAAGACAATGTTCTACAACTTGTTGAATTATGAGAGTTCAACTGTCGCTCAAAATAAGACGCACTTTCTCAAAACAATTCTCGATGAAGTAAATCCTGACTTGTTTATGGTTTGTGAGTTAGAAAACAATATTGCTTCAAACTATCTATTTAACAACGCCGTCTTACCACACAATGCCGATTTTGACAAAGCTCCTTTTGTTGCTAGTCAATCTCCCGCTACTAGTTTGCATCAAATGGTGTATTTTAATAAAAAGAAACTCATACTTGAATCAAGTAAAGTGATCCCAACAAATACAAGAGATATCAATCACTATACCTTTAAAATCAATACCACAGATGTTTCCACAAATCCAATTCGTTTAGAGGTTTTTGTAACCCATCTAAAGGCTTCTACAGGTAGCTCAAACAGACAAAAAAGATTACTCTCTGTTGAAGATTTTACGAATGCACTCAATAGCATTCCGAATACTAGTTATGTTCTATTTGCTGGAGATTTTAATTTCTACACGAGTAATGAAGAGGGATATCAGAAAATTATAGATTCATCCAATTCAATTGTCATGGTTGATCCTATTAACAGGCCTTCAGTCCCATTTCCAAACAATACTGGAGTTACAGATCCTTTTACATTCTACAGCTCAAGTTCAACGTACTTTTGGAGGAATAGTTCTTATGCCGATATTCATACACAATCAACAAGAACCTCGAATACGGGCTTTGTTGACACCAGTGGATCTACTGGTGGTTTGGATGATCGTTTTGATTTTATTATGATGTCTCAAAACTTCACGAATAGCGCAGATTTATTTTACATAAACAATTCCTATAAATCCATAGGAAATAATGGCAACTGCTATAATTCTTACATCAGTAACACAAACTGTTCTGGAACTTATTCACAAAGCCTCAGAAACGCACTTATTGAATTTAGTGATCATCTACCTATCGTTATGGAAATAGAAAGCCCAAGGAATACTTTGTCTGTGAATAGTTATTCTAATATTCAATTTTTTGGATCTAATGTTGTTGAAGATGTTCTGAAATTAAACATCCCCAAGGGCAACCCAACTCGTGTTTTTCACATCTACAATAGTAACGGTCAAATTGTGAAAAGTTTTTACAGAAAGAACAAATTCAATAATCAGATAGAGGTATCTATAGAACATCTTTCTCGTGGGATTTACTATCTTTCGGCACAAAACTTGAACAGTCCATTAAAGTTTGTGAAAATTTAATTGAAGAAACCCTATTTCATACTATTCTTATTTGTTTTTTCTTTTGTTCAAATCTTTGGGCAAAAGCATCGCATTTCTATGGATTTAGAACTTGACGATCAGAAAGACATCTTAAAAATCCAACAAAAAATTCAATTCTACAATGATACTGACAGTATCTTAAATGAAATCTTCTTACACAATTGGATTAATAGTTACAGCAGTAAGAAGTCGCCTTTATCTAAAAGGTTAATAGAGGGTTATGATAAATCTTTATATTTCGCAAAAAAAGAAGACAGAGGCCATACTGAGATTATTAATCTAACTGTAGATTATGCTCCCGCTACTTTTTCTATCCCTAAGAAGGACCAGATGGACGTTTTGAAAATTTCTCTAAACAATCCATTAAAGCCTCAAAAAGAAATACAAATTATTATTACTTATAATGTTAAAATTCCTAGTGCTAGTTTTGCAGGTTATGGAAAAATTAAAAATGGATATCACTTGCGTTATTGGTATCTGGTTCCTGCAGTTTATGACAAGGAATGGAAAGTGATGAGTAATTTAAATATGGATGATTTAATGACGAACATCACCGATTATGATATTAAATTAAAAACATCCAAAGCCTTTTTCATCAACTCGAATCTATCTGTAAAAAAATCAGAACTCAAAGATCAAAATTTATATCATTTAACAGGAAAAAACAAGTCGGAGGTATTCCTCTATTTAGATACTCAAAACAACTTCAAATCATACAAAACAGAAGAAATTACTATTGTTACAGACCTATACAAGAGTACAATAGATCACGAGCTAAGCTCAGACATTTTAAACAGGCAACTGTTATTCATCAAACAATACTTAGGAAAATACCCTCATAAAGAAATTTTTATTGATCAATCAACACAGAGTAAAAACCCAATATACGGACTGAATCAATTGCCTAAATTTATCAGACCTTTTCCAGATGTTTTTGAGTGGGATTTGACTCTTTTCAAAGCCATAACAAAAAGATATATTGAAAATACTATTCTCTTAGATAAAAGGAAAGATTATTGGCTTACAGATGGTTTGCAGACTTACCTGATGATGAAGTATGTTTCTAATTATTATCCCGAAATAAAGCTTGCTGGTAACATCTCAAAAATATGGGGATTCAGAAGTTTTAATTTTTCCAAACTTCAATTCAATGATAAATACCCATTTATATATCAGTTTAGCGCCAGACAATTCTTAGACCAGTCTCTTACCACAAGATCTGATTCATTATCGAATTTCAACAGGAAAATTGTAAGCAAATACAAAGCTGGATTAGGATTGCGTTACTTAGCAGACTATGTTGGAGATTCAATTATTCAAGAATCGTTTCAAGAATTTTATTCAAAAAACAGGCTCAAACTTGCTTACAGTAAAGATTTTGGGGACATCGTAAAATCAAAAACTTCAAAAGATATCGATTGGTTCTTCGGATCATATATCAATACGGATAGAGATATTGATTATACGATTAAAAAAGCTATTGAAAAGGAAGACAGCATTTATGTTACAATCAAAAACAAAAGAAACATTACCGCCCCAGTAGCCTTGTATGGAGTAAAAGACAAAAAAATAAAGTTTAAACAATGGCTAGAGAATATTGATAGCACACAAACAATTGCTATTCCTAAAGGCGACTTCAATCGGGTATCTTTAAATTATGAAAATTCGTATCCAGAATTTAACTCTCTTGACAACTGGAAAAAAATTGGAAAAAACCTTTTAAGCAAACCTTTACAGGTAAAGCTTTTTAAGGATATTGATGATCCTTATTATCATCAATTATTTGTACAACCACAAGTAAAGTACAATTTCTACGACGGTCTTCTATTAGGTTTAAAAATCCATAACAAGCCCATCATCAATAGAAACTTTCAATTTATACTCACGCCCTTATATGGGACAAAAAGCTCATCTATTAATGGAACATTTGTGACAAGGTATCTTCAGTATTTTGAAGACTCACCCATTTTACGAATGATTTATGGAGTGTCTGGAAGTAATCTACATTATGCTGAAGAGCTTTCTTACAATACATTCAATCAATTTGTTACGATGCAATTCAGAAGAAAGAGTCTACGTGACGTAGGAACAAGTTTTATTCAAGCAAGGTTGATTAATGTGAATAGAGAGCTTGAACCTGGTACTGCAATGGCAGATTCTGATCGATACAGCATTTTCAAACTCAATTATTTTTATAATAAACCAGATATCATAAAAGACTTCCAATATTCTGTTAGCACAGAAATAGCGAGTCAATATTCAAAAGCCCTTGCTCAAATTCGATACAGAAAACTTACCGCAAAAAATAGACAACTCGATTTCAGAATTTTCGCGGGAGCCTTTATAACAAATAACACAGAGTCTGATTTCTTCAGTTTTGGTTTGGATAGAGCAAATGATTATTTATTTGAACTCGACTACATTGGGCGTTCTGAAAGTTCAGGTATCTTCAGTCAGCAGTTTATACTTGCTGAAGGTGGATTCAAGTCTAAGTTAGAAGAACGGTTTGCAAATCAGTATATGGTCTCTTTTAACTCTAGTATCGGGCTATGGAGATGGTTGGAAGTTTACAACAGTGTGGCTTTTCTAAAAAACAAGAATGAGAATGTCTTTTTCGGTTATGAGAATGGTATTCGATTTAATTTTATCAATGATATTTTTGAATTCTACTTTCCCCTCTACTCAAATAATGGTTGGGAAATTAGTCAAGCTTCTTACAGCAAAAGAATTCGATTTGTGATTCAGCTAAATCCTAGAGCGATTTTTAATTTTTTTAGACGTGGATTTTTATAGAATTCTTAATAAAACCTTGCTATAACTTATTTTTTTTGCAAAATCCCTAAATATTAAGTAAATTTTTAAATTTCATTTAAAAAAACTACCTTTGCAAAACGAAAAAAACATTGAAAATGTCAAATACTGCTACAGCTCCTAGTACAAAAGAAATTTCTTTCCAAGATTTTAAGCAAGAGGTTTTAAGCGATTACAAGGTTGCTCGTATCAGTAGAGAATGTAGTTTGTTAGGCCGTAGAGAGGTTCTTACTGGGAAGGCAAAATTTGGAATTTTTGGAGATGGAAAAGAAGTTCCTCAGCTTGCCATGGCCAAGGCATTTCAAAAGGGCGACTTCAGATCTGGTTATTACAGAGATCAGACCTTTATGATGGCTATCGGAGAACTCACTGCTGAGCAGTTCTTTGCTGGATTGTATGCACATACAGACATCAAAGCAGATCCTATGTCAGCAGGAAGACAGATGGGAGGGCATTTTGCAACTCACTCGTTGGATGATCTTGGAAACTGGAAAAACTTAACCGAACAATACAACTCCAGTTCAGACATTTCTCCTACTGCTGCTCAAATGCCTCGATTGGTAGGATTAGCTCAAGCCTCAAAAGTTTTCAGAAACCAAAAAGGACTAGAAAACCATACTCAATTCTCCGTCAATGGGAATGAAGTTGCTTGGGGTACCATTGGTAATGCAAGTACCAGTGAAGGAGTCTTTTTTGAAGCTATCAATGCTGCTGGTGTACTTCAAATCCCAATGGTCATGAGTGTTTGGGATGATGAATATGGAATTTCTGTACACGCCAAACATCAAACTACTAAAGAAAATATTTCTGAGATATTAAAAGGTTTTCAGAGAGATGAGCATGATGAAGGATATGAAATTATGATTGTAAACGGTTGGGATTACGTCCAACTGATAGACACATACAACAGAGCATCAAAAATCGCAAGAGAGCAACATATTCCAGTGCTTATTCACGTACAACAACTTACGCAACCACAAGGCCATTCTACCTCAGGATCTCATGAGAGATATAAAAGTGCAGAACGTTTGCAGTGGGAAAGAGAATATGATTGTGTTGAAAAAATGCGCCAGTGGATTCTAGATTTCGAATTGGAAGATGGTAATGGAGGTACACTAAAATTTATTGAGTCTGAAGAAGAGCTAATCAACTTAGAGAAAGAAGCAAAAAAAGAGGTCAGTGCTGCGAAGAGAAATGCTTGGAATGCCTTTTTGAATGAAATTAAAGAAGAAAGACAAACTCTTTTAAATATTTTAGATACGCTGGCTCAAAAAAGTGCCAATGGTACATTTATCTCAAAGCTTAAAAATGATTTAGAAAGTATTACTGAACCTATAAGAAAAGATGTATTATCTACAGCAAGAAGAGTATTGCGCTACGTAAAAGATGAAAACTTTGCCGAGAAAAACATCTTACAAAATTACATCAAAGATTCTTTGAGTAGCGCTTATGAAAAGTACTCATCATTACTATTAAATGAATCTGATAAAGCTGCTACTAATATCACTGAAATTGCTCCTACTTACGATGCTGAACCCAAAATGGTAGATGCCCGTATTGTGATGAGAGAGAATTTCGACACCATTCTTTCCTCAAATCCCGAAGTACTCATTTTTGGTGAAGATGCAGGAAAAATTGGTGATGTAAACCAAGGTTTAGAGGGACTTCAAGAGAAACATGGTGAGATTCGAGTTTCAGATACTGGAATTAGAGAGGCAACCATACTAGGTCAAGGAATAGGTATGGCGATGAGAGGATTACGCCCCATTGCTGAAATTCAATATTTAGATTATCTATTGTATGCAATCCAGATTATGAGTGACGATCTTGCTACGGTGAGATACAGAACTTTTGGAAAGCAAAAAGCACCTTTGATTGTAAGAACCAGAGGGCATCGTTTAGAAGGAATTTGGCACTCAGGATCGCAAATGGGAGGAATCATTCATTTGATTAGAGGAATGCATGTTTTAGTCCCAAGAAACATGACCAAAGCAGCTGGATTCTATAATACCTTATTAAAAAGCGACGATCCTGCTTTGATTGTTGAATGTTTAAATGGGTATCGATTAAAAGAACAACTTCCAACCAACTTGGGTGAGTTTACCACACCAATCGGAGTTGTTGAAACGATTAAAGAAGGGAAAGACATTACTGTAGTATCTTATGGATCTACACTAAGAATTGTTGAGGAAGCTTCTAAGGAATTGGCTCAAGTGGGTATTGATATAGAGATTATTGATGCACAAAGTTTACTTCCTTTTGATTTAAATCATGACACTGTTCAATCTGTAGCAAAAACGAATAGATTATTGGTTGTAGATGAAGATGTCCCAGGCGGAGCTTCTGCTTATTTACTACAAGAGATTTTAGAAAATCAAGGCGGATATCAATATCTAGATAGCAAACCTTCTACACTAACTGCAAAAGCACACAGACCTGCTTACGGAACCGATGGTGATTACTTCTCCAAACCATCTACAGAAGATGTATTTGAGAAGATTTATGAGATCATGCATGAGTCTGATCCTGATACGTACAAGAGTCTTTATTAGAGTTTAATAGGGTTACCTAAAACAAGATTTTCGTCAATCTGAACTATCATACTGAGTCAGTCGAAGTATTGTTTCAGATTCTAATTTAAGTTGAAAATCAGTTATCTGAGATTCTGAAATAAACCTGTCTGTCGACTAGGCAAGTTCAGAATAACGGGCTTTTATATTTTTTTTTAACATTTCATTACAGGTTTCATTTCTTAATTTAGAGGCTAGTAACAACCAAATCCAAATTCAATGAAGAAACTACTACTTCTTGCTATGATGTTATGCATTGCTTTTCCTACTTCAATGGATGCACAACGAAGAAAAAAGAAAAAGAAAAATGCCAAACAAGTTGTCACTCCAAAACCCAAGCCTAAAAAGAAAACTCCAAAGTACTCTGATTTTGTTAATAAAAAAACCAAAACAGACACGGGACTTTTTTCTGTTCATGAAACCAAGAACAAATACTATTACGAAGTTCCTGATGAATTATTAGGAAAAGAAATGCTTTTAGTAACTCGATTGAAAGAAATTCCTGCCAGCTTAGGGGGAGGTTATGTAAATGCTGGTACCAAAATCAATACCCAAGTGATTGTTTGGGAGAAATTCAAAAATAAGTTACTCCTAAAAGTTCGTTCCTTTAATGCAATAGCCAATGACAGTTTGCCTATCTACAAATCTGTAAAAGCAAATAATTTAGAACCGATTATCTATGCTTTTGATGTAAAAACTCAAAACCCAGATTCAACAGCACAGCTAGTGGAAGTCACCAAGTTTTTCTCCTCTGACATCAAAGCTATTTCTGGTTTGCCTGCCTCTTTCCGAAGAACTTATAGAGTACGTAGACTAGACCCAAAAAGAAGCTTTATCAACTCAATTAAGAGTTATCCTAAAAACATAGAAGTTATTCAAGATTTCACCTATGATGCTGACAATCCTCCGAGCAATCGAAGTACAAATACTATTAGCATACGCGTAAATCAGTCTATGATTATGCTTCCAGAAAATCCTATGATGCCCAGAATCTTCGACAAACGTGTTGGGTATTTTACTGTAAGAAATGTAGACTACAGCTCTGAAGCTTTAAAAGCGGATGCTAAGCAATACATTCGAAGATGGAAGTTAGAACCTAAAGACCCTGACGCCTATGCTCGTGGAGAACTGGTAGAGCCTGTAAAACCCATTGTTTATTATTTGGATCCAGCTACACCCAAAAAGTTACGAAAGTACATCAAACAGGGTGTAGACGATTGGCAAAAAGTATTTGAAACTGCTGGATTTAAAAATGCCATCATGGCAAAATATCCGCCTTCAAAAGAAGAAGACCCAGAATTCAGTATGGAAGATGTTCGCTATTCATCCATTCGATATGTGGCCAGCACAACAAGAAATGCAGTAGGTCCTAGTGTTTCTGATCCTAGAACTGGAGAAATTATAGAGAGTGATATCATCTGGTATCACAATCATTTAAGGTCTTACAGAAATCGGTATTTACTAGAGACGGGAGCAGCTAACCCTTCTGCAAGAACTTTAGATACACCAGAAGAAGAAATTGGAGAAATGATGCGAATGGTGATTGCTCATGAGGTTGGACATGCCTTGGGATTACCACACAACATGGCTGCTAGTTATGCTTATCCTGTCGACTCACTTCGTTCTGGAAGCTTTACCCAAAAATATGGTATTGCAGCAACCATTATGGACTATGCCCGTTACAATTACATTGCGCAACCTGGAGATAAAAATATCCGATTCATTCGTCAGTTGGGTCCTTATGACCACTACTCTATCAATTGGGGGTATAGAGTCATTCCCAATGTAACAACTCCTGAGCAAGAGGTAAAAACTCTCGATGGATGGATTGAAGAAAAAGGAGACGATCCAATCTATAAATTTGGTATTCAAAGAAGAGGTTCTTTCGACCCTGAATCTCAAACAGAAGGCATAGGAAACGATCAGGTAAAAGCAAGTACTTATGGATTAAAAAATTTAAAAATCGTTGCTAAAAACTTACCCCAGTGGACCTCAGACCAAACCAATAATTATGGTGACTTAGCAGAGCTTTATGGGGAGTTACTTGTGGTTTACAGCAGATATGCAGGTCATGTTACAGGTGTAGTCGGTGGTGTTGGAGAATACAATAAAAAGCCTGTACAAGACGGTGATGTCTATGTAACGGTTCCTAAAGCAAAACAAAAGGCAGCAATGAATTGGCTCCAGAGAAATATTTTTGCCACTCAAAAATGGATCATGCCGAATAACATTCTTAAAAATATTGCTCCAAGTGGTTATGCTGAGAGAATGTCTAGAATTCAAAACAGACAATTGTTTGGATTGTTGAATGCAAGTAGACTACAAAGATTGATGAATTCTGAAGTTACACAAATCAATTTCTATTCAGCTACAGAAATGGTGAGAGACTTAAGAAGAGGGATTTTCTCCGAAGCCAATGCTACTAAAAATGTGGATGTATTCCGAAGAAATCTTCAGAAGTCTTTTATAGAAAGAATGCGTACTTTGATGAGTACCAAAAACGCGCAAAACTCAGATTTGTTCTCGATTATCCGTGGAGAGTTGACAATTTTAAAGAGTCAACTTAGGAATGCTAGTAACCGACAAGTGAATCGCATTACAAAATATCACTACAGAGATTGTGTGACAAGAATTGAGGATATTTTAAATCCTAAAAAGTAAATTAATTACGTAGTAATTGATTCCCTATTGCGCATTGTAAGCATCGCTTCTTTGCGCAATAGTCGTTTTTAAGCGTCAATAATGCCTGAGAAGACAGGGCATTTTCTGATGCAAACCCTATCTCAGAATACTTAGTAACAATTCTGTTTTGTTCCGCTGGAATCTCCTCCACGATTTGAAACAAACTATCTTCATCAAAATTTCCTAAGCGTTTTTGATAAGCGAATTTAAGGGGAACGATGGTGTTAATTAGCAAAAGGTTTATAAAAGAATGAGTCAATCTTTTTTGAGTCTTTTTAGATGCTTTGTGAAACGTGTAATGTTTTTTCCAAAACTCATCAACCTCTACCTCAAATAGATGATAATAATCTTTCAAGTAATTTACTTTCATCAACTTTCCAAATAAATTTTCATTTCGATGATATAGAGATGCTATTTGAGCAATTCGAATTGTAGGGAAATTATGAGGTCGCATGCGAAAAAATTGAAAAGTGTTTTTATCCATTTCTTTCAATTTAAATTTCTTTTTCATGTATGCATAGCTCTCTTTGAGGCGAAGAAAATAACTTTCCTCGAATTCATCTTCCAAAAAACCTGCTTGCCCAAATAGCAAGGCTGTCAAATCCGTGTGATTAACTCTAACTTTTCTCAAAACAGAAAAAGGAATTCGCAGGGCCATTTGATAAAATGCTTCTGCATTTTTGTTGAGTCCAAAGCTTTTGGATAATAAGATAAACAATACTGCTTCCCAATCATTTTTGGTTTCTTCCAATAATTGCTCAATCAAAACACTTTTTCTTTCCAACCGCTCAACAAACAGTCCCTCTAGAAAATTCACTTTTGTAAACTGATCTACTGATGCGAGCTGTTTTTCACAAGGTATCCATCTATTATCTTCATTAGTTAGTTTGTTATATTTTTCAATCAACTCAGGATTTGTCCTTTTCTTCAATTCCAATGTTGGAATTGGATCATTTGAGCTTACAAAAACTTCCATATCATGATTCCACACCACATGAAGAATGGTGGTTTTGTAGTTCTCATCCTCTTCATGCGTATGAGCATACCAATCGGAAGAGTTTATGTGAATTTCTACATTTCCAACCCATAGCTGACTTCCAATTCGAATTTGGGCATACAAAAAATCGGGGCCAGCATCTGTGTTGTAAACTCCAGGCTTTATAACAGAAATTTTTTCGTTTTGAGTGGATTGCAAGTTAGAAATATCAAACAACTGATATTTCCACAAATAATGGAGAAAATCTTCTTTCATAGCTAAATATTTGAAAGCCAAGATACAAAAATTCGATCTATTTGAATATTAGTTTTATCAATCACTAAAATTCTGCCATCAACAAATCGAGTTGTATTTTTGTCAAAATTTCTATTTATGAATAGTATTCAAAGTTTACAGTGGCGTTATGCCGTGAAAAAATTTGACGAAAATAAATTTCTAGATCAAGGTCAAATCCTGACTTTAAAAGAAGCCTTTAACCTAACTGCGACTTCTTATGGTTTGCAACCCATAAAATTGGTTGTTGTTCAGAATAAAGAAATTCAAAACCAATTGGTAGCTCATAGTTGGAATCAGAAGCAAGTTGCACAAGCTTCTCACCTTCTTGTAATTTGTGTAGATACAAATTTGGATACTTCGGATGTAGAAAAATATTTTGAAAGGGTGCAAGAAATACGAAATACCCCCGATGAAATCATCAATCCCTTTAGAGATTATTTAAAAGATGTCATTGCCAATAAAACACATGAAAACCTATTCGCCTGGGGAAAGAACCAAGCTTATTTAGCATTGGGTAATTTACTGACTGTCTGTGCCAATGAAAAGATAGATTCATGCCCTATGGAAGGTTTCATCCCCGAAAAATACGATGAAGTTCTTGACTTAAGCTCAAAAAACTTATCTTCTGTATTGGTTTTACCAGTAGGATACAGAGCTTCAGATGATTTGATGAAAGAACAAAAAAAGGTCCGAAAAAGATTGGATGAAATAGTCTTAGAAATATCCTAATCTTCTTGTTAGTTTGGTTACTTTTGGCTAACAAACAACTATTCTACATTCTATATGAACTCAGCAATACGTCAATTAAACCCGACTTCACTCTGGAATCATTTTTCAGATTTAAATGCCGTCCCAAGACCTTCTAAAAAAGAAGAAAGAGTCATCCAATTTATGGTTGATTTTGGAAAATCCTTGCAGCTAGAAACTTTTGTTGATGAGGTTGGAAATGTCATCATTAAAAAACCTGCAACTGAAGGTTATGAAAACCGTAAAAACATTGTGATGCAAAGTCATCTCGATATGGTTCATCAGAAAAATGCTGATACTGTATTTGATTTTGATAAGGAAGGGATTCAAATGCTTATTGAAGGTGATTGGGTTACTGCCGATGGCACTACTTTAGGGGCTGACAATGGATTGGGAGTCGCTGCTATTATGGCTGTCTTATCATCCAGCAACATTTCGCACCCTGCTATTGAGGCATTGTTCACCATTGATGAAGAAACTGGTATGACTGGAGCTATGGGGCTCAAAGGCGGACTTCTTGAAGGTGAAATTTTATTAAACCTCGACACAGAAGAAGATGATGAAATTGACATGGGTTGTGCAGGTGGATTGGATGTCACTGCAAAGAGAAGTTATGAAGAGCTTACTACGCCAGAGAAAACTATTGCATTTTCCATCGCTGTAACGGGTCTTCAAGGAGGACATTCTGGAATGGACATTCACAAAGGACTTGGAAATGCCAACAAGATTATGAACAGACTTCTTTACAATGGGTTTGAACATTTTGGATTACGTGTTTCAAAAATCAATGGAGGAAGCTTACGGAATGCTATTCCAAGAGAGAGTTTTGCTACAGTGATTATTGATGAAGCTTCTAGAGAACCTTTTTTGTTTGAACTAGGTGATTTGATTGAAACTATTAAAAAAGAATTTCAAAATATTGAGTCTGATTTATCGATAGAAATTACTCCTGTATCAAATCCTGAAAGTGTGATGGATCTAGAAGTGCAAGAAGGATTTATAAAATCGGTATATGCTTCCTTGAATGGAGTGTATAAAATGAGTCCTGATTTTGAAGGATTGGTGGAGACTTCAAATAACATTGCGAAAGTGATTGTAGAAAATGGACATGTTCAAGTTGATTGTCTTACACGTTCTTCTTCTGAATCTTCTAAATATGATTTGGCAGATGCCTTAAGATCTTGTTTTGAACTATCGGGATTCGAAGTAGAATATTCGGGAGCTTACCCTGGTTGGCAACCTAATATTAACTCAGAAATTTTAAATATTTTATCTGATCTGTATAAAAATTTATTCCAAGAGGAACCTAACGTAGTCGCTTGTCATGCAGGATTAGAGTGTGGAATATTAGGTCAGAATTACCCAGATATGGACATGATTTCATTTGGGCCTACCATCAAAGGAGCACATTCTCCAGATGAGAGAGTCAGCATTTCATCCGTACAAAAGTTTTGGAAATTCCTTCTCGAAATTTTAAAATCAATTCCAGAGAAAACATCCTAATTTTTTATTGAAAAGCATTCGTTAAAAATTGTTCAAAAACTAAAAAAAAACAATCATAACAATAAGATAAACAACAACTTACAACATTATCTTTTTGTTAACATCTTTGCTTTTTAAAACCCGTATTAAATTGTAAATTTACTCGTTTGTAACCTTTAAAATTTCATGGGTAAAATCATTGCTATTGCAAATCAGAAAGGTGGTGTAGGAAAGACAACTACATCCGTTAATCTAGCTGCTTCATTAGGAGTATTGGAAAAAAAAATATTGTTGATCGATGCAGACCCACAAGCCAATGCATCTTCAGGTTTAGGTATAGATGTAGAGAATACTTCTAAAGGCACCTATCAAGTCCTAGAGCATACGACCTCTGCAAAAGATGCCATTCAAAAAACCTCTTCTCCAAATGTGGATATCATAGCAGCTCATATTGATTTGGTAGCTATTGAAATTGAATTGGTAGACAAAGAACGTAGAGAGTACATGCTGAAGGATTCTTTGAGTGAAGTACAAAATGAGTATGACTATATCATCATCGATTGTGCTCCTTCTTTGGGGCTCATCACATTAAATTCTCTGGTTGCAGCCGACTCTGTGATCATTCCTATACAATGTGAATACTTTGCTTTAGAAGGACTTGGAAAGCTTTTGAATACTATTAAAAGTGTACAGAAATTACACAATCCTAAGCTAGATATTGAAGGACTATTGCTTACAATGTTTGATTCTCGTTTGCGATTATCTAACCAAGTAGTGGATGAAGTTCAAAAGCATTTTAGCTCTATGGTTTTTGATACAATTATTCGCAGGAATACCCGTTTAGGAGAAGCACCAAGTTATGGGGAAAGTATCATTGCCTATGATGCAACAAGTAAAGGTGCCGTAAATTATTTAAATTTGGCAAATGAACTCTTAAAAAAGAATCAATATTATGGCAAAGGCTAGTAAGAAGCAGGCACTGGGAAGAGGACTATCTGCCTTACTGAAAGATACTACTGAAGTTCATTCTGTCTCAGATAAAAATGCTGACAAAGTAGTTGGAAGCATCATTGAGATTGACTTAGGTCTTATTGAAGTAAACCCATATCAGCCAAGAACATATTTTGATGAAGAAGCCCTTCGAGAGCTTGCTAGCTCTATCAGAGAACTAGGTGTCATACAACCCATTACGGTTCGAAAGGTTGAAAACTCTTTTCAACTAGTCTCTGGTGAGAGAAGATTCAGAGCTTCTAAATTAGTAGGTAACAAAACCATACCTGCTTACATCCGTATTGCCAACGATCAGGAAATGCTAGAAATGGCCTTGGTTGAAAACATTCAACGTAAAAATCTTGATCCTATTGAAGTAGCTCTTTCATACCAGAGATTGATCGAGGAAATTCAACTAACTCAAGAAGAATTGAGTACACGTGTTGGTAAAAAACGTTCAACAGTGACCAACTACCTTCGTCTGCTAAAATTAGATCCTATCATACAAACAGGGATGAGAGATGGTTTTCTTTCTATGGGACATGGTAGAGCATTGATTAATGTTGAAAATTCAGAAGATCAGCTAAACATTTATGAAAGGATTCTACGAGAAAAACTTTCTGTACGGCAAACTGAAGAATTGGTAAAGCAGCTGAAAACTGGTACAGTTAGCAAAATCAAAAGAAAAGTTCTACCAAAGTATATCAAGGATAGCCTCTCTGAGATGAATGCTTACATTGGCCACAAAGTAGAAGTTTCAGTAAACTCGAAAGGGAAAGGAAAAATATCCATTCCTTTTCACTCTCAGGAAGATTTTGAGAGAATCAAAAAATTGTTGCAATAAGTGCACCTTCGTAGCGTCATATCTGCTTTATTTTTCATCTTTTTTGTGTCATTAGGAAATGCTCAAAAAGATTCTACGGACGTAAAAACCCAAAAAGAAATCGTAGACTTTAATAAACAATACAATGTGCTATCACCTTCGAAAGCGGCATTTTTCTCTGCTATCTTTCCTGGTGGAGGCCAAATCTATAACAAGAAATATTGGAAGGTACCTATCGTATGGGCTGCTTTAGCAGGAAGCACTTACTTTTATTTAGATAACAATAGTGAATACAAAAGATATCGTACGGCATTTCGACAAAGAAAAGCTGGCATACGAGACGAGTTTACCTTGGATAATGGAACTGTACTAATCTCTGATGCAGGATTACAAAGAGCTCAAAGAACATTAAGAGGTAATCGTGATTTGTCACTGTTAACTACTGTTATCTTTTATGTCCTGCAAATTGTAGAAGCAAGTGTGAACGCGCATCTATTGCAGTTTAACACAAATAATAATTTATCTCTTAAGCCAATAACTATTCCAGATCCTGTACGCTTTGAAGCTCCTACGATTGGACTCAAACTCAAATATACTTTTTAATATGAAACGAACATTAACAAATTTTAAAGATATATTCACAGAGGGATGTTTAAAATTCCTTCCTGCCGGCAAGGCAGGTTTAATGAGAGAACGAGTAAAGCGAGTGGTTGCACACGTTCTTAATTTTATAATTATCAAAAAACCAATTAATTACTAAAATTTAAACGTGTGAAAATAGCAATCTTAGGATACGGACGAATGGGGAAAGAAATTGAAAAAATAGCCCTAGAAAGAGGTCATGAAATTGTTTTAAAAGTTGACAAAGGTGAGTCTTACGATATCTCTAAAGCCGATATTGCCATTGACTTTAGTATTCCTGAATCTGCTTTCAAAAATATTACCCATTGCTTTTTAAACGGAGTCCCCGTTGTATCTGGAACTACAGGCTGGTTAGAGAAATACGAAGAAGCGGTTGCTGTTTGTAATAAAAACAATGGTGCTTTTATCTATGCTTCTAACTTTAGTATCGGCGTCAATATTTTCTTTGAACTAAACAAACAGTTATCTAAAATGATGTCTCAATTGGAAGCGTACAAAGTCTCCATTGAAGAAATTCATCATACCAAAAAGCTAGATGCACCAAGTGGTACTGCCATTACCTTGGCAGAAGGAATTATTGATACATCAGAAAATACTCAATGGGAACTCACAGAAAACACAAACACAAAAGATTTATCCATACCCATCACAGCCAAACGAATACCTAATGTTCCTGGAACCCATACTATTTCTTATGATTCTAATGTTGACTCTATAGAGATTAAACATACTGCTCACAACAGAAAAGGGTTTGCTTTAGGTGCCGTCATTGCAGCTGAGTGGTTGGTTGGTAAAAAAGGAGTTTATACTATGAAAGATGTGTTAAACATTCTCTAAAAAACGTAACATTTTCTTTTATTTGTAACTCATAGCAAAACATTCGCATATTATGACATTAACACAGTGGTTACTTTTCTTCATTATAATTCAGGTTATCCATTTTGCAGGAACCTGGAAATTGTATCAAAAAGCAGGAAGAAAAAGCTGGGAAGCAGCTGTTCCAATTTATAATGCAATTGTATTATCATCCATTATAAAGAGACCTAAATGGTGGGTTATTCTGCTATTCTTCCCTGTTGTAAATCAGTTAATGTTTCCTGTTTATTGGATAGAAACCGCTAGGAGTTTTGGTTTCAACCAAAGAAAAGATACCATACTAGTTGTTATTACCCTAGGTCTTTATCTCTTCTATATTAATTATGCAACCGATGCAGAATATAAAAAGGACAGAAGTTTAAAACCAAGAACAGGGTTGGGAGAATGGGTAAGCTCTATTGCTTTTGCTGTGATTGCTGCTACCATGGTTCATACCTACTTTATGCAGCCCTATACCATTCCTTCCTCTTCTTTGGAGAAATCATTGTTGGTAGGAGATTATTTGTTTGTAAGTAAATTTCATTACGGAGCCAGAGTTCCTATGACGACTGTTGCCGCTCCAATGATTCATGATTCTATTCCTTTTACAAGAAAAAAATCGTACTTGTTTGACGATGATTATACGCAAAGAAAAACATCCATCAAAAACAAATTACAGCTCCCTTATATGCGTGTACCTGGGTTTGAGAAGATCAAACGCAATGAGATTGTTGTTTTTAACCAGCCTGCGGATACTTTGTTGGACATGAATGATTTCCGTCCAAATAGAAACTATTACAAGCCTATTGACAAAAAAACCAACCTCGTAAAACGTTGTGTGGGTGTTCCAGGTGATTCTCTCGAAATTCGAGATGGTTATGTTTACATTAATGGCAAAAGAAATGTACTTCCCTATAGAGCTAAATTACAATTCTATAATAGAATATACTCTAGTAAAGGTTTATCTACTAAAAAGCTATTAAGATATACTGATAAAGAATTTGAAAGAGAATTTATTGTTGATTTTGCAAATAATCAACAATACAAAGAAGTAATTAGATATGTAATAAAAAGTCCTGAAAGGCTAGACGGCAATAAGTTTCTTATAACTACTTATGATAATGGAATACCTGAGGAGCTAATTAAAAACTATAATCTAAATGTTATAGAAGCTAAAACTAAAGTACGAAAGGCTAACTTAACTGATGAAATAGTAGAAAAATTAAGAAAGGATTCAGAAATAGATAGCGTTATAAAAATTTTAAATCCAAAAGGTAAACTTGATGCTAATGTTTTCCCTCACATTCCAAGTTTGGGTTGGAATACAGACAACTTTGGTCCTATTTACATTCCTAAAAAAGGAGCTACGGTAAAATTAGATGCTAAATCAATCCCCTTATACAAAAGAGTGATCTCTGAATACGAAGGAAATCAACTAGATATTATTGGGGACAATTACTTTATCAATGGTAAAAAAGTTGACTCTTATACATTCAAACAAGATTACTACTGGATGATGGGAGACAACAGACAAAACTCCATTGATGCTAGAATGTGGGGCTATGTTCCCTTTGATCATGTTGTTGGAAAACCTGTTTTTATCTGGTTTAGTATAGACAAAAAAACAGGATCCATTCGTTGGGATCGTTTGTTTACCACTGTGGGTGGAGATGGTGAACCTACTTCATATTTGATTCATTTCTTTGTAGCATTAGCATTGTACTTAGGTATTTCTTTTGTCTTAAAGCGCAGAAAGAGAGCTAAAAGCTAATCATGGCTCTGTTGATTCCAACATACTTCTCTCCTATTTCACAGTATGGAGTTATTTATCAATCAGATACGGTCGAGTTTGAAGTTGAGGACAACTATCAAAAGCAGACTTATAGAAATCGCTGTTATATTTATGGAGCCAATGGGAAACAATTGTTAAATATTCCTATTGAACATAATAAGTCATCTAAAAAGCAAAAAACGAAGGATTTAAAAATAGAGCCTGGCTCTAACTGGCAAAAGCAACACTACAAATCATTGAAATCTGCCTACAACAGCTCTCCTTTTTTTGAATTTTATGAGGCTGATTTATTAACCATTTTTCAAAAGTCTTATTCCTTTTTATTAGACGTAAATCTAGATACTTATCATTTCATAGAAGATGCTATCCAGTACCCTAAACCGTATACAAAATCAAAAGAATACATTACAGAAATTGAAGAGGATTATAGAGAGTTAGCAAGTGTAAAATCGCATCCAAATTGCATTTTAGATTCTTATACCCAGGTCTTTGATGACAAGTTTGGGTTTATTAAGAACCTTTCCATATTAGATTTACTTTTTATGGAGGGTCCTAATTCCATTAGTTTTTTAGAAAAAGTTAATGTAACTTTGAGATAGTCCCTTTATTTTACGAACGATTAACAGTATTATTATGGATGTAATAGAACAATTTGTTTTGCGCTATTATACACTGTCATCAACATCATTAAAGGAATTTCAAAAGTTGTTTACTCAAAAAAATTACAAGAAAAATGATGTGTTGTACCGTGTCGGCGAGTCTAAGAGTCAGTTATTTCTTATGACCGAGGGAATAGCTCGCTCTGTTGTTATGGATAGTAATGGAAAAGAAAAGACCAGAACCATTTTTAATGGACCTTCTGTATTTACCTCTCTTACATCTAATCTGTATGGAGAACCATTTGCAACTGAATTTAATTGCCTAACAGAAGCTACCATGTACGAGGGTAGTTTTGAAAATTTCATCAAATTGACTGAAAAAAGGCACGATATTTCCATACTTTATAATAAGTTTTTGGAAGAAGCTTTTATAAACATGCAAGAAAAGGCAACAATTCTATCTACTTTAGATGCTACGGACCGCTATCTTTACCTTAAGAATAGAATCCCCGACATTGAAAAACACATTCAACTGAACCATATAGCCTCATATCTTAATATGACATCTATTCAATTGAGTAGAATTCGAAAAAAAGTATACTCCAAATAAGGCGCATCCTAGTTTTAGGAAGTTCGTATAGCGCCTTATATTATATGCTTTTCTTTCTCTAGATTTAATGAAAAATCAACAATCCTTTTCAACATAGTTCATTAGAAAAAGGTACCTTAGTATTTCTTTTGCTAAAAATATTATTACTGGCAAGCATATAGTAAACATGAAAAATCTCTTAAAATTCCTATCTGAATTCCATCCTCTTCCCGAGAAATCTTTGCAGTCTTTGTTCCCTCTTTTCCAAATTAAAAGTTATAAAAAAGACGATAGAATTACTGATTTTGGTGAGGTTCCTACTCACTTTTTTATTCTAACTGAAGGAATTATTCGATCTTATATAGTTGATGATAAAGGAAAGGAATTTACACGTTCTTTATATACTCCTATGAGAGTTACAGGAGCCTACTCAGCTCTATTACAAAATAGACCAAGCACACTAGCCTATGAGTGTCTTACAGGTGTAAAATTGATTACTTGCGATTTTAAGAAATTTAAAGAATTAGCAAAAAAAGACATTGAACTTGCAAACCTATATGTCAAAATTTTAGAGCTTTTGTACTTAAGAATGGAAAAAAGAATTTTTGAATTATCAATAATGGATGCAAAAAGCAGGTACCTAAAGTTAAAAAAACAAATTCCAAATATTGAAAATTTGATCCCACAATATCATATCGCATCTTACCTAAATGTAACTCCAGTCCAATTAAGCAGAATTCGCAAAGATTTATATAAAAGCTAAGTCTAAACTTATGTTAAGACTTTACCTCTATCTTTTACTTAATTTTATATTTGTAATTTTTCCCCCGAAAAATTATTATTTTACCCATATTAGGAAACTTGCTTATTTTTAAGCAAGTTTTTTTATTTTAATTTCCATTGATTGAAAAGTTTTTAATTCACTACGGTTTTCATTTCATTGTTCCTTTATTAATCTCATACACTCTGTATCAAAGGAGCTGGAAAAAAGTATACCTGATTTTTATAGCTGCTATGCTTATTGATTTAGATCACTTACTAGCTAATCCTATTTTTGATGCAAACAGATGCAGCATTAACTTTCACCCTCTCCACAGTTACTATGCAATACTGGTTTATTTCGGAATGTTATTTATCAAGAAAACCCGAATACTAGCCATTGGCCTCCTTTTACATATACTAGCTGATACAGTTGACTGTTTTCTTTAAAGTGGAAGGTATTTTTTTAAGAGTCGGTTTATCTCTGGAGAAATTTGAAATTTCACAACTAAAAACAGATAAATCAAAGTGATTATTATGGTTTTTAATATAATATTCAATAGAGGGTGAAAAGAGAAATTCCAAAAATAAAATGCAAAGAACAATAGAATAATAATAAGCATCATAATCCCCGTTTTCTTTGTAAAAGGCAACAATTTAAACTTCTTATATACGAACCATAATTTGATACTATTAAACAGATAGATGGTTAAAAACGTAGAAAGCGCTAACCCATCTGTTCCTAAATCTAGATTAAAATAGAAATACTTATTCAAAAAGTAAACAGAAATTGCCATTCCTACACCGATAGGTAGAGTTATACGATAAAACTTTGAGTTGGTAATTATATCACCATTGTTCCCCAGAAATAAATGGTAAAGTTTTACCAACGAGATAAATAAAACTACCAATTCTCCTCCTGAATACCCTTTTTCAGGCATGAGCTTGAACAGTTCATGCACTCCACAATTGATTAATAAGAAAAACAATCCACCTACTAATAACAAATTAATGGAACTACGCTTGTAGAGAGAACCTACTTCTTCATTGTTATTTTCATTCAAGGTTTTTGAAGTAATTGGCTGTAATATTTGTCTCATAGCCCGACTTGGAGCTTCAATAAAAGAACCAATAAAAACAGCAACAGAATAATAAGCTGCCGCAACTATGGTTTCTTTTCCTGGAATCATCACTTTATCAATGTCTAAGATGATTGCTCCTGCACTTCCAGCCAGAATAATGTATAGCGAATATTTTACGACCTCACCAAAATTATCAGGAAGTTGAAAGGTAAACTTTGGAAAATAGAGTTTAAAGGCATACACCATCATCACCAAAGTTCTTAAGACATAAGCCCCAGCTAAGAAATAAATAAACTCAGGTTTTGTAAGCCATTCAAAAAAGATGGACAGTAATAAAATCATGACCACTGCTCTATTCCATAGTTCTTTCAGAACATTTCCAAAAACAGATTGTAGTTGAACTTTGGCCCATGAATAAAATACTTCAAAATACGCACAACAAACTGCTACTACATAGATAACTGGCATATAACTTTCTATAATTGTATTCTCTTCAGGAACTCCTTTCATAATCCATATATGCAGATAATCCCAGAAAAAACCTAAGGGTATTGCAATCAGTAGCGGGAAAAATAAGATAGTGGATAAGAATCGATCTTTATTTTTTTTATCTGTGTATGATGAGTAAAACTTTACAATGGAATAATGTACTCCTAATGCCGCCAAAGGAGTTATCAAATTTGCTGCAGATAGCAAAAAAGTCACCAATCCATAATAATCAGATTCTAAAAGTCTTGGATAAAAAATAATCGTATTGATTCCTCCAATTAGAAATCCTAGGTAGATTATCAAAGAGTTTTTAAATGATTGTTTAAAAATTATCCCCAAAGCCTTATTGAATTAATTGATAAATAGATTGATAAATGCGTTCTCCAACATTATTTCCGTATAAATTCTCTGAAAAATCTTTATTAGGTTGTTTAAAAGATGTGTAGGCATCTAAAATTTGATTTGAACTAGAACCTACAATTTTAGCATATCCATGATCCACAAGTTCCGTCCACTCAGTCTCTTCCCTTACTATAATGCAATGTTTTTTATTAAAGAACGCTTCTTTTTGCAGCCCCCCACTATCAGTGACAACCATTGAGCAGTTTTTAAGTAACTCTAACATGGCGAAATAACCTACAGGTTCTATTGTAAGGATTTTAAAGCTCAAATTATTTTTTTCGAGGATTTTCTTGGTCCTCGGATGCAATGGTAAAATAACTTTCTGCTCTCTATGCACACTTTCTAAAGTCTTAAAAATAGAGGTTAGTTTTTCCATATCCTCCGTATTTTCTTGCCTATGAATAGTTGCTAAAACAAAGTTTTCTTCCTTTAAATTTAAGTCCTGAATAATCGAGGATTTTTGAGATGAAAACTGCTGATAGTATTCAACGGCATCTTTCATAATATCCCCATGTTTTTCTATTTTAATTGGCATGTTCGAAAAACCCTCTTTCTCTAGGTTGGATATAGCTGCCTCAGTAGGACAACTCAATAAATCCGAGATTCTATCTGTTAAAATCCTATTAATTTCTTCAGGCATGTTCATATTGTATGAACGCAAACCTGCTTCTACATGCACAACTTTTATATGTAATTTTTTAGCTGCCAGTGCTCCCGCAATCGTAGAGTTTGTATCTCCATAAACAACTACTGCTTGTGGCTTTTCATCTACGAGGATTTTTTCAATATCTACAAGCATTTTTCCAGTCATTGCCCCATGACTTAAGCTATTAATAGCTAGATTATACTTGGGTTTAGGAATCATCATTTCATCAAAAAAAACAGCACTCATATTGGCATCAAAATGCTGACCTGTATGTACAATAACTTCCTCAATTTCATCATACTTTTTTATAATTCTACTTAAAACAGCAGCTTTTACAAACTGAGGTCTTGCACCTAATATGGTCACAATTTTTGGCATTCTTTATATACTTCTAATGGCTTCGGCTAATTTCTTAGTTAACTCTCTCCTGTGATATTGTTCTACATAATGAGATTCAATTCGAACTTCATCTTTTTTATAACTATTGTACAACTCTAAGATATGTGATTTTAAATCGTTCTCATTATCAAAATCAAATATTTTACCTGCTTTTGTATTCTCTAATATTTCAGAAGCATCACCGTCCTCTGGTCCAATAGCCACAATAGGTCTTTTCGATTGAAGATATTCAAAAATCTTTCCAGTAATTATTCCCTTTGCACTTGGAACTTGATTGATACAAAGAAGTAAGACTTGAGATTTCTGTTGGTATTCAAGTGCTTCTTTGTGAGTTACATAATCAATGAGTTCTATAGCTTCTTTTTGAAAAACACCTAACTCTTTTTGCACTTCATTTGACAATTTGCCCACCAGTCTAATTTTCAAATCATTCGCAAAATTTTGATCTTCTGTACAGAGTTCCGAAAGTACTTTCCATAGTATTTTAGGATTTCGATCTGCATTCATCATTCCAATATGAGTAATCGAAAAAGTATCGTCAGTCTTTACTTTTCTCGTGTTGATTCTTTCATCAAATCCATTGGTAATGACTTCTATATTGCCGTTGTATTTTAAAAAATTTCTTCTCATTGTTTCTCCGACTACAATCACTTTATCAGAAGCTCTTACAACAGATTCTTCTAGTTTTCTATGTTTTTGTTCACTCTTCTTAGTGAGAGGCAAACTATGAAAATAATCGATATCGATCCAAGGATCTCTAAAGTCCGAAATCCATTTGACATTTAACTTCTTTTTTAATTCCCACCCAATGATATGAAGGCTATGAGGAGGACCTGTTGTGATAACAACATCAACCGGACTTTCTTTTAGTTTTTTAAGTAAAAACTTTACTGAAGGTTGAATCCAAAACTTTCTAGCATCAGGAATGAAATAATTGGCGCGTATGAATCGGGCTATCTTACCAAACAATGTGGGTTTAGAATCTAAAAAACCTGCACTTTGTTTTTTAGAATTTGATCCGAATAGAGACAGGAACTGATTGGGTTCAAAAATAGGTTTCTTTAGGACTTCTATCCCTTCAGGAATTTCATTTAAAAGGGTTTCATCAACAATTGAAAAATTTTGATTCTCAACAGTATAAACGATAGGTTCAATATCAAAATCTCGAAGGTATTTTACAAATTTTAACCATCTCTGCACACCCGAGCCACCAGCTGGAGGCCAATAATATGTTAGAATTAAAACTTTCAATTTTTTAAATCATCGTACAATTTAAGGAGTTCTTTTGAAGTATGTTCCCAATTTAAATTTCCTCTAAACGATTTTTCAAAACCTTTTTCAGCTATCCGAAGGGCATCTGAATAATTCTCGTGAATCTCAAAAACAGATTTCGCAAAATCTTCTGCATTTCCTGCTAAAAAACTATAGCCTACACCTTCATCTTCTACTATTCTTTTCAAAGGTCTACAGCTAGATACCAACAGCGGTTTTTTTGAGAGTAGTATCTGAAATAATTTATGAGGAATTGTATTTTCAGTATGTTCGTTTGACACGTGTGGGATGATATTAATATCCGATCCTTGCATAATCGTGACAACCTGCTCAAAAGGAACTGGGTCCTTTAATTCAACATGATCTTCAACATTCAACTGATTGATCAAACTTCTTAAATGAGTATTTACATCTTTATTCTTAGGACCAGTAAGCAATAATAATGCATTTGGAATTGTCTTTTTGATTTTTATCATTCCTTTAATCGCTGTATCTAACCCTCTATGTGGTCCAAAACCTCCTACATAAGAAATTACAAACTTCTTTTCATAGCTTTTCTCAAGAGAAAGAATACTACAGGAACTAAAGTTTGAAGCAAATTCTTTTTTCTCTGTATTGGTAATGACTTTTATTTTTTGGGAAGGAGTTTGATATTTCTTAATAAAAAGCTCTTTCATTTCATCAACAACTGCGATAACAACATCGTAGGATTGAATCATTTTAACTTCATACCTTTCCCATTTTTTATATCTAAAGAAGAATTGGTTTTTTAATCGAATAAGAGTGCTTTTTCTCCAGGCAAACCATGTAGAAAGAGCAGCTGGGTAATTCTCATGCAAATCTAAAACGGACTTAATATGATTTTTTACAGCAAACTTATACACCGTTTTTGCGAGAGGCAAATCATGAGTATGTAAAACATCGATTGTGATCTGTTTACTTAGCTTAGAAAGCTCTCTTTTAAACCTTTTATGAATATAATTTACTGAAAGAAGAATATCCGAAATTCCTTTGTGATAGTTATTTCTGTACGATATATTTCTGCATACTTTTACACCGTGAACCTCTTCAGAAGTTTTTTCTCCATTCTTTTTACAGCATAAAATAAATACATTGTGATGTTCAGATAGCGTTTCAGCTTCTTTTCTTACCCGAATATCAGATGGATAATATCCATCCAAAACCATTACAATATTTAGTCTATCCTTTTTTAATGGCATATACAGCATAATATCTCGGAGTAAATCTCCTCAAAATAGGTCTAAATCCAATTTTCTGAATAGGGCTCGTCCATTTCTCACTTTTTACAATATCCCACCCAGATTTTTCTAGCAACCAATCAAATTGCCAATCTTCAAACTCGTGGTAATGTCTATCCCACATATCTGTTTTACTTCTATAAGCTTTCGCAAACCATAAATCTAAAGGAATTGTAGCAATCAACTTCGTAGATTGAATTTCTCTTAACACATTAAATGGTGCTAACAAATGCTCAAAAATTTCAAAGGCAGTAACAGCATCTACTTTGTATTCTTTTACCACTTCTGGTAATAAATCCAAATCTTCGCCATTTGTATTAAAAACTGTGTATCCGTTTTCTTCCATAATTTTAGAAAACGGATTACGAACCCCTAAATCTAAAATTGTGGCAGGTGCAGGTAAAACACTCTTTAAAAAAGCGAGGGTTTCTCTATATCTCTTTTCAGGTATTTTATCGTACAATGACTAAAAATTTATTTGGATAAACGTCTTTTTTTATTTTTCATAAAACCCCAACCAATTGGAATCAAAAGCAGCAAAGCATAAGAAATTAATGAGACTGTACTTCCAGTTTGTATCACTTGAGGTTCAAACTTAAACTCGATAATGTGTTCTCCTGCAGGCACCTCCATTCCTCTCAGTACATAGTTCACCCGAAAATGATCTACGGGTTTTCCATCCAGATATGCGTTCCAACCATCTTTGTAATAGATCTCAGAGAAAACTGCCAATTCATTTTGGGTCGATTTGGATTCATACTCTAAGTAGTTTAAGGAATACTTTGTGAGTTTTATATAAGAAGTTGAATCAATTTCAGTTTTAGCATCTAATTGTCTTGTAAACTGTCTTGTATCTACAACGGCTTCGGTTTTCGTTTTCAAACTATCCAATGCTTTGATTTCTTCATCAGCAGAATCTACCTCAATCAACTTATTTACAAACCACGAATTTCCATTAGCATCAGGATTTATTTGAGCTCTTTGTTTACCCTCAGATGCTGCTAGGATAAAGTATTTAATGTTGAGCATATTAAATACTTCTACATTATTTTTCACCAGTTGAAAATCAATGAGGTCATTATAACGCCCCATTTTGGCCGCATGATACCCTCCAATAGACTTATGATAGTAAGAAGTACGTCCATCTTCAAAAGGATTGGTTGTGAAATTAGCCACTCTATAATGACTTTTATCTTTCATAATCTGCTGATCAGCAGCATTGGGTGTAAAAGGGTTCTCAACTCTTCTAACTGTGGTAAAATCATCTGAATTCACATATCTTAGGTTAACTTGAACCTGATCAAAAAGAACCAAAACAGCAAAGGCAGCAATGGCTTTAGTTCGATTGAGTTTCTTTCTTAAAAAGAAGAAAAGAATACCAAAGCTTAATCCCACCAAAATCAACGATCTTAAACTGTCTTGATACAACAAGGATTTTCTGTCTGTAACAATAGCGTCTAACAAACCATTGATTTCATATTGGTTTTCCATTTGTACATATCGACCATCTCTCAGTCCTTCAAATGTTGAGAATCCTGCAGCATACAAAACCCCTACAACTATTAATCCCAATGTGATGTACAATGCATTTTTAAGGGCTTTTTGTTTCTCTACTTCAGTAGTATTTTGCGAGAAAAACTCTTTTATGGCTAAGATTCCCAATAGTGGCACGCACAATTCAGCAATTACTTGTATAGAAGAAACTGCCCTAAACTTATTGTAAAGAGGAACATAATCGATAAAAATATCTGTAAGGAAGCCAAAGTTCTTTCCCCAACTCAATAAAATCGAAAAGATAGTAGCTGCTACCAACCATTTTTTAAGCTTTCCTTTCACTAGAAAAACTCCCATAAAGAAGAGGAAAAAGATTACGGCACCAATATATGCTGGCGCTTCTATGATAGGTTGATCTCCCCAATAGGTAAAAACTTGTTCTACAAAACCTTCAGCCTGTCTAGGGCCAAACGTTTTCTTCATCATTTCATAAGTTTCGGAGCTTTTGCTTAATTTTTCAATGGTACCTCCTCCCATGTATCTTGGGACTAACAAGTTGAAGGTCTCAGGAATACCATAGCTATATTGAGTTATATAATCCCTAGACAATCCATTGGTATTTTCTTTCTTTGTTCCGTCCGAATTAATTGTCAATTCAGATTTGCCTCGTGTACTATAGTCCGCATATTCTTTGGTAGCCATAATTCGGGTAGCATTCACTCCTACCCCCAATACAATTGCGATGATGATTGTAGACGCCTGAGTAACAAACTGCGGAATCTGCTTTTTCTTAATTGCTTCTACAAGTTCTACGATTCCTAAAATGAGAATTATGAAAAGTAGATAATAAGTCATTTGCGGATGACTGGCTTTCATTTCTAAAGCCATGGCCAGTGCCGTTATCGTAAAGCCTAACAAGTATTTCCTTTTAAATACCCAAATAACTCCAGCTAAAACAAGCGGCATATAAGCTATCGCATGCGCTTTTGCATTGTGTCCTGCACTAAATATGATAATGAGATAGGTAGAAAATCCAAAGGCTAAGGCACCTAGAATGGATAATTTCCAATCTGTTTTTAAGGCTAGCAACAACAAGTAAAACCCTAAAAAGTAAAGGAATAAATAGTCAGCAGGTCTAGGTAAAAAGCGAATGAGTTTATCCAATTCAGAGATCAAATCATTAGGGAAATAAGAACCAATTTGATAGGTAGGCATCCCACTAAATGCACTTTCAGCCCAGTAAGGTTCTTCCCCAGTAGCAGCTCTAAAATCATTGACCTCTTTGGCCATTCCAATGTGTTGAGTGATGTCGGATTGCGACATCTTCTGACCTTTTAAAACAGGGTGAAAGTAGAGAATAGACGCAATAATAAATACTAGTAGCGATACTAGATGTGGATAAAATGATTTGAGCTTCATATTAGTCGATTTCTTCAAAGTCTACATACTCTCCTACTGAGTTATTGCTTTGCTTTGAAGTATTTGGTTTTTTATCTATGATTGTTTCTCCTTCTCCAGCCTTTGTTGAATGTGTGTTCTGTTGATGATTGTATTGCTGTTGAGCCTTTTGTTGCATTTTATTGACCATTCTCTTCATGAGA
This sequence comes from Flavobacteriaceae bacterium, assembly GCA_028280265.1. Lineage (GTDB taxonomy): Bacteria > Bacteroidota > Bacteroidia > Flavobacteriales > Flavobacteriaceae > Polaribacter. The sequence goes on from JANQMD010000011.1 coordinate 42,187, forward strand.
ATAGGTGCAAAAATTCTTGCTAAAAAACGAAATGCGTAATAGATAAGTATTATGAAAAAAATTGTTCTAAGTAAGTTCATAAATTCAGCTTGCTGCATAATTCTTATAAAATCAACATCAAAAGTAACAATTTGAAGGTAATTGGAGCGTTAATAGATTACAAAACTTTATACATTAAAAAAGTAATTATTGCATTTGTTGAGTCCCAATTTTACAGTATGTTTGTGTAAAGCCAAGGCTACGTTTTGGTTCTATCAACCACCTTATCCTATGATTCAATTCCAGAAATTGTGGATTTTTGCTATGCTACTTTTTTTTAGCAATGCCTACTCTCAATACACTGGAGTTATCAATTCAAATCGCCCAGGTTTTTCTGAAAGCCCTTACAGTGTTGGGACTGGGGTTTTCCAGCTCGAAACAAGTATCTTCCATAGAAAAGTAAAGTTACATCCTACTTTTGCAAGACCTCAAACAACGGGAGTTGACTTTCTTCTAAGAGCGGGTCTTTTTATGGAACGCTTGGAACTTATTGCAAATTTCACTTATCAGAGAGACCAAATTGCTTTTAAAAATATTTTTACTTCTAGTTATTTCACCACTGGTTTTGGAAGATCTTTTGTTGGTATGAAGTATCTAATTTACGAGCAACCTTATAAAGACAAGTCCAAAGAAATAAGAAGTTGGAAAAGACGAATGAGTTATGATTGGAATCGATTTATTCCATCTGTAGCTTTGTATGGTGGAATGAATGTAGGCTTCGTTAATAAAGTTTTAGAAGCCAGCAAACCAACTCCTAAGTTTGGTGTTTTGCTACAAAACAATCTTACCCATAATTTAAATATCGTTAGCAATGTTTTTTATGATAAAATAGGTTCAAATGCACCAGAAATGTCATACATACTCACTGCCACTTATAATTTAAATGATCGGTGGTCTACCTTTTTTGAAAATCAAGCTGTTTTTAGCAAACTAATTACCACCTCCAATCTTGGCTCTGGAGTAGCATTTTTGTACAATAAAAACCTTCAATTCAACAGCTCTCTTCGATTTTTATCAGAAGGGAAAGCTTCAGGGGTCTATGCTTCTTTTGGTATCTCTTACAGAATAGACAAGCATGCTGATAGTAAAGGCAAAGCAAATAATTCTGGAAGTCCTTTGGAGTTAAGAGCTGCAACATATGAAACAGAAAAGAAAGGCTTTTTTTCACGTCTGTTTGGGATCTTTAAAAGGAAAGGTAGAAAGACTGCTTCTGGCGGGATAAAGCTAAAACAGAAAACCATTAGGTCTATTCAAAAGAACACAACTAATAAAGAAGCTCTTAACAAACCTTTACGTACAAGACCTAAGAGAGTTCGAAAAAAGCGCGTAAAATTAAGCACAAAGGAAATAGAAAAAAAGAAAAAGAAAAATGCTCGTAAAGCTGCAAAAGAGATTGATAAGGAACTAAAAAAATTAGAAAAAGAGCAGCGTAAACTTGAAAGAGAATTGAAAAAAGAAGAAGAAAAGAAAAAACGAGAAGAAGCTAAGAAGAAAAAGAAAAGTGATACAAAAAAGAAAGATGAGAACAATAAGATTTTTTAACTTAGCTCTATGATTACACTGAAGGAAATGAAAACCAAAAAGGAAATGAAACAGTTTGTTAAATTTCCTTTTTCTTTATTTAAAGGGAATCCCTATTGGGTTCCGCCTATTGTAAAAGGAGAGTTGGAAAGTCTTGACAAGCATAAGAACCCTGCTTTTGAGCATGCCAATGCTCGTTTTTTTGTTGCTTTTAAGCATGGGAAAATCGCAGGTCGAATTGCTGCCATTACCAACTCTTATGAAATTGATAAACAAGGGATTAAAAAAATGCGATTTGGTTGGTATGATGTGATTGATGATGTTGAGGTTTCAAGAGCTCTATTAGATAAAGTGATAGCTATTGGAAAAGAGAATGATTTGGAATACGTAGAAGGTCCCGTTGGTTTTTCTAACCTAGACAAAGTGGGTGTTTTAACCAAAGGTTTTCATCATATTGGTACTATGATTACTTGGTACTCACAACCTTATTACAAGGAACATCTAGAAAATTTAGGCTTCGTAAAAGAAAAAGAGTATCTCGAAAATAAATTCGAGATAAAAAATGTTAATCATCCATACTACGCCCGTATTTCAAAGATCATCAAAAAAAGATTCAAATTAAAATCTCTCAATTTTACACAGACAAAAGATATTATGCCTTACGTAGATGATATGTTTGATTTGTTTAGCAAAACGTATTCAAAATTATCATCATACGTTCCAATTTCTGATAAACAAATTGCATACTTTAAAGAGAAATACATCAAGTTTATCAACCCTGAGTTTATTCAATTTGTTATAGATGAGAATGGGAAAATGATTGCTTTTGCCATCATTATGCCCTCATTTTCTAAGGCATTACAAAAAGCAAACGGAAACCTTTTTCCTTTCGGAGTTTTTCATCTTCTAAAAGCGCGTAAAAATCCTAAAGTGGTGACATCTTATTTGATTGGTGTTGAGGAAGAGTACCAGAATAAGGGAGTTACAGCTATTATTTTTGATGAGTACTTAAGCGCTTTTAAAAAACAAAACGTAGAAACGATGGTAAGAACTCCTGAGTTGGAAGAAAATACTGCGATACACCAATTATGGAAAAATTTCAACCCTGTTACTCATAAAAGAAGAAGAACATACCGATTGAATATTGAGTGATATGAAATATGGAAACATTAAATCATTGAATCATTAAGTTATTGAATCATTAAGTTATTGAATCATTAAAAGATGCAGTTATTTTACAATCCAGAAATAGACCACAATACACAACAGATTACTTTTGATAAAATTGAGAGTAGACATATTGTAAAAGTACTCCGCAAGAAAGAGGGAGACAAAGTTTATATTACGAATGGACAAGGGTCTCTTTTTGTTTCTCAAATTAATATTGCTAGTGATAAAAAATGCTTGGCTACAATTTTCAACCATCAGAAAAAGTTGAAGCAGCACAATTATTACCTACATGTTGCGGTTGCTCCCACTAAAAATATTGAACGATTCGAATGGTTTCTTGAGAAAGCAACAGAAATAGGAATTGATGAAATCACTCCGATCCTCACCCAAAATTCTGAGCGAAAGGTGATTAAAAAAGAACGTTTAGAAAAGATCATTCAATCTGCCATGAAGCAATCTCTAAAGTACCATCTTCCAAAACTCAATGAAATCACTTCTTTTGATAAATTCTTAACAGAGAATATAGAAGGTAAAAAGTATATTGCTCATTGTTACGACGATCAGAAACAGAGTATGAAAGATTGTATTTCATTAGATGAATCTGCAACCATACTTATAGGACCTGAAGGAGATTTTTCAACCTCCGAAGTTGCTAAAAGTTTGGATTTGAATTATATGCCTATTACTCTCGGAGCAGCTCGATTAAGAACAGAAACAGCAGCTTTGGTCGCAGTTCAGAACATAGCATTTATTAATCAGTAAGGTCAAATTTCTTATCTTGCTTTAAATTCATTTTTTGTTGAAACAATTTTTTGTCACCCTTTTTTTGATTGCTTTTACATCATGGAACATACTATCTCAGGATGTTGCTGTCTTAAAATATAATGGTGGTGGAGATTGGTATTCGAATCCAACTGCTTTACCTAATCTCATTGATTTTACCAATGAAAATTGTCAGACAAAAATCTCAAAAAACCCAACATCTGTAGCTGTAGGAAATTTAGATTTATTCAATTTTCCAATTGTGTTTATGACGGGACATGGAAATATTTTCTTTTCCGATGATGAAGCAGAAAACTTGAGAAACTACCTCATCTCGGGAGGTTTTTTGCACGTCTCCGATAACTACGGATTGGATAAATACATCCGGAGAGAAATGAAAAAAGCCTTTCCTAAATTAGATTTTCAAGAGATTCCTACCGATCACCCCATTTACAATCAAACGTTTACTTTTAAAAACGGATTACCCAAAATCCATGAGCATGACAAGAAACCTTCTCAAGGGTTTGGAATTTTCTATGAAGGTCGCTTGGTATGTTTTTACGACTATGAGTCTGATTTGAGTGACGGGTGGGAAGATGCTTCTGTGCATAACAATCCCCCTGAAGTTCGTACAAAAGCATTAAAAATGGGAGCCAACATCATTGAATATGCCTTTAAAAACTGATCCAAACTTTGACATTGATAGTATTAAAATTAATTTCGACACAGAATCTTTATGGGTTCTAAACATTGCTATTGGGATTATTATGTTTGGAGTTGCTTTGGGAATTACCAAAGAAGATTTTAAGCGATTGTTCCGAAATCCAAAAATTCTTCTGGTTGGTGTTTTATCACAGTTTATCTTACTCCCAGCACTTACTTTTTTAGCCATTATACTTATTGAACCGTATCCGAGCTTTGCTTTGGGCATGATGATGATAGCTGCATGCCCTGGAGGAAATGTATCAAACTTTTACAGTAAAATGGCCAAAGGAAATGCTGCACTATCGGTAAGTTTAACAGCTTTTGCCACCTTAGTTTGCTTAGTTATGACTCCTTTTAATTTGCAATTTTGGGGAAGTTTGTACGAGCCCACGAATACCATTCTAAAAACGGTGGAACTAGATCCTTTTGAACTGTTTAAGCTAGTACTGTTGATTCTTGGAATTCCCTTAGCTGCTGGAATGATTGTCAATACTCGATTTCCAAAGACGGCTCAAAAAATGGAAAGAGTTTTGAAACCTTTTTCCATGCTTGTCTTTCTTGCTCTCATCGTTGGTGCTTTTTATGAAAACATTGACATTTTTCTAGATTACATATACCTAGTTGCTGCTCTTGTGATCTTCCATAACATCGGAGCCTTTATCATTGGATACTATACTGCCAAAGGTTTTGGTTTGGAACGAAAAGATGTAAAAACCATTTCCATGGAGACTGGTATACAAAACGGCGGGCTGGGATTGTTATTGATCTTTGGCTTTTTTGAAGGACTAGGCGGTATGGCTTTATTAGCTGCTTTTTGGGGTGTTTGGGATGTCTTTTCTGGAATGGCTTTGGCCACTTATTGGGGAAGAAAAGGGAAATTATGAATTAAGAAAGTTCGAAAATATATTTACGAAACAAAAACGTTCTTACTTTCTTTTTAAGACTATTGGATTTTTAGATTCTTGGAGTATTTAACATTTTAAAATTTTACCTATTCACTAATGTGAAACTCTGAAACTTTCAAACCTAAGATTCTCGCGTCGCTCACACTCTTTAGAATGACACTATTATTCCATTGCTACATTTTCAAATTATCGCATTGGTAAATTAATTCATTGTTTTATTCAATCATTATTTTAGTGACACATATGAGTAGCATTTACCTCATCTAGCATCACTGGTACTGGTGAGATGTATGGAATTCCCAACCCTAGCCCTCTTAGTACAAAAACAAAACCAATCACTACAACTACATATGGGATCATCTTTTGTATTTTTTGACGATTGACATAATTGGTTAGGTTTCCCAAAAGTACTACAGCAGTCATTAGCGGAACAGTCCCCAAACCAAAGAGAGTCATGTAAGTCATTCCTTGCAAAACAGAAGTTGAGGTTAAGGAAGCAATTACAGCCATGTAAACCAATCCGCAGGGGAGCAATCCATTTAAAAAGCCAATGGTAAAAAACGTAGAACTTTCTTTTCTTTTCAATGATTGTCCCAAAGCTGATTTGATTTTTCCCGTAAACTTGACGATGGGTTGCGTTATAGAAAATCGTGAAAACAATTTTGGACTTACCATAGACAAGATCATGATGACTCCTACTGCTATGGATATCTGCTGTTGCAATCCAAACAGGTACAACCCTTTCCCTAAAAGACCAAAAAGAGCTCCTATTAATGAATAAGAAAAAATTCTTCCTAAATGATACAATACAGTTTGAAATACTCCTTTAACCTTTTGAGTACGATCTATGGGAATCATGAATGCAATGGGTCCACACATGCCTACACAATGAAAGCTCCCTAATAACCCAAAAAGTAATGCAGTGTACGCCATTAGTAAACAATTTCGTCTGTAAACAGATAATCTACCTTTTGGTGTTTTATTTCAATAGAAATGTTCCAGCGACCATCCGACAGATGTTTGTCAGGCACGAGCAAATAATTCTGAATATTTGAAAGTGGAATCTCAAAATCCAGTTGTTTGTCAGATGGTCTGTATAGGAACACTTTTCCTTCCAAAGCAGTATTTTTAAATGTTTCAGGGAATTGAATCAACAATCCATCTTTAACTCTCTTATAAGAAATCTTTTCTCTCAAATCCTGAGCATTTTTACTGGCATTGATTTTATCCTGATAACCTAGTTCTTTTTCATAATACTTTTCAGTGACTAAGTCGTGATTGTAGTCGTTATCTGTAGTCATCGTAATGACAAAGTACATGATAAAACTCACGAAAAAAACTATGGCTATTACAATACCTTTTCCCCAATTTATCTTCATAATGTTTTTAGTTTTTAAGTTCTTAGATTTCTGGATTCCTAGATTATTTAACCGTTTGATCATTCGATCATTCGATTACTGGATTATTAGATTATTGAATTATTGGATCATTAATTCATTTCATCATTAAACCATTTATCTATAGCTCCTTGGTCCTAAGAAGTTTGTATGTGTTGTTTCAATCAGTTTATTCCCGCTATACACTCCTATTTTTAATTGTGTTTTATTTCCTTTTAATTCTTTTATCGGAATCTCAATAAATAAGGTTCCTTCTGACAGTCCCTGCTTTGGAATAAGAAAAGAGGTATGAGTTACTAACTCGATATTCCCTTCGTGAGACAGAAGTTTATAGCTTACATTTTCAATATCATCTGTTGTTTTATTAATCACTTTGAATGTATACACATTGCTTATATTTCCGTTTTCTTTTCTTTCGTACAGCTGTCCAGGTAAACGAAGAATGGTTGCTTCGACATCATTCCGCAAGAACAGCATTCCTACCAACACTGAAATTAGAATTCCCAAAACAGCAGTGTAGCCTTTCATCCTAGCCGTAAACTTGAAAGCTGATTTTTTTTCAATATTATCGATACTCGCATAACGAATCAATCCTTTAGGCAAGCCTACGTTTTCCATCATACGATCACATTCATCAATACAAGCTGTACAGTTGACACATTCTAACTGTGTTCCGTTTCGGATATCAATGCCAGTTGGACATACATGCACACACAACTTACAATCAATACAGTCTCCTTTTCCTGTGAGTGCTCTGTCCTCGTTCTTTTTGAACTTTGCTCTTCCTTTTTCTTTTTCTCCACGTTTATAATCGTAAGCCACTACAACCGATTGATTGTCTAGAAGTACTCCTTGCAATCTTCCATAAGGGCAAGCTATAATACAAACCTGCTCACGAAACCATACAAACACAAAATAGAAAACACCTGTAAAAATGAGTAAAGAGATCAATGTACTTAGATGATCTAATGGCGATGAAAACACATAACTGATTAGCTCATCGCTACCAATTAAATAGGCTAAAAAAACATTGGCTATCAGAAAAGAAATGACAAAGAAAATAAACCATTTCAGCACTCTTTTTCGAATCTTTTCAGCATTCCAGGATTGTTTGTTCAAACGAATTTGTTTTCCTCTATCTCCTTCAATCCAGTACTCAATTCTTCGGAAAACCATTTCCATAAAAATAGTTTGTGGGCAAATCCAACCACAAAAGATTCGCCCAAAAACTACTGTAAATAAGGTGACAAATACGACACCAATGACCATAGAAATTACGAATAAGTAAAAATCTTGAGGCCAAAAAGGAAAACCAAAAATGTTGAATCTTCTCTCCAATACATTCAAAAGCAAAAATTGGTTTCCGTTAACTTTTATAAAAGGAGCAGAAAATAAAAAGGCTAATAAAAAGTAGCTCACCCACTTTCTGTAATCGTAAAAACGACCACTTGGTTTTTTAGGATACACCCAAGATCGTTTTCCTTCCTCATTGATGGTACCAATGCTGTCTCTGAAGTTTTCGTTCTCGGGTGTTTCCATTCTAACTACTAAAAACTAACTTTTTTATTCTTCTTCCCACAACTCTCCTTCTGCCTTTTTAGGCTTCGCAGGAGTCGTTCCTTGAAGGGACAATACATAGCTTGCCACTTTTTGAATATCGACAGGTTTTAAAGTGCTTTTCCAAGCCACCATTCCTTTTCCTGATCGACCTCCTTTAGAGATTGTGTTGAATACTTTATTAATGTTTCCTCCTAAAATCCAATACTCATCCGTTAAATTAGGACCGATACCTCCCCCTCCATCTTTCGCATGACAGCTGGCACAATTCAGATTGAACACTGCTTTTCCTCTATTCAAAGAAGCTTCATCTGTTAAAAGCTCTACCGTGTTTTCATCAATGATTTTTACATCGGTTGTACTTTGAATCTCGCGCAACTTTTGTTCAGCAATGGCAACCTCTTTTCTATATTCAGTAGCCTGATCATCTCCATCAAATACATGATAGCGAACCAAATACACGACTCCAAATAATATGGTTGCATAAAACATGTACAACCACCATGGTGGAAGCGAATTGTCTAATTCTTTAATCCCATCATAGTTATGATCTAGTTCAATTTCTCCTTCCTCTTCAATAGCTTTCGCTTTTGTCCAGCGTTTGAGTATTTTCTTAAGCTCTGCATATTTATCTACAGAAGCCGGATCTATCCCTTGTTTTTCTAATTCCAAATCTTCTGCCTTCTTTTGAGCAACGACATTTAGAACTTCTTTTAAAACAACCACAAGAACAAAACCAATGAGGGCTAGCCAAACCAACGGGTTTTCATAAATATCAAATGGCTTTTCGTAATAGATAAAGGCTGTAGATAGTGCGACAAAGGTGATGACTAAAAACAGAACGTATACGAATGATTGTAAATACTTTTTCATGGGTTAAAATTTTAAATGATCGTCTAAAGGAATGTTACTTACTCTTTTTATGTATTCCTTTTTTGCTGTGAATACCCACCAAAATAGTGCAACAAAAAAGGTGAAAAAGATGACTAATGAGATCAAAGGATAGATTTCTATTCCTGTGATGGTTTCTAAGTGATTTTTGACAAATTTTAACATCGTACTATTTATTGATTTGAGCTTAATTGTTCTTTTACATCTGATAACTTAATATCCGTTCCTAATCTCTGTAGATAAGCAATCAAGGCAATGATCTCTCTATCTTTTAGGGGAACAAACTCGCTCCCTAATGCTTGTTTTTCATCTTCAAAAGATTTTTTAATGTCTGGGTCTTGGTATAGATTTTCTACTATCTTTTCGGATTGACTTTTCATATCATCCCTAGCATTTGCAATATCAGCATCTGTATAAGGAACTCCCAAGCTCACCATAGCTCTCATTTTTGATTCTGTATTGGTGAGATCATGTTTGTTACGAATCAACCACTGATAGGCAGGCATGATGGATCCTGAAGAAGTACTTTGTGGATCATACATGTGATTGAAATGCCAACTATCTGGATACTTCCCACCAACTCTCAGCAGGTCTGGTCCTGTTCTTTTACTTCCCCAAAGAAAAGGGTGATCGTAAACATATTCTCCCGCTTTTGAATATTCTCCATAACGTTCCACTTCACTTCTAAACGGGCGAATCATCTGTGAATGACATCCTACACAACCTTCCCGTATATAAAGATCTCTTCCCTCTAATTCCAAAGCTGTATAAGGCTTTACACTAGTAATTGTTGGAATATTAGAGTCTACCAAGAGTGTTGGAATGATCTGTACAATTCCTCCAATTAAAATGGCAATGGTAGCATAGATGGTCAACTTTACAGGTTTTCTCTCTAACCAAGTATGGTATCCTTCTCCTCTTTGTCTTCTCTTAGGAACCTTGGTTAAGGCAGGGGCTTCAGCTAAATCATCCGTTACTTTAGATCCAGATCTAACCGTCATTACAACATTGTAAAGCATTACTAATGAACCTAGAATAAACAAGCTACCTCCAATGGCTCTCATCCAATACATAGGAATGATTTCATTTACGGTTTCTAAGAAGTTTCCATAGGTTAATGTACCATCTGGACTAAACTGTTTCCACATAGAAGCTTGTACAAATCCAGCTACATACATTGGCAAGGCATACATTACAATTCCTAAAGTTCCTATCCAAAAGTGGAAGTTTGCTAAGCCTTTAGAAAATAGTTTTGTTTTAAACATTCTAGGAATCAACCAGTACAGCATACCAAAGGTTAAGAATCCATTCCATGCCAAGGCACCTACGTGTACGTGTGCAATCACCCAATCACTAAAGTGTGCAATCGCATTCACGTTTTTTAAGGATAACATGGGGCCTTCAAATGTTGCCATTCCATATCCAGTAATTGCGACTACCATAAATTTTAAAACTGGATCTGTTCGTACTTTGTCCCAAGCACCTCGAAGTGTTAGCAATCCGTTGATCATCCCTCCCCAAGAAGGTGCTATTAACATCACAGAGAAAGCTACCCCTAAGTTCTGAGCCCAATCTGGTAATGCAGAGTATAAAAGGTGGTGAGGGCCTGCCCAGATGTATATGAAGATCAAAGACCAGAAGTGCACAATAGACAATCGGTATGAATACACAGGTCTATTGGCGGCTTTAGGAACAAAGTAGTACATCAACCCCAAAAAAGGAGTCGTAAGGAAAAATGCTACAGCATTGTGCCCATACCACCACTGTACCAGAGCATCTTGAACTCCTGCATATACCGAATAACTCTTTAAAAAGCCTACAGGTAATTCTAAACTGTTAAATATATGAAGCACAGCTACGGTAACAAAAGTTCCTAAGTAGAACCAGACTGCTACGTATAAATGTCTCTGTCTTCGCTTTAGGATTGTCCAAATCATGTTCACTCCAAAAGCAACCCACACCAATGCAATAGCAATATCTATAGGCCATTCCAGTTCTGCATATTCTTTGGATGTAGTATATCCGAGAGGCAAAGTGATTGCCGCTGCTACAATAATAAGCTGCCATCCCCAAAAGTTGAAATTGCTAAGAAAATCACTTGCCATTCTTGTTTTTAGCAAGCGCTGCAGCGAATAATATACTCCTGCAAAAATGGCGTTCCCGACAAAGGCAAAAATAACCGCATTGGTATGCAAAGGCCTAATACGACCGAAGCTTAACCAAGAAATTCCATCCGTGATGTTTGGAAATAAAAACATAAATGCTAACAACAAACCCACTGAAAAACCTACGATTCCCCAGAGCATGGTTGCATAGATGAACTTCTTTACGATTTTATTGTCATAATAAAACTGTTGTACCTCCATAATTTATTTTTTTAAAATGTTTTGGGTAGATGATGTTTGTTTTTTATCTGTGATGATTTCATCGTCAAAAAGCATACGAACAGAAGGCGTGTACGAATCGTCGTATTGCCCCTTTTTTACCGATATGATAAATGCTACAAAAAAGACCAAAGCCACTAAAATGCTTAGTGAGAGAAGTAGATAAATTACGCTCATAAATGCCTGATAAAATCAAGGTAAAATTACCGTGGCTTTAGCTCCTAAAAAATGACATTTATCATGTTTTGAAATCTTTTTTAAATAGTAGTAATGAATGTTGAAGTCGAAGTTGAAGTTGAAGTTGAAAATATGATCAATATCCAACACTGAATATGGAATGATGAATTTTTTAAGCATTAGTTGTTGGTTAGATTGTCTTAACTGAACGATAAAGTAATGAAGGGAAACAGAAAAATCAGTAAGTAGCTTGTTAATTCTTGGCAATGAATTCTTCACTACTATGCCACTTATAACTTTGCCACTTTGAAACTCAAATTGGTACATTTTCAAATTTCCTCATTTCCACATTTCCACACTGAATCATTGAATCATTAGATAGTTAAAGAAAAACGCTTCTCTTCATTTCTAGCCTGCTTTTCTTTCTTTTCCTCATTCAAATAGGCATCAAAAGCCATGCAAACATTACGCACAAAAGGTTTTCCTTCTTCTAATATTTCCAGAGTACCATTTGAAAGACGAATGAGTTTGTCATTCTTTAGCTCTTCTAATAAAGAAATATCGAGATTTTCTATATAAAACTCAGAATTTCTCTTGGTTTTAAATTGACACATCAACTCCAAAATATGTTTTCTTATGATGCTATCTTTTTGAGACAATATATGTCCACGAAAAACAGGAATTTCTCCCTGGTCCACTAAACTTTGATATTCTTGCACTGTTTTTACATTCTGAGCAAATGCAGTCCAAGAATCCGAAATAGCAGACATTCCCAACCCTATCATTAAAGAAGTTTTTTGAGCAGTATAGCCCATAAAGTTTCGATGTAAGGTTCTTTTTTCAGAAGATATTTGCAAGGTATCTGTGGGTAAAGCAAAATGATCCATTCCAATTTCTACATATCCTAAATCAGACAACATCTCTTTTCCTACTTCGTAGAGTTTTCTTTTTTCATCGTCTTTTGGTAGATCTTCCTCTTGAAATCCTCTTTGCCCTACTCCTTTAATCCAAGGAACATGAGCATAGCTGTAAAAAGAAATACGATCGGGTTGTAACTTTCTGGTCTTCTGTATGGTTTCTATTACACAATCTAAGTTTTGGAAAGGCAAACCAAAAATCAGATCATGGCTAATAGATGTATATCCGATTTCTCGTGCCAATTCGGTTACCATCTGAACATTCTCAAAAGGCTGAACTCGATGAATGGCTTTTTGTACCTTTTCATCATAATCCTGAACGCCAAAGCTTACTCTTCGGAAACCTACATCAAACAAAGTTTGCAAGTGTTCTCTGCTGGTATTGTTGGGATGTCCTTCGAAACTGAATTCATAATCCTGACTCACATGGGACTTCTGTAAAATTCCTTTGATAAGTACTCTCAAATTTTCAGGAGAGAAAAAAGTCGGTGTTCCTCCACCCAAGTGAATCTCTTTAATGATGGGTTTTTCACCCATTAAATTCACATACAAATCCCATTCTTTTAAAACCGTTTGTATATATGAATCTTCGACCTGATGTCTCTTAGTAATATGTTTGTGACATGCGCAGAAAGTACACAAGCTCTCACAAAAAGGAAGATGGATATAGAGGCTAATTCCTTCCTTAAGATTGGTTTCTTGAAAGGTTTTCTTGAAACATTTTATCCATGCCTCTTTACTAAATTTTCCCTGATTCCAAAAAGGTACTGTAGGGTAACTGGTATACCTTGGACCTGGCACATTGTATTTTTGAATTAAGCTTTGCATACGCTAACGATTTTTACTCCTGATGATGTTCCTATTCTTGTGGCTCCAGCGTTGATAAATTGAACGGCTGTATCATAATCTCTAATACCTCCAGACGCCTTAATTTGAGCCAAATCACATACAACCTCTCCCATGAGTTCAACATCTTCTATGGTAGCTCCAGCAGATCCAAATCCTGTGGATGTTTTGACAAAATCTGCTTTGACATTGATGGCTATTTGAGACGCCACTATAATTTCTTCTTTGGTTAAATAACAAGTCTCTAAGATGACTTTTAAGATTCGGTCTCCAATCGTTTCTTTAATAGCTTTAATCTCCTCGTATACTTTTAAATAACATCCAGATTTTAAGAGACCAATGTTTAAAACCATGTCAATTTCATCAGCTCCATTAGCAATACATTGCTTTGCCTCTTCTATTTTTGACTGTGTATCCATGGCTCCAAGAGGAAATCCAATTACTGCAGCCAACTTAACAGTACTATCTTTTAATCGATCTCTCACAAAAGCGACATAAGAACCATTGACACAAACCGCATAAAATTGATGCTCTATAGCCTCATTACAAAGTTGTGTGATCTGCTCTTTGGTAGCAGTTGACTTTAATAAAGTATGATCTATATATTGGGCAATATTCATTGTTGAAGTTTTTGACTGATTATGTTCGTTGCAATCGTCGTATAAGCAACAATGCTAATAGAACTCAAAGGCATTAGAATAGCTGCTATTACTGGAGATAGTTGTCCTGTTACGGCAAAATACAATCCAATTAAGTTATAGACTAAGGATAATAGGAAAGCAGATTTGATGACTTTGATCGATTTTTTAGCTAATTTTAGATAAATAGGTATTTGATGAAACTTATCAGCTGATAAGATTCCATCGCACGCTGGAGAGAACACATTAATATCCTCAGATATGGCAATACCTACATCGCTTTGAGTTAGTGCTCCCGCATCATTCAACCCATCTCCTACCATCATCACATATTTGCTCTTTTCCTGGCTTTCTTGGATGAAAGTGAGTTTGTCTTCTGGCTTTTGATCAAAATACATTTCTGTCTTTTTGGGCAATACAGATTGTAAGTATGCTTTTTCGCCATCATTGTCACCAGATAAAATGGCTAATTCATAATCTTTATTTAAGGTTTTGAAGACTTTTTCTACGCCAGATCGATACGAATTTTTAACACGGAACTTGCCTAAATAAGTATCATCAAAACTTACATGAACAGAAGTATCAAAATTCTTACTCTTATTTTCACTATTTACAAAAGAAGCTGATCCTATTTTTACAAAACTCTCTGCAACTTCTGCTTGGATTCCTTTTCCTACAATTTCTTGAAAATTTTGTGCTACCAGTACCTCTTCTTCTGGGAATTGATCATATATTTTTCTGCTCAGAGGATGATTTGAATTTCTCAACACACTCTTTAGTGCCACCTTGTATTCTCCAGTGAGTTTTTCTCCCTCATAAGAAATGACATTGTTAGAATTACTTGTGATGGTTCCTGTTTTATCAAATACGGCTTTGTGAATTTTTGCCAATTTCTCTATCACTTGAGCATTTTTCAAATACAATTTTTGTTTCCCAAAAATTCGTAACATGTTTCCTAAGGTGAAGGGTGCTGCTAAGGCAATCGCACAAGGACAAGCAATAATTAACACGGCCGTAAACACTGATAATGCTTTTGTCTGATCGTAAAACAGCCATACAGTTGTTGACAGCAATGCGATGCTCAATACTGCAATGGTAAAATATTTACTAATACCATCGGTTAACGATTGAAAGGAAGAGGCTTTGTCTTTGCTAAAAATATCATTGGTCCAGAGTTGTGTCAAATACGATTGAGATACAGAAGTTAAAACTTCCATCTCTATGACACCGTTTAATTGTTTCCCTCCTGCAAAGAGTTTGTCTCCTGGTTTTTTTGTAACTGGTTTGGATTCTCCCGTTACAAAACTATAATCTATTTGTGCGCTGTTACGAATCAAAATTCCGTCTACCGGAATGAGTTCCTGATTTCGTATCAGTAACCGATCTCCTTTTTCAATATCGTAAACTTCTACATTCTCTTCTTTTCCTTTTTTAACTCTTGTCACTGCTATGGGAAAGTAGGATTTATAATCACGTTCAAAGGACAGAAAATTGTAAGTTTTTTGTTGAAAGAATTTACCCAACAAGAGAAAAAAGACAAGTCCAGTAAGGCTATCCAAAAACCCAGTTCCAAGATCCAAAATAATTTCGACAGCACTTCTTATAAATAAGACAGAAATTCCTAAAGCAATGGGAATATCAATATTTAACAATTTCGATCCCATACCTTTGTAAGCCGAAATAAAATAATCGCTTGCTGCATAAAACACTACAGGCAATGAGAAGAACAACATTAACCATCGAAAAATATACTTATACTTATCTAACCAGAATTCAGACACTTCGAAATATTCTGGGAATGATAAAAACATGACGTTTCCAAATGCAAAACCTGCGATTCCTAACTTATAATACAGCGAGCGATTTATACTCTTGGTACTTTGTACAGTATCCTCTAAACTAATATAAGGTTCGTATCCTATAGAATTTAACAATGTAACGATCTCTTTAAGCGATGTCTCTTTGCTATTGTAATGAAGTCGTACTGTTTTTTTAGAAAAGTTTACCTGAGAAGAAATCACATTGCTATTGAGTTTTTGCAAGTTCTCTAAAACCCAGATACAAGAACTACAATGAATATGCGGAATGTAGAGAGTGATAATTTGAAGCTCATCTTGTTCAAACTCTATGAGTTTTTTAACGATATCTTGATTAGACAAGTAATCAAATTTTCCTTGAATTTCAGTAGGAATCGCTCCTGGACTATTTGCTAGGTTGTAATAACATGTCATTTCGTTCTCAGATAAGAACTCATAGACTGTTTTACATCCCAAGCAACAAAAGGATTTCTCAGCTATACTGATCAATTGTTCTCCACAAGACGTTCCGCAATGAAAGCAAGGTACTCTATTCATATAATTATTCACTCTAATGCCTATACAAAACTCTTTGATCTTTTCTAGATAAAACATGATAATTATCAGCTTTTTTAATTAAATTAGATTTACAATTATTCTAGGCATGAGTAGTAGATGTGAACAATGTATCATACGTCAATTGAACTCATTGGGTGAACTTACCAAAGATGAATTATTACGTATCTCTGGTTGTAAGACTTCTCAATATGTAAAAAAAGGTGAGGTTCTTTTTGAGGAAGGTCAATATATCAATGGTGTTTTTTGTGTAAAAGATGGCGTATGTAAGGTCACAAAAATGAGTACCAATGGTCGAGATCAAATTGTAAAACTCATCAAAAAAGGAGACCTCATTGGTGAGCGTAGTTTGATTAGTGAAGAAGCTTCTAATTTAAAAGCTACCGCTATCAATGATATGGAAGTTTGTTTTATCCCCAAAGAAGAAATTGTAAAAGACTTAAAGAGCAATAACAACTTTACAATGAGTATTCTTAAAGACCTGGCCACCTCTTTAAAAGAAGCTGACAACGTAATTGTGGATATGGCACAAAAAACTGTAAAGCAACGATTGGCAGAAACATTATTACATTTAAAAAAGAATTATCAGGTTTCAGAGGACAAACCTTTGGATATACAACTTTCTCGTGAAGACATTGCAAATATCATTGGAACAGCTACTGAGTCTGCTATCAGGTTGCTATCCTCTTTTAAAAAAGAAAAATTAATCAGCTTAAAAGGAAAAGAGATTTATATTTTAGACCCCCAAACACTGCAACAAATCGCCGAAGGGTTTTAAAATGAAAGTATATTGAAAAAAGTCTGGTATTTTTTTGTGAAAATTTTAATTAAGTCTTCACTTTTCTTCTATACAAAACAAATTAAAGTACAAGGTAAAGAGAACATTCCTAAAAAAGGGGCAGTCTTGTTTATGGTGAACCATCCTAATGGCTTGATTGATCCTCTCATTGTTGCTGTTAATAATCCTAGGATTTTGCACTTTTTGGTTAGAGCAGCTGTTTTTAAAAATCCTTTCATAAAAAAATTTCTTGCTACCTTAAATTTAATGCCCATTTATAGAATTCGCGATGGTGTAAAACAATTAGGAAGAAATCAAGAAATCTTTGAAAAATGTTTTTCCATTTTCAATCGACAAGGAACTTTGATGATTTTTCCTGAAGGATCACACAATAAAAAAAGAACCATACGCCCCTTAAGTAAAGGGTTTACACGAATTCTTTTTGGAGCCCTAGCGCAAAATCCGTACATTAAAATACACGTTGTTCCTGTAGGTATCACTTATCAGAATCCATCATGTTATCCTTCAAAAGTTACTTTAAATTATGGGAAAAGTATCTTAGCTAATAAATATTACGACCTAGATGGGAATCATCGTATAAAAGACTTGAAGAATCTGATTTCTAACGAATTAAAAAAGTTATCTGTTCACATTCCTGATGATGACGAATACAGTAATACCTTAGAAAAATTGAATCAATCTAATGTTGATTTCACAAATGTTTCTAGCGTTAATAAAATGATACAAGTTGATAAAATCACTTCTCAAAAAAGACCTTTTCATTGGCTGGCTTTTTTAAAGCCTATCATTATTATAAATACCTTTATACCATGGCTTATATGGAAGTATTTTGAGCAGAAAAATGACGAGTTTGAATTTATAGATACTTTCCGATTTGCCTTTTGCGGTGGCTTATTTGGGCTTTTTTATCTACTTCAAGCAACTTTAATTTCATCATTTTTAGGATGGGAAATAGGTCTGGTTTACCTTGTAACCTCTTTAGTTTTGGTTTTATTGTACAGCAAACTACACCCTACTCCTGCACCAAAGCTTCTTGAATAAGTCGCTGTACTTCTGTTCGGATATCATTTTTGACAAGACCTCTATTTTCCATCGTCGGATAAACTCTGTTGGATAAGAAAACATATAAAATTCCACTTTGAGGATCTGCCCAAGTATAAGTTCCAGTAAAACCACTATGCCCAAAGCTATCATCAGAGACACATCCACAGGTAGCTTTAACTTCAGGGTCTAATTGGGGTTTGTCAAACCCTAACCCTCTTCGTACATGTTTATTTTTATAATATCTCTTATTAAACTCATTAAAAGTACTTACCTTGAAATATCTCTTTCCTCCATAAAATCCTTTCTGTAAGTACATCTGCATTACTTTAGCCACATCATTTGCATTTCCAAACAATCCTGCATGACCACCAACTCCACCTTGCATGGCTGCTCCCATATCATGCACATATCCATGCAGTAATTGATTTCTGAAATAGGTGTCTTTTTCGGTAGGAACTATTTCTTTCTTTTCGAACTTTTCTAGAGGTAAATAGGTTAATCTGTTAGCTCCTAAAGATTCATAAAACTCTCTTTGTACAAGAACATTTAGAGGTTTTCTATACTTTCTTTCAATAGCATATTTGAATAAATAATATCCTAAATCACTATACTTGTATCCTTCTTTTTCCCTCTGTTCAGCTTCTTTTATATACTTAAAAATAGAATCCTTGTATGACTTATGTAAAAACAGTTTGTCTGCAACTTGAATGGAATACTTTCTTGATTTTGTATTGCTATACAGGCTTGTCAAGTTTTTTTTGGTGATGCTATCTTGAGTTAGAACATAAAAAGGAATCCAAGCTTTTAAACGACTGTTATGAGATAAAATTTCTTGGACAGTTAATGTGTCTTTATTCGACTTTCTAAGTTTGGGTAAAATGTCCTTTAAACTAGCAGTTATAGGAATCTTCTTTTCTTCTTCTCCTTTCATAAGCATTGGTAAAGAAGCTAATATTTTTGTAAGCGAAGCCAAATCATACAAATCTGAATTTTTCACAGAATCTTTCTTCAGGTCTGTGTGATATCCAAAACTTTTTTCATAAACTACTTTTCCGTGTCTTGCAACCAATACTTGTAATCCTGGGGCCATTTTTTCTTGGAGAACAACTTCTGCAACAGAATCTATTCTCTGAAGTTTACTTGAGGACATTCCTACAGACTCCGGTATAGAATATTGCAATCGCATTAAATTTTGAGTATTCATCCCAGTTCCTACAGGAAACTCTTTATGAATAGAAACCGGCAATCTTCCTGATGCTGAAATAGCACCAAAAATGGTTTGAGCAGCTATTTCTTGCGCAATTTTACTGTTTTGATATGCTACTAAAATACCTTTAATATTGTGGAAAGACTTTACATCTAATAAGCTGTAAGGACTTGCGAAAACGGACAAGATTACTTTGCTGTGTCTAGAAATCTCATGCAATGCAACAAACTCTTTTTGATTGAACTTATACGATTTCCACGGGTGCTTATTTGATTTATGATAGCCTATAATCACCAAATCAAAATCTCTCACTTTTTCAACAGCTACACTTAATTGCTCTTCTTCTATTTTGGTAACTTTTGTATACTTCTGCAATATTTCAAAGAAATGATTTCCTGAATCATCCCCTAATGGGACATAAGCAATCTTTTGATACTTTTTAAGGTCTTTAACTGGTAGTATGTTTTTTTTATTCTTAATAACGGTCATTGATTTCTCAACCAACAATCTGTGCAATACTTCATCATTAGGAGTATTTAAGTCTAAAACTAAATTTGTCGTATCTATAGGCTGATAGTTTTGCAAACCTACTTTGTACTTTGCTAATAAAATTTTACGAACAGATTCATTTATTCTTGCTTCACTAAGCTTTCCTAAATGAAGTGAATCTTCAAACAATTTTACAGTAGCTGGTACATCTTGAGGAATAAGTAAAATATCGTTTCCTGCTAAAATGGCTGCCAGATCAATTTCAGCTGAAGAAGAATAGTCGGTTGCTCCTCTCATGTTCAAACCATCTGTAAAAATCAATCCTAAAAAGCCCAACTCTTTTTTTAGTATACCAGTTACAACTTTCTGAGATAATGATGTGGGCAATTTGACATTAGGCTCTAAAGACGGAATACTCAAATGAGCAGTCATTACACTGCCTACACCTGCATCAAAAATTCTTTTGTAGGGATACAATTCTATTGAATCCAATCTTGACCTATCAAATTCTAAAACAGGAAGTTTATAATGAGAATCTGTGGCAGTATCTCCGTGCCCTGGGAAATGTTTTGCACTTGCCAATACATTCTGACTTTGCAAACCTCTGCTGAAAGCAATGGCTTTTTGTGTCACGTTGACTTTACTTTCTCCAAAAGAACGATTTCCTATAATTGGATTCAATGGATTAATATTAATATCAACCACTGGGGCAAAATTCACATGTATTCCTAATCTTTTACAATGCTTACCAACATGTTCTCCAAATGCTTTTATGAATTGATTATCCTGAATAGCTCCTAATGTCATATTCCAAGGAAATCTGTATGTGTTTTTCAAACGCATATTTAAACCCCATTCCCCATCGAAACCAATGAGCATAGGAATTTTAGAGAGAGATTGGTAATTATTTGTCAGTACTGCTTGTTTTTCTGGAGTTCCTTGCATGAAAATCAAATTTCCTACATGATACTTTTGTATCATTTCTCTAATCGTATTTTCGTGTACTGAGTCTTTATTAGAATAGGCTTGTACCATAAACAACTGACCTATTTTTTCTTGAATGGTCATGTTGTTCATAATACTATCAACCCATGCTTTTTGGATGTAATAATCATCTGTACGTAGAGGATCGAAATTCTGAGATACTGCAGAACTAGATACAAGGCATATAAGTATGACTAATAGTTTCTTCATCTTTAATTTAAAAAGCGTTTGTGCCAGCTTTCTTCTGCTTGCACTTCCCATTTGGTTTCTAACTCTTGCTTAGTGCTTACCATATTGTTAAATACAACGGTTTGCCCATTAATTTTATTCTCTTTGACAAACTGTTTAAATACATTCATTTTCACAATGTTGATATGCTCTCCAACTCTAAAAGAAACATTCATTTTGTCCATCATATTAAGTTGTAATACTTTCTCTAGCCCTTGTACAAAATGTACAGAAGCATCAATAGAACAACCCGATACATTATTGAAACCTTCATCCACAGCTAATATCAAAAACTGATTGTATTTAATAGCAAAAGAACCTTTTAAATCATCTCCATGTCGAGTCCATTGTTCTATGAAATCTTTTGCTTTTTTTGAGATAAAATCTTGCTCACCTTTGGTAAACTCTCTATCTGATTGGTATATCCAAACACGTGAATTGTCTGGCAAATTATTGTATTCTACAAACATATTCTTACTTGCATTTATTAATTGCTCAAAGTTACTGAAATTGCAGGCACATAACCTCTTAGCCTCCCTTTTTTGGTGAATGGTAATTCCATCCATTTTCCTTTCACATAGACAAAATTTCGACTGTATTTCCTAAATACTTTGGACTTCGTTACTCCTATGATTGGGGAATAAAAACCTTCCTCTTCAGGCTTGTTCTTATCCTTACCATATTTATTGAACGGAATAAATAATTTTTCAAAAGCTACAAAAAAGCCTTGCTCTGGCATTTCAATATCGTGATCAGTAATATCTAACTCCACTTGAGTTTGATTTTCATCAATAGTCACAGGAATGTTTTTTAGGAGCAAATCTGATTTTGGTTTGCCTGTTTTTTTATCGACATCAAAAATTCGAAAACGAAACTTCGATTTCTTATTCGATCGTCTTGGAAATTCGATCGTGACCTTTCTCAGGTATTTACAGCATTTGTTCTTTTTTGTATTTGGAAAGTACTTTGCAACCATACGTAAACCGCTACTGTGCATGGAAATGATTCCTCTCTTTACAGGATCTAAAACCACACTCTTCTCTAACCTTTTTTGAATAACTACTTCATCTAAGATTTCGGCTTTTGGACTTAAGAAAAAAACCTTATTCAAAAGAAATTTTGCGTAGACAATAGTATCCTTATAATTGAGGCATGAAATATGAACTTTTGAGTTTAGTGCTTTTTCTTGAATATACATTGAAAAAGTTCCCTCTTCCGTAGTAGAAATCCCCTTTTCGGAATCTAAAAAGCTAATATTCGCATAGACAACAGGAGAATTATTCTCTTTATCCAATAATTTTCCCTTAAACTCAATATTTTGAGCAAACAAAGAGTTGCATAAAAACAATAAGACTATAAACAGTCTACTCATAGTTTTAAATTGAATTTTTGTTGCAATGCCTGTAGTTTTTCTTTATCAGAAAGATGACTTTTCGGAGCAGACATTCTCTCTTTAATTTCTCTCAACACCTTTTTGGTGTACAATGGAAAATCTGCATTTTGAATCCAAGCATTGTAACCTGGGTTTTCTTTTAAAACTTCTTCAACCGTTCTTCCTTTATACTTTCCGAAAGAGAAAATCTCCTGTTCTTTATCATTAAATAGAATAAATCCAGCGAAATCAGCTCGTTTAGTGTGCGCCGAAAATTCGCTTAAAGCATCAACAGAGTTCTCAATATCATCGTATTTATCTAATTGAGCCTTCAAGATTTCATACGTTGCATTTGTATCCGCTTCAGCTGAGTGGGCATTCTCTAAATCTTTCCCGCAATAAAATTGGTATCCAGCACTTAGAGTACGCTGCTCTTTCTTGTGAAAAATGACTTGTACATCAATCGCTTTCCTAGTATTCATATCAAAATCAATATCAGCGCGAAGCAATTCTTCAGCTAAAAGAGGAATGTCAAAGCGATTGGAGTTAAATCCAGCTAAATCACAATCAGCTATCATGTCATTCACTGTGTTTGCCAACTCTTTAAAAGTAGGTTCCGTAACTACTTTCTCATTGGTAATTCCATGCACAGCTGTAGCTTCCGCAGGAATCTCTATTTCTGGGTTTACCAACCAAGTCTTACTTTCTTTATTCCCGTTGGGAAATACTTTCAAGATAGAAATTTCAACAATTCGATCCGTTCCTATATTCACTCCGGTCGTTTCTAAGTCAAAAAACACAATAGGCCTAGTCAGCTTTAATTCCATAAAATTTTTAATTATTTATATCATTTAAAAGTAGTAAAAATGAAATGACTAAAAAGGATAAAATATCATAAATAATATCTAATTAGTTATCAGATAATTCAATTTGCATAGAAAGTTTTTCTACAGCACTTTTCAGAATTTTGAGAGATGAATAAAAAACTAATTATAAAAGGAAGCTCAAAAAGAAACGGAAACACTCAAAAAATTGTAGAGGCATTAAATTTAAAAGGGAATTTTGACATTATCGATCTATTAGATTTTGAAATTGGGCCTTTTGATTATGAGTTTAAAAATCGCAATGACGATTTTATTCCCCTAATGCAACGCATTATCGAGCAATACGATACAATCATCTTTGCTACACCCGTTTATTGGTATAGCATGAGTGGTACCATGAAAATTTTCTTTGATCGTATCTCTGATCTTTTACATTATAAAAAAGATATTGGGAGAACACTAAGAGGAAAAGCAATGGGAATGATCAGTAATTCTGGAGAGAACGATAGAAAACCGGGATTTGAAATGCCTTTTGTTGAAAGTGCAAACTATTTAGGAATGCAGTATTTAGGAGATATTCATACTTGGTTTGATGGAGATAAAATTCATATTGACGCAAAAAATAAAATAGATATCTTTCGTGAGTCTTTGACACATTAAAGATCGTATTATGAAGAGAGTTATTGTTTTTGTATTCATAGGAATTTTTACTACGGCGACTGTAGTATATTTGTTATACTGGAAACCTAAGAAAAACATGACAACAGAAATTCAAACCATTGTTAAGAGTTTAAATTTACAACCACACCCAGAGGGTGGCTATTTTAAGGAAACATATCGTAGCAAAAAAACGATTCCTAATGCTATTTTAGGAAGTCAATATGAAGGAGATAGAAACGAATCGACCTGTATTTATTTCCTGCTAACATCTGGTAATTTTTCCGCTTTTCATAAAATCAATCAGGATGAAATTTGGCATTATTACAAAGGAGTTTCTCTAAAGCTACACATTATTTCCAAAGAAGGCAATTACTCTTATGTAATGATTGGAAATGATTTTGAAAATGGAGAAGTTCCTCAGTATGTTGTGAAAGGTGGCGATTGGTTTGCTGCCGAAGTACTTGAAAAAGACGCATACACCCTAGTAGGTTGTACAGTAGCACCTGGATTTGATTTTGCAGACTTTGTGTTGCCTAAAAAAGCAGCATTATTGGAATTATTCCCGCAACATTCTGAAATTATCGAACACTTAACACATTAACTAATGAAAATACTCATTATTGGTGGTAACGGTACCATTGGAAAAACATTGGTTGATCATTTTTCTCAAGATCATCAAGTTCTTATCGCTGGAAGAAACGCTGGAGATGTAACGGTAAATATCTCCGATAGTAACTCTATCCAAAAAATGTTTGACCAAATTGGAAAAGTAGATGCGATCATTTGCGCTGCTGGAGAAGCGAAATGGGCTCCATTCAACGAATTAAGTGAAGAGGATTATTACATAGGTTTTCGCAGTAAACTAATGGGGCAAGTCAATTTAGTACGAATCGGACAACACTATCTAAATAGCAGAGGATCTATAACTCTAACTACAGGAATATTGGCAGATGACCCTGTTGTAAAAACCACCAGTGCATCGATGGTTAATGGTGCCATTCACAGTTTCGTTCAAGCTGTAGCTTTGGAGATTGAGAATAGCATACGAATCAATGTAGTTTCTTCAGGAGTTGTAGAAGACGCTTATGAAAAATACAAAGATTACTTTCCGGGTCATAACCCCATACCCATGAAAAAAGTTATCAATGGTTATGTAAGAAGTGTGTTAGGAAATGGAAATGGCGAAATTATTCGTATCTACGAGTAAACTACATCGGTTCAAGCACACGATGCATCGACAGAAGGCTTGAATGTTAATTTCGAAACAAGCCTTGGAATATGAAACCCTTTGGCTGTAGCAAAAAAATAGCCGAGTAAATACTCAGCTATTCTATAAATTTTTAGCTCGCTTTTGACTTCACAAAATTATCTACCTGATCGTGAGGAATTTCTTTCACATCGATCACGAAATCTCCATTAGATCCAGAGATTACAATCTTTGGAACGTACTGCCCTGGAAAAGAACCTCCTACCTGATAAGAACTCGTTCCTTGTCCGAGAGGTCCTGTCCATCCCATAGCATCAATTTTTAATCCTCCTACAAACTCTGGATCTCTTTTCAAGCTAAATCCATACGAATAATTTGGAGCATCTCCTTCTACATGTACTACAAATACTCCCGGAGTACCTAATCCTGTCCACAAATAAACTGCTTTACATTTTGAAGCATCTACTGGTTCTTTACCATAAAATCCCATAATAATTAATTTAAATTGTTTGTTCCTACTCTAGTTGACTTTTCGGATACCGTCTATTGCTTTATTCAAAATTAAAATGCAATGAAGAGCGATTTTAGAGCAGAAATACTGGTTTTATAAAAACAGGAAGAAATACGTAGCTAGAAAATTCATCTTTTAAATTGTCAGTGTTTTAATTATTTA
Organism: Flavobacteriaceae bacterium; assembly: GCA_028280265.1. Lineage (GTDB taxonomy): Bacteria > Bacteroidota > Bacteroidia > Flavobacteriales > Flavobacteriaceae > Polaribacter. The sequence continues at coordinate 67,955 of JANQMD010000011.1, forward strand.
TCGTAATATTGCAATATATAATTTAATATGGGAATTACTAAAACAGAAATATTCACAGAAGAGCAGAATAGAATTGCTAGGATTGCGAAAGTATTAGGGCATCCAGCTCGCATAGCCATTTTAGAGTATTTGTTTAAAATCCAATCCTGTATTTGTGGTGATTTGGTCAATGAAATTGGGCTCGCGCAACCAACCATTTCGCAACATCTAAAAGAACTAAAGAATATAAACATTATCAAGGGAACAATTGAGGGAACAAGCATCTGTTATTGTATTGACCAAGAAGTATTGAATGAAATTCAGGCAACTCTGACTAAATTTCTCTCCCCTTTTTGTGCTAGAGAAAAAAAATCTTGTTAAAAAATTTATTTTTATTAATCGTAATATTGCAATATATGAAACTATCAGAAATTAAATCTCATTTAAAAAGTTTAGATACCATCGCTTTTCAATTGCCAGATGGTACATTAGTCCCCAATCATTTTCATGTTACCGAAGTTGGGCAAGTCACAAAAAACTTTATTGATTGTGGCGGAACCTTAAGAAAGGAAGAGGTCATCAATTTTCAATTATGGAATGCTAATGACTATGATCACCGATTGCATCCCGAAAAATTAATTCACATTATAGAGCTATCAGAAAAAGTGTTAGCGCTGAAAGATCATGAAATTGAAGTTGAATATCAAGGAGATACCATTGGGAAATACCATCTAGATTTTGATGGGAAAAGCTTCCTGCTAACCACCACAAATACCAATTGCCTGGCAAGAGAGTCATGTGGAATTCCCTCAGCAAAAAAAGAGGTTGAATCGTGTTGTGAACCTAATATGAGTTGTTGCTAATAAGAAAAGCCGAGTATTACACTCGGCTTTCACTTTATAGATTAGATATACTTAAACAGTGGCTAAGTATTCAGCAGTCTCTTTTGCATTTGGCGCCATTGCTTTCTTCCCTTCTTGCCAGTTAGCTGGACAAACCTCACCAAACTCTTGTACGTGAGCATAGGCATCAATCAAACGTATGAATTCTTCAACATTTCTTCCTACCGGCATGTGATTAATGCTCTCATGAAAAATAGTTCCCTCTTCATCAATCAAGTATGTAGCTCTGTAGGTTACATTATCTCCTTCGACTAGGACAGTATCAATTTCTTCATCATATCTTTCATTCGTAACATCTAAAATCCCCAGTGCACTTGCCAAATTTCTATTACTATCCGCTATAATTGGATATGTAATTCCTTCTACTCCACCATTATTTTTTGGAGTATTCAACCAAGCAAAGTGTACCTCTGCTGTATCACAAGAAGCACCAATCACAATTGTATTTCTTTTTTCGAATTCTGCTAAAGCATTTTGAAAAGCATGCAATTCTGTTGGACAAACAAAAGTAAAGTCCTTTGGATACCAAAACAACAATACTTTTTTATTGTTTTTTGTTGCTTCTTCTAAAACATTAATTTTTAACGTAGCGCCCATTTTATTCATCGCGTCTACAGTAAGGTTTGGAAATTTTTTACCTACAGCTGTTGCCATATCTATTCGTCAAATTTATAATTATTAGTATCTATTTTTGAAGCGGCAAATATATCCAAAGTCATACATTAAAAACAGAAAAAGCTATTCATTTTTTCACTTTTTGATGAGCTTGTTTTAATAATCATAATCTATATCGAAATAAAAAATATAGATAAAAATTATTAAAAGATTGTTGTAAATTTGAAACTATCAAAACGAAAGCAAATCAATTAAACTATAAGAAATGAAAGACTTATCTAACGGCGAAGGAAAATGTCCTTTTATGAGTGGTGAACTCAGCAAAGGAGCCGGTGGCGGAACTCAAAACCGCGATTGGTGGCCAAACGAATTAAAACTGAACATTTTACGTCAGAACGCTCCAAAATCAAATCCAATGGGTGATGATTTTGATTATGCTGAAGCGTTCAATAGTATAAACTATGACGAATTGAAGCAAGATGTTATCGATTTGATGACCAATTCCCAAGAATGGTGGCCAGCAGACTACGGACATTATGGTCCTTTTATGATTCGTATGGCTTGGCACAGCGCCGGGACTTACCGAGTAGGTGATGGGCGTGGTGGTGCCGCTACAGGTACACATCGTTTTGCGCCTTTAAATAGCTGGCCAGATAATGGGAACTTAGACAAAGCACGTCTTTTGTTATGGCCTGTGAAGAAAAAATATGGTAACAAAATTTCTTGGGCTGATTTAATGATTTTAGCTGGAAATTGCGCTTTAGAATCTATGGGATTCAAAACATTCGGATTTGCTGGAGGTCGTGAGGATGTTTGGGAACCTGAGCAAGATATCAACTGGGGATCGGAAACCAATTGGTTAGACAATGACGACCGTTACGATACAAGTGATCGAAATTTAGAAGGGCATTTAGGTGCTGTTCACATGGGATTAATTTATGTAAACCCTGAGGGGCCCAATGGAAACCCTGACCCTATGAAGTCGGCTCATGACATCCGTTTGACATTTGGAAGAATGGCAATGGATGATGAAGAGACTGTTGCTTTAGTAGCCGGTGGACATACATTTGGAAAAGCACACGGTGCTGCCAATCCAGATGAGTACGTAGGAGTAGAACCTCATGGGGCTCCTATCGAGCAAATGAGTATGGGTTGGAAAAACACCTACAAAAGTGGTGTTCTAGGAGATGCGATTACCAGTGGCTTGGAAGGTGCTTGGACGCCTAATCCAACACGTTGGGATGATGAGTATTTCGATGTGTTGCTAAACTATGATTGGGAATTGACAAAAAGTCCAGCTGGAGCACACCAATGGACGCCAACTGCTGAATCACAAGCAAGAAGAGCACCAAAAGCTGAAAATGCGAATGAGACTCAAGCTTTAATGATGTCTACTGCAGATATGGCTTTAAAAACAGATCCAAAGTACCTAGAAATTTCAAAAAGATTCCATGAAGACCACGACGCTTTTGCAGATGCTTTTGCAAGAGCATGGTTCAAATTAACCCATAGAGATATGGGACCTATTCAACGATACTTAGGGCCAGAAGTCCCTGAGGAAGAACTGCTATGGCAAGACCGAATTCCTGCTGCTCATTCCACATTATCTGACGCTGATATAGATACATTAAAGAAAAGCATTGCTGTTTCTGGATTGTCAGTATCGCAACTGGTAACTACTGCTTGGGCTTCTGCCTCTACATTTAGAGGTTCAGATATGAGAGGTGGTGCCAATGGAGGTAGAATTCGTTTAGAACCTCAAAGAAGTTGGGAAGTAAACAACCCTAGTGAGTTAGACAAAGTTTTGACTGTTTATGAAGGCATTCAAAATGACTTTAGCGGAGATGTTTCCATAGCCGATTTGATCGTTTTAGGAGGAAATGTAGGAGTTGAACAAGCTGCTAAAAATGGAGGATATGATGTAAGCGTTCCTTTCACACAAGGGCGTGGAGATGCATCACAAGAGCAAACAGATACCAAATCTTTTGGGTATCTAGAACCCTTGGCTGATGGATTCAGAAACTACATAAACCCTGCTTTAAAAGCATCTGCTGAAGATATGTTAGTAGATCGTGCAAACTTATTGACATTGTCTATTCCTGAAATGACTGCTCTCGTAGGTGGATTAAGAGTTTTAGGAACCAATTATGGTGGTACTGACTACGGGGTTTTTACAGACAATGTAGGTAGCTTATCAAATGACTTCTTTACCAATGTTTTGGATTTAGATACTACCTGGAGTGCTGCAAATTCTGAGGAAACTATTTTCAAAGGTCGTGATCGTAAAACGGGAGTCATAAAATATACAGGAACCCGAGCTGACTTAATTTTTGGGTCTAATACAGAGTTAAGAGCTGTTTGTGAAGTATATGGAGCAAACGATGGTGAAGCAAGATTTGTAAATGACTTTGTAGCCGCTTGGGCTAAAGTGATGGACCTAGATCGTTATGATATCGCTTAATTAAAATAAATTCTTTACATAAAAAAGGTGTTCTATGAACACCTTTTCTTTTACCCAATACTCAAATAATATCACTACTTTAGGGCACAGAATATCAAATCCTACAATAAATATAGAATGATCATACTAGGTATATCGGGATTGTATCATGACTCTGCTGCAAGTATTATTCAGGATGGTAAAATTATAGCTGCTGCTCAGGAAGAGAGGTTTACCAGAAAAAAACACGATTCTTCATTTCCAAAAAATGCCATTGAATTTTGTCTGAACTACTCAGGAAAAAAAATCGATGATTTGGATGCTGTAGTTTTTTACGATAAACCCCTGTTAAAATTTGAAAGATTATTAGAAACTTATTATGAGTTTTCTCCAAAGGGATTGAAATCTTTTATCATAGCCATTCCCGTTTGGTTAAAGGAAAAGATGTTTTTAAAAAAAATGTTGAAAGATGGTCTCAGAGAAATTCAGCCCTACAATAAAAAAAAATTAAACCTTCTTTTTCCCGAACACCATTTATCGCATGCGGCAAGTGCTTTTTATTCTTCCCCTTTTAAAAAAGCCGCTATCTTAACTTTGGATGGTGTTGGTGAGTGGGCAACAACTTCGATCTCAATGGGAGAAGATTCTAAAATAACAATGCTTAAGGAAATACAATTTCCACACTCTGTTGGATTACTGTATTCTGCTTTTACTTACTTCTTAGGTTTTAAAGTAAATTCTGGTGAGTATAAACTTATGGGGTTGGCTCCATATGGAAATGAAAAGAGTGACCAAGTAGAAAAGTTTAAAAAAATTATTCTCTCTGAATTAATTTCCTTGAAAGAGGATGGATCTTTCTGGTTGAATCAAAAGTATTTTAATTATGCCGTTGGTTTAAGAATGGTAAAGGACAAATTATGGGAACAGCTTTTTGGTTTTCCTAGAAGAAATCCTGAAACTACTTTCGAACAGCATCATGCAGATTTAGGTTTGGCCATTCAAATGGTAACTGAAGATATTATTATAAAATTAGCAAAGCATGCTAGAGAACTTACTAATGCAGATTATCTATGTTTAGCTGGTGGAGTTGCTTTAAATTGTGTTGCCAATGGAAAACTTCAGAAGGAACATATTTTCAAAGACATTTTTATTCAACCTGCTGCTGGTGATGCGGGTGGAGCAATAGGAGCAGCTTTAGCTGCTTACCATATCTACTTTGAAAAAGATCGAGAAGTTTCTCCCACAGACTTAATGCGGGGATCGTATTTAGGACCTGATTTTTCTGATCTGGATATTGAACAGATTATCAGGAAATATAACGCACAACCAATAAAGTTCGACACCATTCAGGATGTGTGTAAACATACTTCTTTACTCTTAGAAAAAGGAAGTGCCATAGGTTGGATGCAAGGCAGAATGGAATTTGGTCCCAGAGCCCTTGGAAGAAGAAGTATTTTAGGTGATGCCAGAAACCCAGAAATGCAAAAAAAACTTAATCTAAAAATCAAATACAGAGAATCTTTTCGTCCTTTTGCTCCATCTGTATTGGCTGAGGATGTTGCAGATTATTTTGATTACAAAGGAATCTCTCCCTATATGTTACTCGTACACAAAGTAAAAGAAAGCATCAGAGAAATACTTCCCAAAAATTTTAATCAACTTTCAATTAAAGAAAAATTGTATACAAAAAGATCAAAAATACCTGCAATCACGCATATCGATTTTTCAGGAAGAATTCAGACAGTACATAAGGACACTAATCCAGAGTATTGGTTATTAATTAACGAATTTAAAAAACTCACAGGTGTTGGCTTGGTTGTGAACACTAGCTTCAATGTAAGGGGAGAACCTATTGTTTGTAACACTGACGATGCTTACAGATGCTTTATGAGAACAGAAATGGACTACCTAGTCATTGGGAATTATATATTTGACAAGAAATCACAACCCCATTTTGAGGATAAAGAAAATTGGCAGGAACAATTTACTATGGACTAATTATGAAAAAAATAAAATTAAAAATTGCTTCAATTTTTATAGGTCTTTTGGTAGCTTTTATACTCATTGAGATAGGCTATCGTATAAAGTTACGTTTTTTTGGAGAGTATGAAGTGTTTCAAAAAACGCAAGAGCTTGTAAGCTATTCAGACAATGAAAAACTCTTGGTTGAATTAATTCCGAATGCACAAGTAACCATCAATGATACACAATATGAAGTAAATTCTTTGGGTTATAGAGATGAAAATTGGAATCTGTCTGATACAACAAAGATTCGTATTGGACTTATCAGTGATTCTGTTGGTTTTCCATTCGCACTTCCATAAGAAAGTGGATATGAGTTTATGGTTGAAAAAGCATTAGAAAAAGATTCTTTAAAGGTAGACGTTTTAAATTTTTCGCTTAATAGATATAATGCACTTCAATACATAGAATTGCTTAAAAAAGTTGAAAAACAAAATATTCCAATGGATTATTTGATCGCAAATATTACTTCAAATGACGCACAAGCTACTGGAAAACCTTCTATGCTACCATGGATCAATCATCCTAGTTCAAAATATAATTGGATTCTTTCAAAGTTTATCAAAAGACTTATAGAATTGTATTATAGAACAAAGGTTCATCCTAGCTTATTTTCCTTTAGTTATGTTGAGGAATATATTAATTATCTTGAAAGTTTTGAAGCGAGAACTGGGACAAAAGTACTTGTATTATTAACACCGTCTAGAGTTCAAAAAATCAATGATACTTATTACGAACAGGTAAAAGATTATGCTTCAAGTAGGAACATTGAGGTTTTATTCCCCAAACAAAAGTTTGATTCTATACGAGAAAATGAAAGTATAAATGACTATTTTTACCTTGGTAATGATACTATGCATTTAAGTGCCAAAGGACATGCTGTGATCGATGAAGAGATAAAAAGCTATTACAAACAAATTATCAATAAATAGTACATGGAATTTTTAAAAGATTTATTACAATTTTTAAAGGAAAGAAAAAAGTTTTGGTTGGTTCCAATGATTATTGTTTTTGTCTTTCTTGGTTTACTTCTGGTTATAGGAGGTAGTTCTGCTATTGCTCCATTTATTTATACTTTATTTTAAATTAATGCGGCATAACAATTCAAAAGTAATACTAGTTATTGTAGTTGGCTTTTTAGCCTTATCCTTTATTTTCCCCAGTCAAAAAGTAGTTTTCACCTATATTTCTCTTGGAATTGGGGTCTTTTCTCTATTGTCAAGCACAACTGAAAATGCTATTGTTTGGGTTTGGGATAAAATAGCTTTAGTACTGGGCTGGATTAATACTCGTATTATATTATCGTTAGTCTTTTTCATCTTTTTAACCCCTATTGCAATTCTAAAAAAAGTTTTTTCTGCAAAAGATCCCATGAAACTCAAAAACAGACACGAGTCTACCTATGTAAATAGATCGCATACTTATACTAAAAAAGATCTAGAAAATATTTGGTAAACTTCTTTAGCTTACGCTATAAATCTGACAAAAAAAGCACTTCATTTTCTTTAGTCAAGTTGAATAGAAAATAAAGGAGAGAGGCCCGAATAATTAACCTATTACAAACCCTCTTATCATTTTTCCTTTTTGGTTTTATTTTATCAGCATAGGGTTTAGCGTAGCTGAATTTAAAAACATCAAAATCAGCCAAATCATAATTGAGGTTATGAGCAAACTTATTTCTTAATTGATTAAAAACCAATATGTCATCAACTGATTTGACACTTACTAGTTTCTCATATTTAACATAGATAGCTTTCTTATAAAACGAACTGAATATGGTTTTCTCAAGAGACTTGAAGCCTTTCAAAACATGATCTAATAAATCGTTCAACAACCTCTCAATGTATAGATGACCAACTAAAATAAGATCTAAATCATTACTTGCTGTTAATGCTTTTTTAGACAGATTTTGTCCAAGTGATTTTGAGTTTTTAGGAAAAAACTCATCAGCTAAATTCATGATTGTTTTTTCTAACTTAATATAATCAGACTTCTTACATAGAGTCAGATTATTAAGTAAACTATCTATAAATTTCTCTCTGATATCCAAAATAGTAGTTATTTACTCGCAAATAACTTTACATCATCTTCAGACACTTGTTGTTCTCCCAATATGATCAATCTTTCAATCACATTTCTCAATTCACGGATGTTCCCTGTCCAATCATACGATTGCAATAATTCAACCGCAGCTTTTGAGAATTCCTTCTTTGCAGTTCCCTGCTCTTGAGCTATCTTATCAGTGAAGAAATCTATTAACAAAGGAATGTCTTCTCTACGATCGTTCAACGCTGGAACCTGAATTAAAATAACTGCTAATCTGTGATACAAATCCTCACGGAACCTTCCTTCTTCGATTTCCTTTTTTAAATTCTTATTGGTAGCAGCTACCACACGAACATTGACTTTAATATCCTTGTCGCTACCGACTCTTTGAATTCGGTTTTCTTGCAAGGCTCTCAACACTTTCGCTTGAGCAGATAAACTCATATCTCCAATTTCATCCAGGAAAATGGTTCCTCCATTGGCAGCTTCAAATTTTCCAGCTCTGTCTTTATTGGCTCCTGTAAAACTTCCTTTGACATGTCCAAACAATTCACTTTCAATCAATTCAGAAGGAATAGCAGCACAGTTTACCTCAATCATAGGCAATTTGGAACGATCAGATTTTTCATGAAGCCAGTGTGCTACCAATTCTTTTCCTGTCCCATTAGGCCCCGTAATCAAAACTCTCGCATCGGTTGCTGCTACTTTTTCGATCATGTCTTTTATATGAGTGATTGCTTTGCTCTCACCAATCATCTCATAATTTTTACTCACCTTCTTCTTTAATCGTTTGTTTTCAACCACCAATACTTTTCGATCCAATGCATTTCGTACCGTATTTAATAGACGATTTAAATCGGGTGGTTTGGAGATATAATCAAAAGCACCTAATCGCATGGTATTCACAGCTGTGTCTAAATCTCCATGACCAGAAATCATTACAAATGGAGTTTCTGGTTTGATCTTTTTTGCTTTTTCCAAGACCTCTACTCCATCCATCTTTGGCATTTTAATATCACACAATACCAAGTCGTAATCTTTGTCTTTGATCATTTCTATTCCAGACAATCCATCCTCAGCCTCTTCAACTTGATAAGCATCATTTTCTTCTGAAATAATCTTTTTTAAAACCCTGCGAATCGCAGCTTCATCTTCTATGATTAGAATTTTACTCATGTTTTGTTAGTTTGAAAGTTGCAAAGTCTGAAAGTTACAAAGCGTCGAAGTTGTTATAGAGAAAGGCAATCTCTTTCAACTTTTCTCTTTTTAACTTTCGGACTAGTCTTTACCCTTTATATTTTAACCACTTATATAGGTCTTTGTAAGTTGGTTTTTTGCCATACATTAAGATTCCTACTCTGTATATTTTTGCAGCAAACCATACCATGAATACGAAAGTAATCAATAACAATGCCATAGAAATGGCAATCTCATACCAAGGCACTCCAAAAGGAACACGCATTAACATAACTATAGGAGATGTTAGTGGAATGATAGAAAATATGGTTGAAATAGGTCCACTCGGATCGTTAATTACTGTAGCAAACCCGACATAGACTCCTAAAATTAACGGCAACATTACTGGAAGCATAAATTGTTGTGTATCAGTTTCATTATCTACTGCTGCTCCAATAGCTGCAAAAACAGAGCTGTATAAGAAATACCCTCCTAAGAAATAGAAAATGAACAATACAAACATTAGAAATACAGGAAGCTTTTGTAGCTCTCTAAACAATTGTTCTCCTCCACTAGCCGATTGTTTAATCACTTCCATCTGCTCTGGGCCTACTTTTGAAGCTTGTGCTTCCATCATATCGACTCCAAAAAAGGAGGAGGCAACAATACTAAGGATGGTAATGATGACTCCCCAGATTAAAAATTGTAGCAGCCCAGCTGAGGCATTCCCTATAATTTTTCCTAACATCAGCTGAAAAGGTTTCACCGAGGAAACGATTACTTCAATAATTCTACTGGTCTTTTCTTCGATGACACTCCTCATGACTGAAGTCCCATAGATAATGACAAACATCATTAAGAAATATCCTGAAATGGCACCTACACCAATTTTGATCCAGCTGCTCATTTTTGAGGATTTCTCTCCAGAAAAGTTATTTAATTTGATACTCGCATTAAACTCAGACGACTTTAAATCTGACAAATTGATTCCCAAGTTGTTTAACTTGTTTTCCCTTAGACGGCTTTCTATTTTTCTCTCCAGTGATTCAATGGTTCCAACACTTGGTGATGCACTTGAGTAAAACTCAATAGATGACACTAAGAGTTCTAGGCTATCTTGCTTGGGTATGTACAACATCCCATAAAATTTCCCTTGTTTTACCTTACTCTTTGCATCTTCAAAAGTCAGATCCGAATAGTCTTCGTATTTGACGGTCTTTCGGTCTTTAAAATCATCTTTTGAAAAAATTCCAGAATGATCGACATAAACAATATTCTTTATCTTTTCATTGTTCTTCTTGCTCAAAAAATAGACTAAAAAACCTATTCCCACCATTAATAAGGGACTCAGGAATGTCATAACAATAAATGATTTGTTACGAACCTTTGCAAAAAACTCTCTTTTTATGATAATATTTAGCTTGCTCATTTTCTAACTATTTTTGTTTACGGCTTGAATAAAAATATCGTTCGCATCTGGAACCAACTCTACAAAGTGCCGTACTTGCCCTTCACTTGTTAAATAAGACAACAAATCGTTTGCTGAATTTCCTTGAGTCAATTTTACATTCAGTCGAAGTCCTTCATTGAGCAATTTAAAATCTGCCTCAGTTACTTCAAAATTCGTTCTCAACTTTTCCTCTACCTCTCCTGCATTGTTGGTATCCAATCCTACTTGAAATGTATTGGTACGGAACTCTCTTTTGATATCGTCCAATTTCCCTTCTAGGATTAGGTTAGACTTATCGATCAAACCAATATAATCACACAATTCTTCCACAGATTCCATTCTGTGTGTTGAAAATATGATCGTGGCTCCTTCGTCTCGTAATTGCAATATTTCTTTTGCGATTAACTGTGCATTAATCGGGTCAAATCCAGAGAAAGGCTCATCAAAAATCAATAATTTAGGTTTGTGCATTACGGTAACAATGAACTGAACTTTTTGCGCCATTCCTTTAGAGAGCTCTTGAATTTTCTTGTTCCACCAACTGTAAATATCAAACTTCTCGAACCAGTACTTTAACCGTTGCTTAGCCTCTTTTGTACTTAGCCCTTTCAATTGAGCGAGATACATCGCCTGTTCTCCTACTTTCATACTCTTGTAAAGTCCTCTTTCCTCTGGTAAGTATCCGATATGCTCTACATGTTTAGGATGCAATGCTTCACCATCTAGAGTAATGGATCCGCTGTCTGGCATTGTAATCTGATTGATAATTCGGATTAAGGAAGTCTTCCCTGCTCCATTAGGTCCTAAAAGACCAAAGACACTTCCTTTCGGAACATGTAAAGAAACATCATTTAATGCCTTGTAATCGCCATAGGTTTTTACGATGTTGTTGATTTCCAGTAAATTTTTCATAAACCGTTCTTTGATTTAGTTCTCAAACTTAGTTATTTTATACAGATTAGTGAATAGAAGTAGAAAAATGTTACAGTCTATTAGATTTTATGGCAGTACTATTTTAGTGGATTAGAGAGTTTATACAAGATAAGCCTTAAAATTTGAGTATGATTTTAGATGAATAATGAACTAGTAGTAAAGTAAAAAAACAACCCAAAAACTAAAATAATTCTAGTTCAATGGGCTGTTTCTTTTATATAGTTTCTATGACTCTTAAAATTGAGATTACCTGCCCGACGCAGGCGGGCTTCGTCGCTTTCCCTTCAACAGGTTCAGGGTGACAGCTTCTCGTAAAGACAATTTCTTTGAGACTTTGCAACTTTCAAACTTTGTAACTCAAAAACCTACTTACTCAAATACATCTTACGTTTCGAGTACAAATCGTAGAATTCATCGTCTCTTAAATTGTCGATGAACAAGATACTTTCTCCTGTAGATTTCATCTCAGGTCCTAAGGTCTTATCTACATTCGGAAACTTGTTAAATGAGAATACTGGTTGTTTAATTGCAAACCCTTCTTTATGAGGTTTGAAATCGAAATCTGTCACTTTCTTCTCTCCTAACATCACCTTTGTTGCATAATTCACATAAGGTTCTCTGTAAGCCTTCGCAATAAATGGCACTGTTCTAGAAGCTCTTGGATTCGCTTCAATGATGTATACTTTATCATCTTTAACCGCAAATTGAATATTGATCAATCCAACAGTATTTAACGCTCTAGCAATAGTACGCGTATGATCCTTGATTTGATGCATTACTAACTTTCCTAAGTTGAATGGTGGTAGTGTTGCATTCGAATCACCTGAGTGGATTCCACATGGCTCAATATGTTCCATAATTCCAATAATGTATACATTACCATCTGCATCACATATAGCGTCTGCTTCTGCCTCAATGGCACCATCTAAATAATGGTCTAACAGTAATTTGTTGTTTGGAATTTTACGCAGTAAGTCAACAACATGCTCTACCAAATCCTCTTTGTTGATCACAATTTTCATTCCCTGTCCTCCTAAAACATAAGAAGGTCTCACTAGAATCGGGAAATTTAGCTTATCTGCTAAAGCTAGCGCTTCATCTGCAGTTTCTGCTACACCAAATTCAGGATAAGGGATGTCATTCGCTTTTAACAAAGTAGAGAAACTTCCTCTGTCTTCTGCCAAATCCAAAGATTCGAAACTTGTTCCAATGATTTTAACTCCGTACTTGGTCAACTTTTCAGCAAGTTTCAATGCTGTTTGACCACCTAACTGCACAATAACTCCTTCTGGTTTTTCATGACGAATGATGTCGTAGATATGTTCCCAAAAAACAGGCTCAAAGTATAACTTATCAGCTGTATCAAAATCCGTAGATACCGTTTCTGGATTACAGTTAATCATAATGGTTTCATAGCCACACTCTGAGGCTGCTAGTACTCCGTGTACACAACAGTAATCAAATTCAATTCCCTGTCCAATTCTATTTGGCCCAGATCCTAAGACCACAATCTTCTTGCGATCAGAAACAACGCTTTCGTTGTGAACATAGGTTTCTCCTGAAGCAGTTTCTACTGTATTTTCAAAGGTCGAATAGTAATATGGTGTTTTTGCTGTAAATTCCGCTGCACAGGTATCTACCAGTTTGTAAACACGCTGAATATTCATTTCTTCACGCTTGGTATACACCTGACTTTCTAAACATCCCAGCATGTGAGCAATCTGACGATCTCCATACCCTTTCTGTTTAGCCTCTAACAATAGGTCTTTGTCTAATGTATCAATGGTATAGGTAGAAATTTCTTTTTCTAGTTGGAAGAGTTCTTCGTACTGCTTTAGATACCACATGTCAATTTTTGTGATATCATAAATCTGACTCAATGGAATTCCCATGGCTATGGCATCGTAGATCACAAATACTCGATCCCATGACGCATGCGTTAATTTATCTATAATTGTATTGTAGTCTTTGTAGCCTTTCCCATCGGCTCCCAATCCATTTCTCTTAATCTCCAATGATTGTGTGGCTTTGTGGAGAGCTTCTTGGAAACAACGTCCAATTCCCATCACCTCACCTACTGCTTTCATTTGAAGACCTAACGTTCTATCAGATCCTTCGAACTTATCGAAGTTCCATCTTGGTATTTTAACAATCACATAATCTAACGTAGGTTCAAACAATGCCGAAGTTGATTTTGTGATCTGATTTTCTAATTCATCTAACGTATATCCAATCGCCAATTTTGTTGCTACTTTGGCAATTGGGTAACCTGTCGCTTTACTTGCCAATGCAGAAGAACGAGATACCCGTGGATTGATTTCAATAGCAATGATGTCTTCTTTCTCATCTGGACTCACAGCAAACTGCACGTTACATCCTCCTTCAAAGTCACCAATACTACGCATCATCTTGATGGCCATATCACGCATTTTCTGATAGGTCTTATCAGATAAGGTCATCGCAGGTGCTACTGTAATAGAATCTCCTGTATGAATTCCCATGGGATCCATATTTTCTATGGAACAAATGATAACAACATTGTCGTTTTTATCTCGTAAGAGTTCTAACTCATATTCCTTCCACCCCATCATGGCTTTGTCAATCATCACCTCATGAATGGGAGAAATTTCCAAACCTCTGCGCAATGAGCTATCAAAATCTTCTTCGTTGTATACAATTGCTGCACCAGCTCCCCCTAAGGTATAGGAAGCTCTAATACACAATGGAAAACCAAACTCCTGTGCAATTTCTTTTCCTTTTAAAAAGGATGTTGCTGTGGCTTGTGGTGCCATGTCAACACCAATTTGTCCCATCAACTCACGGAACTTCTCTCTGTCTTCCGTAATATTAATGGCATTGATATCTACACCAATTTGTTTTACACCAAAATCTTCCCAAATCCCTTTTTCATCGGCCTCAATACATAAATTCAATGCAGTTTGTCCTCCCATAGTTGGCAGTACCGCATCAATTTGTGGATGTTCTTTTAAAATTTTTACGATTGATTTGGTTGTAAGAGGCAACAAATATACATGATCCGCCATCGAAGGGTCTGTCATGATAGTCGCTGGATTGGAATTGATTAAAATAGTCTCAATTCCGTCCTCTCTCAAAGAACGTAAAGATTGTGATCCGGAGTAGTCAAACTCACAAGCCTGACCAATAACAATAGGACCTGAACCGATAATTAAAATGGATTTTAAGTCGTCTCTTTTTGGCATAATTCTTTCCTGTTTTTCTTCAGTTTGTAAAAATACTTTGTGATTGGATATAAAAAAAGGTGTTACTTAAAAAAGTAACACCTTTATTATTAACAATTGTTAATCATTATTTTTTATGTCTTGATTCAGATGAAACAGACAATTTCTTTCTTCCTTTTGCTCTTCTTCTAGCTAGCACTTTTCTACCATTAGCAGAAGCCATTCTTTCCATGAAACCGTGTTTGTTTCTTCTTTTTCTTTTCGATGGTTGATACGTTCTTTTCATTTCAAATAGTTATAAATAACGTCTAAATATATTAATTTGCTTTGCTGAAATTCCGTCTGCTAAAAGCGTTGGCAAATATACAACTGTTTTTAACTCTGACAAACAAGTTTTGCAAAAAAATTAAAAATATTTTTCTCTTCTTTTTTTCTTCAAAAATGTTGATCGTTTTTTTCATTTTTTATTTGTGGTAAATTCGATAGTTACTACTTTTGCTCAAACCTAAGGAAACCATGAATAACACCAAATACGTTTTCGTTACTGGAGGCGTAACTTCATCACTTGGAAAAGGAATTATTGCAGCATCTTTAGCAAAACTCTTACAACAAAGAGGCTTTTCCGTGACCATACAAAAACTCGATCCATACATTAATATTGATCCTGGAACATTAAATCCTTATGAACACGGAGAGTGTTATGTAACTGATGATGGTGCTGAAACCGATTTGGACTTAGGTCATTATGAGCGCTTTTTAAATATTCCTACTTCTCAAGCAAACAATGTTACCACCGGAAGAATTTATCAGTCAGTGATTCAAAAAGAACGTAGAGGTGAGTTTTTAGGAAAAACCGTACAAGTCATTCCCCACATTACAGACGAAATCAAACATAGAATTCAAATTCTTGGAAAAACAGGAGAGTTTGATATTGTGATTACAGAAATCGGAGGAACAGTTGGGGATATTGAATCATTGCCTTATGTAGAATCTGTACGTCAATTGTTATGGGAATTAGGTGAAGAAAATGCCATTGTTGTACACTTAACCTTGGTTCCTTACTTAGCGGCAGCTGGAGAATTGAAAACCAAACCTACACAGCATTCTGTAAAAACTTTAATGGAAAGTGGAGTAAGTCCGGATGTATTGGTTTGTAGAACTGAACATCAATTGGACGAAAAGCTAAAAAAGAAGCTTGCATTGTTCTGTAATGTTAAAAAGGAAGATGTTATTCAATCTATTGATGCGGAAACCATTTATGACGTTCCTAACTTAATGTTGCAAGAAGGTTTAGATGAAGTCGTTTTAAAGAAACTACACTTATCTTCTGAGAATAAACCACATTTAAATGCGTGGAATGATTTCTTGAAGAAGCACAAGAATCCTGTCTCTGAGGTAGAAATTGGTTTGATCGGAAAATATGTAGAATTACACGATTCTTACAAATCGATTACCGAAGCATTGATTCATGCTGGAGCTTCTAATGAAACCAAGGTAAAAGTTCGTTGGATTCATTCAGAAGAGTTGACTCCCAAAAATGTCTCTAAAAAACTAAGCGGTTTAAATGGAGTTTTGGTAGCTCCAGGTTTTGGAGACCGTGGAATAGAAGGAAAAATAAAAGCGGTTCAGTACGCTAGAGAAAATAACATTCCATTTTTTGGAATTTGCTTAGGGATGCAGATGGCAGTGATAGAATATGCTAGAAACATCTTAAAACTTTCGAATGCAAACTCTACTGAGATGAACGAGAATACTTCTCATCCAGTGATTGGCTTGATGGAAGAGCAAAAAAATATTACCGACAAAGGCGGTACTATGCGATTAGGAGCATGGAATTGTCAAATTCAAAAAGACTCAAAAGTATTTGAAGCATATCAGAATGAATTAATTAGTGAGCGTCACAGACATCGCTATGAATTTAACGACCAATACCTACAACAAATTCAAGATGCTGGTATGAAAGCTACCGGAGTAAACCCTAAGACAGGTCTTGTAGAAATTATTGAAATTCCTTCACATCCATGGTTTGTGGGAGTTCAATACCACCCAGAATACAAAAGCACAGTCTTGAATCCGCATCCGTTATTTATTCAATTTGTAAAGGCTTCTTTGGATCATTCTAAGAATTAATCTTTTATGGATATCTTAATAATCATGGGACCTCCTTATTCTGGCAAAGGTACCCAGTGTGAAATTTTAAAAGACAAATTAAGTTATAAGCATATCTCTACAGGTGATCGTTGTCGATATGAAAAAGAACAGAAAACTGAAATTGGTATAATTATGTCTCGATTTGAGGAGAAAGGTGATTTAGTTCCTGATAAAATCATGAAAGATCTTTTCTCAAAAATACTTGATGAAAATATCAATAATAATGGAATCATACTCGATGGTTATCCTAGAACCATAAATCAAGTAAATGATTTAATTGATCTAGTTGATTCCAAGCAATTATCAATATCTAAAGTTTTAAATATTGAACTTCCTAAAGAAGAATTATTAAAAAGAGCGGCTAAAAGAGCAAAATCATCAAATAGACTGGATGATAAAAATCCAGATACCCACATTAAAAGAATTTTAGTATTTGAACAGTCTACACTCCCGGCAGTTAAATATTTGAGTAATCATGTAATGGTAACAAATATTAATGGTATGGGATCTATTGATGAAATAACGCGAAAAATAAATAGTTCTTTATAAAGTTTATTTGGAACACTGTTTGAACTATTATAAGTAAAGAAATAATCAACAGTAGAAATACACAAAAACAGTCGATTTTACTACATTTGTCATCCTTTTTAAAGGAAAATACTAGAAATAGTGTGACAAACTGACACAAGAATTTATGGAGCAAAAAAAATTTGATACGAATTCCTTTATTGGAATGCTTTTATTAGGAGCCATCTTATTATGGTGGATGTACTCCAACAAACAAGATGAGTTACAAAACCCTACCAATCCTACTGAGCAAGTTGCAGATACCATTCAAAAAACCGATGATATTACGGTTCGTTCTAACCTGATGAATCCCTCAGAAAATGATTCATTGCAGAATGTAGCCATTAAAAACCAGTTAGGTGCCTTTGCCTACAGTGCTATTCAAGGGAAAGAAGGAACGACGACTATTGAAAATACCTTACTAAAATTAGATATTGCTAATAAAGGAGGACAAATTGTAAATGCTCAGCTAAAGCAATTCCAAACCTATGATTCGTTGCCTTTGCACTTAATTAAAGACAACAACGCATCTTTCAATATCAACTTTGGTACAACAGACAATAGAATTCTCAACACCAAAGACTTATTCTTTGAACCGAGCCTTACTCAGAATGGAAACAGTCAAGTACTTTCCATGAAACTGAAAGTTTCGGATACTCAATATCTTGAATATCGTTACGAAATGAAACCTGACGAATACATGGTTGACTTTACCATTCGCTCACAAGGGTTAGGAACAGTGATCAATTCATCAAATGCGATAAATCTCAACTGGAATTTACAGGCTTTTCGCAATGAGAAGAGTCAGAAAACAGAGAATATGTACAGCTGTCTTCACTACAAAACAGACGGTGAAGTTGACAATATGTCTCCAACAGATACGGAGGTATTCAATCAATTGGATTGGGTTGCCTACAAGCAGCACTTCTTCTCTTCTGTATTAATTACCGACAAGCCTTTTGAAAATTCTCAATTGAATTCTCAGGATTTTGTTGGAGAGGAAGCTGAAGCGAAACATACCAAAACATTTGGAATGAAGACTCCTTTGGAACTATCAGGAGGAGAATTGAACTATGCTATGAAATGGTATTACGGACCGAATGATTACGAGCTTTTATCTAATTATAAAAATACTGATTTAAATGAATTGGTTGATTTGGGTTGGGGTATTTTTGGAACCATTAACAGATGGTTATTCATTCCCGTTTTTGGATTTCTCGAAGGCTTTATCGGCAGCTATGGTTTGATTATTATTTTAATGACCATTGTTGTGCGTATTTTCATGTCACCTTTGGTATACAAATCCTATGTATCGAGCGCGAAGATGAAAGTAATTCGTCCAGAGTTGAATGAATTGAACAAGAGATATCCTGGAAAAGAAAACGCTATGAAGCGTCAGCAAGAGACCATGGCCATACAGCGAAAAGCAGGTGTTAGCATGATGTCTGGATGTGTTCCAGCACTTTTACAAATGCCTATTTTCTTTGCTCTGTTCCGATTCTTCCCATCAAACATTACATTAAGAGGGAAGAGCTTTTTATGGGCAGATGATTTATCTTCTTATGACACAGTATTTCAGTTACCTTTCGAAATTCCGTTTTATGGTAATCATGTGAGTTTATTCCCAATCTTAGCGTCGATTGCCATTTTCTTCTACATGAAAATGAATCAAAGTCAGCAAATGAACATGCAAGCTCCTACGCAAGAAGGAATGCCTGATATGGGAAAACTCATGAAATGGATGATTTACTTCTCTCCTTTAATGATGTTATTCTTCTTCAACAATTACGCAAGTAGTTTGAGTTTGTATTATTTCACATCTAATTTACTAACAATTGCTATTATGTTAGTGATTAAAAACTATGTGATTGATGAGAAGAAAATTATTGCTCAGATCGAAGAAAACAAGAAGCGCCCTGAGAAAAAGAAAAGTAAATTCAGACAGCGTTTGGATGATGCGATGAAGCAGGCACAAGAGCAACAAGCAAAACAACAAAAGAGAAAATAAAAAGGGACTTAGTTCCATAAAGCAAAAACACCTGATGAATTCATCAGGTGTTTTTGCTTTTATAGTACCTCTATTTTACAAACCTTGTAAAAATCCAATTCCAAAAACAACTCCTCTTGTATCTCTTTGAGAAGAATTTAACCAAGCAGATCTTATATAAACAGAAGAAGCTTCTCCAACTCTAAAACCAAGATTATTACCAAATTCAAAAGAACCAATAGTTACTGTATCTTTTCGATTGATTTGTTGATATTTTTTAGTATCGGATTCTATTCCAACGCTAAGATAAGGGTGAATGTATAACTTTCCTTCATCAATAGAAGCATGATAAGAAGTCACAAAACCAATTCCTATTTGAGAACCTTTGATAATATTTTGGTTGTTTCTATCGTATGACTCAGACTGGTATTCTGCCCACACACCCATGTTTAAAGGAAGCTCTATTCCTTTATGTATCCAATGTGTTAATTTCACTCCAAATGCACCTTCATCGATCTTTGCTGATGCCCCATCGAATCCATTTGGGTAACTATAACTTCCATAAAACAGACTTACATCTGTCTTTCCATTAAATGAATATGATGCAGAAAAATCTACACCATCCTCAACAGTTTCTTTTTGAGCGGAAAATAAAAATTGAAAACCACTTTCATCTTCTCCCAAGAAATCTCCTTGAGCAAAAGAAAAAGCAGAAAATAATAAAAAAGCAAATACAGAAACTTTTGTTTTGATTGATTTGTTGAACATAACTTTTAGTTTAAATTTATATGATACTAAAACTAGAAAAAAAATGGAGAAGGCAGTAAGCTTTGGTAAAAAAAATAAAATGAGTGTTAGTACTAATTTTTACAACTAGGTAGGTCTACAGATTCTAATTGGAGTGAACAATTTAACATTCCCCTACTGAATAATTCTCTAAATTAGCTTTTCAGAATCAATTTATTGAAATTCTTGCGACTTCCCCCAGTCAAAAGAGCAAATGATATACCTATGTTGCGAGATTTTGCTATGCCATATTGGAAAAAATCGCAAGCAAAAAATGTCTCTGTATTTTACTAAGTGTTTTTCTGCTGGAGACGGCATATGCACAATTGAGTACAAAACATTACATCCCTCCTATTACCACCTCAAATGTTATAGGAAATCAAATTCTTCTACATGAAAATGAATCAAAGTCAGCAAATGAACATGCAAACTCCTACGCAAGAAGGAATGCCTGATATGGGAAAACTCATGAAATGGATGATTTACTTCTCTCCCCTAATGATGTTATTCTTCTTCAACAATTACGCAAGTAGTTTGAGTTTGTATTATTTCACATCTAACTTACTAACAATTGCTATTATGTTCGTGATTAAAAACTATGTGATTGATGAGAAGAAAATTATTGCTCAGATCGAAGAAAACAAGAAACGCCCTGAGAAAAAGAAAAGTAAATTCAGACAGCGTTTGGATGATGCGATGAAGCAAGCACAAGAGCAACAAGCAAAACAACAAAAAAGAAAATAAAAGGAACTTAGTTCCATAAAACAGAAACACCTGATACTGTGCATCAGGTGTTTCTGTTTTTATAGCATCTCTATGTTACAGACCTTGTAAAAATCCAATTCCAAAAATAATACCACTTATATTTTGAGAACTGTTTACCCAAGAAGACCGGATGTATACAGAAGAAGCATCTCCAACTCTAAAACCTAAGTTATTTCCTAATTCAACTGTACCAATAGCTACTGTATCTTTTCGGGTTTGTTGATAATTTTTAGTATCAGATTCTATTCCTACACTAAGGTAAGGGTGAATGTATAACTTTTCTTCATTAATAGAAGCATGATAAGAAGTCACAAAGCCAATTCCTATTTTAGATCCTTCAACAAAATTACGATTATTTATACCATATGACTCAGACTGGTATTCAGCCCATATACCCGTGTTAAAAGGAATCTCTATTCCTTTGCGTATCCATTGTGTTAATTTTACACCAAATACGCTTGCATGAATCGGGGATGATGTTATACTAATTATCCCATCTGGATAAACGTAACTCCCATAAAATATACTTACATCAGTAGTTCCGTTAAATGAATATGACACGGAAAAATCTACACCATCCTCAACAGTTTCATTTTGAGCGGAAAATAAAATTTGAAAACCGCTTTCATCCTCTCCTAAAAAATCTCCTTGAGCAAAGGAGAAACAAGAAAATAATGCAAAAGCAAGCACAGCAACTTTTGTTTTGATTGATTTGTTGAACATGACTTTTTAAATTTATATGATACTAAAGCTAGAAAAAAATGGAGAAGGTAATAAGCTTTGGTAAAAAAATAAAATGAGTGTTAGTACTAATTTTTACAACTAGGTAGATCTACAGATTCTAATTGGATTGAACAATTTAACATTCTCCTACTGAATAATTCTCTAAATTAGCTTTTCGGAATCAATTTATTGAAATTCTTGCGACTTTCCCCCAGTCAAAAGAGCAAATGATATACCTATGTTGCGAGATTTTGCTATGCCATATTGGAAAAAAATCGCAAGCAAAAAATGTCTCTGTATTTTACTAAGTGTTTTTCTGCTGGAGACAGCATATGCACAATTGAGTACAAAACATTACATCCCTCCTATTACCACCTCAAATGTTATAGGAAATCAAATTATTTATATCACTACTCCTAGTACAGAAAATGTTTCTTTTCGAATAAAACCTATTGGAGAAAGACCTATTTTAGGAACAGTATCTAGAGACAATCCTTATGAACATAGAGTTTTTTTTAGTACCAGTAATTCTCCTGGAGAAAATTCTCAATTGCATCAGCCTATCCAATTCATAGCTACTGTTTCTAGTAATAAAGGATACATTATTGAAGCTAATAATTTGATTTATGTTTCTGTACGGTTTCGACAAGCTGGTAGAGGTGAAAATGGCGGAAAGCATGCCGCTGCCTTTGTGAGTAAAGGGTTGGCTGCTTTGGGCACTACATTTAGAGTAGGTGGTATGGCTAGAGAAGGGCTATCAATAAGCCCTGACCAACTCAATTTCGTCTCTGTAATGGCAACAGAGAACAATACAAAAGTTACTTTCAGCGATATTCCTCCTACACGTTTAGTGAACCTACCCGTTGGAACAACTAGTTTTGATATTTCTTTAAATGAAGGGCAATCCTATATTCTTGCCATCTCTGGAAACGAACAGGGAGACCCAAATGCACTCATTAGTTCTCTAGTTACCTCAGACAAACCCATTGTTGCCAATGTTGGTTCCACTGGAGGTACTTTCAGTGAAGCTCCTCAAGGAGATGATTATGGTGTTGATCAGATGATTGATGGTACTCGAGTAGGTACAGAATATATTTTTATGAAAGGAAAAGGAAGAATTCCCCTTGCTAGTGATAAATATGAAAATGCATTGATCTTTGCCCAAAACAATGATGTTACTGAAGTATACATTAATGGCTTTGTAAAACCTGATGCCACTCTTGGAAACGGAGATTATGTAGTGATTGATGCCACAGGTATAGGAGATATCCCTCTATTCACCACAGGAAATGGTTATAATAGAAATGGGAACATGTATGTAAGAACCTCAAAACCTTCATTTGCCTTTCATGGAATAGGTGGAGATGTAAGAAACGGAGAAAATCAAGGGTTTTCATTTATTCCCCCTTTAAGCTGTGAGAACGTAAAAAGTGTAAATATCAGTTCTTTTAACCGGATTGGAAATACGATTTTTCAAGGGAGCTTAAACATTATTACCAATGTAGGTGCTACGATTACCATCAATGGGACACCTATAAATAATTACGATTTTTCGGGTCCTTTTTCTGTTGATGGAAATACCAACTACGAAACATACAGAGTAGAGAATTTACCAGATAATGTAACTGCAGAAAGTACAGGTGAATTGTACTGTATGCACTATGCTTCTAACGAGTCGGCTACTTTTAGTAGTTATTATTCAGGGACTTTGCCTCCTCCAGAAATTAAACTCGAAACAAAAGTTGCTTCCGCTGGTAATTGCATACCCAACCTTACGATAAAAGCATTAAATGCAGAATTGTATAGTTCTATTGAATGGCATTATAATGATGGCTCTGGATTCACTGGCACAGGAAACGCTAGTCCATCATTTAAACCCACACTCCCTGGTGATTACAAATTAGTAGCCATTAGTTGTGCTGGAAACACCTTTGAATCTAGGGCAATCCCTGTAAATACTTGTCCTGATGATTTGGATGGTGACTTGGTAATTGACAATCTTGATATTGATAAAGACAATGATGGAATTTTAAATTGTGACGAATCTCTTGGTAATGTTCAAATTGATCTTTCTGATCTTAACAAACCTAAT
Organism: Flavobacteriaceae bacterium; assembly: GCA_028280265.1. Classification (GTDB taxonomy): domain Bacteria; phylum Bacteroidota; class Bacteroidia; order Flavobacteriales; family Flavobacteriaceae; genus Polaribacter. The sequence continues at coordinate 91,789 of JANQMD010000011.1, forward strand.
TTGACATTCTCAGATGGCTCCATGAATAATACATTTGCGACCACAACCATTACTCAAACTCCTTTATCTACAATTACTGGAGAAAGTGATGGTAGTTTCACAACTTCTTTAGATGCTTCCAACAACAATGAAGTTACCTATACTGTAAACTTTGATCAGCCTGTAGATATTGTTTTTACAGATCATAATGTTGCCCACCGTATCGTTACTGGAGAGAGTTTTAGTATTTCTGTAGGGCCTTCCAATAAAGACATAACTCTAATAGATCCTGATAACTTTTTGGTGGTTGATAGTGACTTTGATGGATTCTATGAAGAAGGATTTGAATATTTCTCTGGTTCAGAAGTTCGCTTTCAATACAATTTATTTCCCAAAGGATCTTCTCAATCTTTTAAATTTGTTGCTAGTCAAGTTACACAGCTAACTTTCAAACATACCTTTCGGAATAATAACAATACTGCATCTTTTACAGGAGATATAGCCATTACATGTTTCCCAAAAGACAGTGATGGAGATACTGTACCTGATGCCTCTGATGGTGATTCAGACAATGATGGTATTCCTGATTTGATTGAAGACAGTTTAAATACCATTAAGCTATCTGGGAATGATCGTGATTTTGATGGCCTGGATGATATATTTAAAGGTGTTGGAATTATTCCTGCAGATTTTGATAAAGATGGTGTTCCTGACCATTTGGATTTAGATTCCGACAATGATGGTGTCTATGATTTTTTTGAGGCAGGTCACACATTATCCGATTCAAATTTAGATGGTAGAATTGACAATGCAGCTAGCATTGTTGGATTAAATGGAATTGCCAATGCCTTAGAGACCGTTCCAGATAATTTCATACTCTCGTTTGTCCTTTCTGATTTAGACTCAGATGGTATTTTAAGTTCTAATGATTATGACAGTGACGGAGATCGATGTTCTGATGTCATCGAAGCTGGATATTTAGATCCCGATAATGATGATCTTATCGGAACTTCACCTGTTCAGGTTAATAATCTTGGCAAGGTGATTAATATTCCAGACGGATATACAGTTCCTCATCCCAATTATAGCATCATTGCTCCCATAGATTTGAATACTCCTTTCGTAGATATAACCCTTTGTGAATTCTCTACTTCTTCAATCTTTATTGATTCTACTGCTGATGTTTATCAATGGCAAATAAGTACCGATGGAGGTGTTAATTGGAGTAATTTGAATAATAATAGCGTTTATAACGGAGTAACAACTTCATCTCTTCAGATTACCAATGTATTACCTACTTATGAGGGTCATATGTTTCGTGTCTATATGGAACGGACAGGAAATAGCTGTAGTACCATTTCTAATGCAATTACGCTTTCTGTTGCTCCTTTACCTGTTGTAAATCCGAAAGTCGATTTAAAACAATGTGGAGATGGGGCTGGCTTTGCCATCTTTAACCTCAATCAAGTGAATAGAGATATTTCAGCAAATTACCTAAATGAAACTTTTGTTTTCTACCCTACTCTATTGGACGCTGAACAAAATACGAATGCAATTACCAATCCCGTTCGATATACCAATGTAATTCCTACGACAGATAAAGTTTGGGCTCGAGCGATTACTATTCATGGGTGTTACCGTATTTCTGAAGTAACACTTATTGTATCCACTACGGGAATTCCCATAACTTTCCAACGAAACTTTTCTGTCTGTGACGATTATATAGATGCAGATAATAATGATCGAGATGGTATCTCTTCCTTTGATTTTAGCGCAGCTGAAGTAGATATTCTTTCATTATTCTCTCCTAGTCAACTTCCTGAAGTAACTTATTACAGGAATGAAGCGGATGCTCTGGCTGAAATTAACCCTATTACAGATATTCGCAACTATAGAAATGTTGGCTATCCAAACTCCCAGAGGATTTATATACGAGTTGAAAGTAGATTAAATAATGATTGCCTTGGGTTGGGACCGCATATCAATTTAAATGTGACTCCTGTACCACTGGCAAATCCTGTAAATAATCTTGAAATTTGTGACAATAATAACGACGGGGATTCCAACAATGGATTTGTACAGAGTTTTGATATTTCGAGTCAAACTTCTTTGATCTTAGGCACTCAAAATCCTACTGACCATCTCATTACCTATCACGAATCATCTGCGGATGCCAATTCAGGAATGAATCCTATTAGCAATTTATCATCTTACGGAAATAAGGTTGTGAACAGACAAACAATTTATGTCAGAATGATCAATGTCAATACCAATTGTTTTACAGCTCATACTACTTTTGATTTGGTGGTAAACCCACTACCAAAAGCGACTCCTGTAACTGATCTTCAAGTTTGTGACGATGATTTAGATGGCTCTGCTCAGAATGGATTCTCTCAGAATATTAACTTAGAGCAACAAACATTAAAAATTCTCGGAAGTCAAAGCCCAAATGACTTTACACTTACCTACCACACTTCAGCTAGTGATGCGCAAGCCGGTTTCTCGGCCATTCAAGGAACCTTTTCAAATACTTCTCAAAACACACAAACCATTTACGTTAGGATTGTGAATAACCGTACAGGGTGTGTCGGAGAGATATCCAATTTCAATGTGGTGATCAATCCAAGGCCTTTGGCTTTGAATATCTCTGATGTGAATTATTGTGATGACGATAGTGATGGAAATAACACCAATGGTATCATACAAAGTATTGATTTACAAAGTCAGATTTCTGGTATTTTAGGTGCTACACAAAACCCAAACGATTTCACAATAAGCTTCCACGAATCCTCAGCAGATGCAACTTCCGGAGATCGTGCCATCTCATTTCCTTATACCAATAGTACTCCCCATAGACAAACGATCTATGTAAGAATCGTTAATAAGCAAACAAACTGTGCTAACAATACCTACTCTTTTGATGTGGTAGTCAATCCACTGCCAATTTTCACGATTACTTCGCCCCAAGTTTTATGTCAAAATACGCCTCGACTAACACTTTCAGTAGAAAATCCAGTTACTACCTATGATTATGTTTGGACAGATCCCGACGGAAATACCATCAATGGAAGTAATGTTACTGCAACCAAAGGGGGAGCTTATACAGTTACTGCTACATCTATTACAGGAGCTTATTGTAATAACACAAAAACCATACATGTCATTGAATCTGTCATTGCCAGCTTTACGGAAAACGATGTAACCATTGTTGATAATTCAGAGAATAATTCTATCGCTATCAACCCTAGTAAATTAGGCCTAAGCCAGAGAGACTATGAATACGCTTTAAGAAATGAGCAAGGCACACTCGTTTACAGTTATCAGAGCAACCCTTTGTTTGAAAACCTTAGAGGAGGCTTGTATACGATTCTCATTAGAAATAAAAACGGTTGTGGTGTGTCATCTTTGATCGTTCCTGTACTAGAATACCCAAAGTTCTTCACTCCAAATGGAGATGGTGATAATGATCTATGGAACATTAGAGGAACCAACACAACATTCTTCCCAAAATCAAAGGTGAACGTTTACAATCGATTTGGAAAAAGAATCGCTAGTTTCGATACTACATCGCAAGGATGGAACGGTTCTTTTAATGGAAAAGTTCTCCCTCCAGATGATTATTGGTTTGTTGTAGAGCTTGTTGATCAAAACAAAAAAGTTCGTACCATTAAAGGGCATTTTTCATTGATTCGATAATGATAAGAACGAATTCTTAAGTAAGCTTATTGTGCAAGCAAGCACATCATTTATTAACTAAATACTGTATTCTAATAAGATATGAAAATTGATATTTCATATTGCGAAGTAAACAAATTAGAAGAAATAAAAAAACCTTCATTGTAAAATGAAGGTTTTTTAAAAAGAAAGGCAGCGACCTACTCTCCCACATAAATGCAGTACCATCGGCGCTATTGGGCTTAACTTCTCTGTTCGGGATGGGAAGAGGTGAGCCCCAATGCTATAACCACCCTAAGCTTTGTTCCCGTGAAAACGGGAATCTCTCTAGTTACGAGTTATGAGTTTAAAATTTTGAGTTATTTCACTCTAAACTTAGCACTCTGAACTCTTAACTCTCTAGCTTTAGCTAGAGTAATAAGTTGACATAGGTAAAAATGATATGATATAGTTTCAATTGTTAATTTAAAAAGAGTGTTCCGCTTCAGCTCGCTGAGCGAAGCCGAAGCGAAAGCGACGTACATAAGTCTACGGGTTATTAGTACTACTCGGCTACATACATTACTGCACTTACACCTATAGCCTATCAACGTTGTCATCTCCAACGACCCTTTAAAGAAATCTCATCTTGTGGTGGGTTTCGCGCTTATATGCTTTCAGCGCTTATCCCTTCCAAACGTAGCTACTCTGCAATGCCACTGGC
>JANQMD010000023.1 GCA_028280265.1 Flavobacteriaceae bacterium
CTATTGATATTCATTTTTGCCTTCACTTCGACAAGCTCAGTGTGACAGAAGCAAAAACGAATCAAAAAAGTCAAGACTGATGAAAAAAATCTAAAAAAAAACTACAGAATCACCATCCATAGATGGAAAGAACTCTCCCAATTTCATTGGGATAAAACAGCTTTCCATCTTCTATCCAACCCTGCTTCTTTGTTTTTCAAGACTTTTTTCAATAGGTCGTTTGCTTTATTGAGATACTTCGCCTCAATCATTTTTCTTATTATTTTCCAATTCATGGAATGGGCGTATTTCAGCCTGTTTGAAGATTGCTGTGCAAGATGAGTTACTGAAATACAATGAAATGAATTAATTGAAAATAAAGAAAAAGGATTGCAGCTAGATTTTTTATCACTTTTTCATCATGGAAAAAGTGGAAAGAAAAAGAAACACAACAATTGATCTTGATCCCATAAAACTAGGTTTTAGACAGCTGAAAACAGAAAAAGCCGCTCGTAATGAGCGGCTTTTTTGTGAATTTTAATTCACATGAACGATAGATGTCCCCCAACCTCTATCAGTTCGATTCAAAATCTCGAAAAATTAACATATGTTAATTTGTGCAAATATACTAATAAAGTATTAAAAGTCAACACATCATATTTTCTAAAAAAAACAATCTTTTTGTAACATTTACGTAATAACTCACGTATAAGTAAATGAACGATAGTATTAATCCTTATATTATTCATAGAATTAAATGAGACAACTTAAAATTACAAAGCAGGTTACCAACAGAGAAACCGCATCGTTAGACAAGTATTTGCAAGAAATAGGTAAAGTAGATCTAATCACTGCCGACGAAGAAGTAGAGTTAGCACAAAGAATCAAAGCAGGTGATCAAAGAGCTTTAGAGAAATTAACAAAAGCAAATTTACGTTTTGTGGTGTCTGTTGCGAAGCAATACCAAAACCAAGGATTAACATTACCAGATTTAATTAACGAAGGAAACTTAGGTTTGATCAAAGCAGCTAAGCGTTTTGATGAAACTAGAGGATTTAAATTTATTTCCTACGCTGTATGGTGGATTCGTCAATCAATTTTACAGGCCTTAGCAGAACAATCTCGTATTGTACGTTTGCCTTTGAACAAGATTGGATCTATCAATAAGATCAATAAAATGTACGCTTTTTTAGAGCAAGAGAATGAAAGACCTCCTAGTGCTGAAGAAATTGCTAAGAAGCTAGACATGACAGTTAATGACGTAAAAGAATCCATGAAAAATTCGGGACGTCACGTATCTATGGATGCTCCATTAATAGAAGGGGAAGATTCTAATTTATACGATGTATTAAATTCTGGAGAATCTCCAAATCCCGATAAAACATTATTACACGAATCTTTACGAATTGAAATTAACAGAGCTTTAGAGACATTGACACCTCGTGAAGCTGATGTTGTAAAATTATATTTTGGTTTAGGAGAACATCAACCTATGACACTAGAAGAAATAGGAGAAACTTTCGATTTAACTCGTGAGCGGGTTCGTCAAATCAAAGAAAAAGCGATTCGTCGCTTGAAACATACTTCAAGAAGTAAAATATTAATGACGTACTTAGGTTAAACGTATTGTAAATATCTTATGAAAACTCCCGAAAATTCTTCGGGAGTTTTCTTTTTTATATCTGTATTTTTACATCAAACAAAACAACTTACATGACTAAACTAATTGCTCCTTCAATTTTAGCAGCAGACTTCGGAAATTTACAAAGAGATATAGAAATGGTGAACAGTAGTGATGCCGATTGGTTTCATATAGATATTATGGACGGTGTATTTGTTCCGAACATTTCCTTTGGTATGCCCGTTTTAAAAGCCATATCACAACATGCAAAAAAAACCATTGATGTTCATTTAATGATCGTTGATCCGGATCGTTACATTCAAACATTTGCCGATCTTGGCGCCAATGTATTAACGGTTCATTATGAAGCTTGTACCCATTTACACAGAACCATTCAAGCCATTAAGGCCGCTGGAATGAAAGCCGGAGTTGCTTTAAATCCTCATACACCCATTGCTGTTTTAGAAGATATTATCAAAGATCTCGATTTGGTGTGTATCATGAGTGTAAACCCTGGGTTTGGGGGACAGTCTTTTATAGAAAATACCTATAAAAAAGTGAGTCAATTAAAACATCTGATCGAATTCTCTGAATCGAGTTGCCAAATAGAAATTGATGGTGGAGTTACAGACCAAAATGCGAATGCTCTGGTAGAAGCTGGTGCTGATGTTCTAGTAGCAGGGAGTTTCGTATTCAGAAGTGACGATCCCACTGCTACTATCAAAAATTTAAAGGCGATTGTAAACTAAACTTTTTACCATGGACCAATCATCTGCAATTATACTGGGAGTAGCCTTGATGATCATCATGCTAGGCATGGGATTGTCTCTTGTTATTGATGACTTCAAACGAATCTTTTTACAACCCAAAGCTATTCTTATTGGGTTATTCAATCAGATTATTTTATTACCTGTGATTGGATTCATTTTGGTTTCTCTTTTTCCTGTTCAACCAGAAATTGCTGTTGGAGTGATGATTTTAACCGCATGCCCTGGAGGCCCTACTTCAAATCTTATCTCGCATTTAGCGAAGGCAGATACTGCTTTGTCAGTAACCTTAACGGCCTTTAGTAGCTTTATTACCATACTAACCATTCCGTTTATTGTCAACTTTTCTTTGGAGCAGTTCTTAGACCAAAGTAATATGATACAACTGGATTTGGCACAAACATTTCTTCAGATATTTTTAATCATCATCATCCCTATTGTCATTGGAATGCTGATAAGAAAGTACAGAGAAACATTTGCTCTAAAAATGGCCAAACCTGTCCGAATTGCCTCTGGTCTTGTACTAATACTAGTTATTATAGGAATCATTGTAAAAGAGAAAGGCCAGTTAGCTGAGTATTTTAAGCAAGCTGGATTGCTTGTGATTTGTCTGAACTTGATCGTAATGCTCGTTGGTTTTTACTCTGCTAAATTATTCAAGATTACGACAAAAAGAGCGCTATCTATAGCCATTGAATCAGGAATTCAAAACGGAACATTGGGCATTACAGTAGCAGTTGTTTTGCTCAGTAATACTGCATTTGCAGTGGCATCTGCTTCGTATGGGGTACTTATGTTTTTCTCTGGAGCATTGGCCGTTTACATTGGGTCTAAAGTCAATAAAGAATAACTTCATTGTATTCGGTAATAGACATAGAAACCACTGGGAATGGTTATCGAGCTCAGAAGATTACCGAAATATCTATATTTATTTTCGATGGAAAAAAAATAGTCGATGAGTATACCACTCTGGTCAATCCGGAGCAAACAATTCCTCCGTTCATCACAAATCTTACAGGCATTACGGATGCAATGGTAAGAAGTGCTCCCAAATTCTATGAAATTGCAAAAAAAGTAGAAGAACTGACGCGCGACACTATTTTTGTCGCACATAATGTCAATTTCGACTACAATATCATCAAAGATGAATTCAAAAGTTTGGGCTTCGACTTTCAGCGAAAAAAACTCTGTACTGTTCGCTTGTCTCGAAAAATTATTCCCGGTTTAAAATCCTATAGCTTGGGAAATATTTGTAACGCTGAAAACATACATATCGCGGAACGACATAGAGCAAAAGGAGATGCAGAAGCCACAGTAGAATTGTTTCGAAGACTCATTGAAAGAGATGATCAGTTTATCATTCAAGGTTTTTTAAATAGAAGATCTCGACAAGCCACATTGCCACCTCTTTTAGATAAAAAAGTCGTTGACGAGCTTCCTGAAAATCCTGGTGTATACTACTTCAAAAATTTGCAAAAGGAAGTGATTTATGTCGGGAAAGCGAACAATATCAAGCAGCGTGTCATCAGTCATTTTTATGATAAGAAGAAGAAAGAAATTAGCATGTGTTTGGAAACAGCAGACATTACGTGCGAGGAGACAGGTAGCGAATTGTTAGCCCTTTTGAAGGAATCTGCCGAGATTAAAAAAATCTATCCTAAATTCAACAGAGCTCAACGAAGAGCCAATGAGGCGATTGGATTATTCTCTTACGAAGATCAAAGAGGTATTTTACACTTGGCTTACAATCGTCTGAAATTGGTTCCTAATGCCATTATGAAATTTTATAATATTTCAGAGTGTAGAAATTTTTTAGAAAAAATCTGTGAAGAGTTTGAATTGTGCCCGAAATATTGCCATTTGCAGACAAATGTCAATGCTTGTTTTCATTATCAAATCAAAAAATGCAACGGTATTTGCACTGAGAAAGAAGCAATCAATTTATACAATGAAAGAGTCAAAAAAGCAATTGATTCACTGGGGTTACAAGCCAAAGATTTGGTCCTCAAAGAACAAGGTCGTACCGAAAATGAGGTGGGTTTTGCACTCATTTTAAATGGTATTTACAGAGGGTTTGGCTATATAGAGAAAAGCGTTGAATTAAAAGCCCCAAACGATTACTTATTTTATGTGATTCCTCAAAAAGACAATAGAGATATTCAACGTATTCTACGATACTATATCAATAAAAAAGAGGCCTCTTAAGAAGCCTCTTTCTGCTAACCAACCTGCCGTATTTAGTAAACTAACACTAGAACTAAACTTTGCTTTAATTCTAGTATAAATTTATGCAGAAGCGTGGGGTCTTTGTATGACTTTTATCATGCTTTTCTAATTACTTTCAACCTAACTTATTAAGTCGGCTAATACTTATTTTCTAATAATCTAGAAAATGATAATTGAGCATTCTCTTAATCTTACGATATATCCTAGGAAACTGTGTCTTAAACTGCTGTGGAGTTTCAATAAAACTCTCAATAAGTACGGCCATAAATTCATATTGATTTTCAAAAGCATAGGAACGAAAATACTCAGAAGCAATAATCTTTTTTCGAATACTCTCATGGTCTTGAAGATAATTGATTAATCGCTGGTATTCTTTTTTAAAAACAAAAGAGCTGAAGTCTTTTTCTCGTAGCGATTTGATATGTATCACATGAGTAAACTCGTGAATTCCCAAATTAATATTGTCATCTTTTATTGCAATTCCTTCCAAGAAATGCTTCCAAGAAAAAACAACTATTTTGTATTTCGGATTGAATTCTCCTTTGTGTTTTCTTTTGTTGACTATGGAATGAAAAATATCTGGATAAACGATGATTTTGTCAAAAACATCTGTAATAAATTTCCTTTTTCCGAATGTTAATGTGATATAAGAAGAAGCTATCAGAATTTTTACTTCAGCATTTACCTGAAAACCATCGCGTCCAATAAATTGATATGTTCTCAAAAAAATAGCCAAACGATGTTCAAAATGCTTCTGATAATTCTCATCTAACTTCTGGTAAAAATCTACCTTCTCCAGTAAAATTTGTTTTTGTAAAGCTGATAATCTTTTTTTCCTAGTAACATTGTGAATAAAAGGTGTTCTCTCAAAAAAGTGATACGTCAACTTTTCTATATATCGAATAAGAAAACCGAAAATAGCAACGAGAAAAATACCATAGCGTAAAAGATAAGTGTATTTCATAGAAGCATACTTATCGACAAGGTAGCTATTATTTTTTTAAAGTTACCCAAACAAAAAAACGCTCAAGCTAGCTTGATATAGACCATATGAATTAAAAATAGTTAGGGTTAGCTTCGCTGATCCCATAAAGCTCCGCTTTGAAAATTAAAACCTCTCAAAATCAAAAAAGCAAGCTTTATGATTTTGCTTGCTTTTTATTTATTCGTGACCCTTCAGGGATTCAAACCCCGAACCGCTGGAGCCGAAATCCAGTGCTCTATTCAGTTGAGCTAAAGGGCCTTTATTATTGTTTTTATAAAATCTCTTCCTATCCCAGATTTTAAATATTTTTCTCTTTCTCTAGCTTCTAATCTTGTTTTTACCTCTTCTTTGTAAATTAATTTCCATGGAGCAAATGCTTTTGTTGATTTCTGTTGCTTTGAATTATGCTCCTTTAGTCTTCTCTCAATATTATTCGTTAAACCCTTATATGTCTTATCAAATTTCTCACTATGTAAAACATATACAATAAACATTTCTTTTTCTCAATTTTTCTTCTATCCAGTTGAACCCTGCCTGCGGCAGGCAGGATCGGGAATCTATTTATTATTTACTGAAGCTTGGCTCTTACAATTCCAGAAATGGTTTTCCCATCTGCTTGTCCTGCCAATTCTTTCGAGACAATACCCATGACTTTCCCCATGTCTTTCATTCCCTCAGCTCCCACTTTTGCGATCGTATCTACGACTACTTTTTCTATTTCTTCTTTAGACAAAGCTTCTGGTAAAAATTTCTCCAAAACAGCTGCCTCTGCCAATTCTGGATCAGCCAAATCTTGCCTCCCTTGCTCTACAAAAATTGCAGCACTGTCTTTTCTCTGCTTCACCTGCTTTTGAATAATTTTCATCTCCTGATCATCCGTCAAATCATCACCAGCACCAGCTTCAGTCTTCGCTAATAAAAAAGCAGACTTTAAAGATCTCAACGCTTGCAAAGCAACTGTATCTTTCGATTTCATCGCTGCTTTCATTTCTTCCATTACCTGTTTTTGTAGACTCATTTTTTCTTTTTTAAAATGACTTAATTTGTTTGAGTTATGCTTGGAGATTCGTCTTAACTCTTGATCTTTTATAGAATCAATTCTCTTTCCAATCACAAATCCCTCTGTGAGGGATTAAATATACAATTCTCTCCTTATTTCTTTACTTTTCGTAGGTATAAAACTTTTTTGTCATAGTCTATGATCGCTTTTCCTTTTTGTAAAACATCTGCGCCGATAATACCGTGCACCTTTTCAGCATCGTGTTGCGTCAATGCAGAATTTACATGAGACAGGTCAAAAAGTACCAAGTGGCATTCTTTCGTTTTCCACTTTCCAATAACCAACTGATTGTTTTCCGACTTCTGAGTTTCCATATCTATGGCTCCTGCCCCAGCAGCCTTGGTATCACTTTCCTCAGCTTCCAATTGAAAATGATCAATGAGATCCATTCCCACACAAGAGTTAGACGCTCCTGTATCTAAGATAAACTTGCCTTTTACACTATTGATCTCTGCATCGAGTTCTAGATGATTGGTGACGATCTTTCGAAGTTTGATTCGAACATATTTCTTTTTCTCTAATAGTTTTTTCAGACTACTCATTTCCGTATTTTTACCCTCCAAAATGAAGACTACAAAAATACTCTATTCTTATTGAATTTGGTGTATTCTTGTAAAGAATCAAACAAGTATTATTTAGGCTTTTATTTCCAATGATTACCGATACACATACGCACTTATATTCTGAGCAGTTTGACGAAGACAGAGAGGCAATGATGCAACGTGCTTTTGATGCTGGTATTGAGCGTTTTTTCATTCCAGCAATCGATAGTAGTTATACACAGCGAATGCTCGATCTAGAATTGCAATATCCCAAGCATACTTTTTTAATGATGGGTTTACACCCCACTTCTGTGAAGGCTGATTACAAAGAAGAGCTCAAAAAAGTAAAAGAGTGGATCGACAAACGTCATTTTTATGCCATTGGTGAAATTGGGATTGATTTGTATTGGGACAAAACCTTTTTGAAAGAGCAACAGGATGTTTTTCGGACTCAGATACAGTGGGCAAAAGAAAAGAAATTACCCATTGCCATACACTGCAGAGAGGCTTTTGATGAAATTTTTGAAGTTTTAGAGTTGGAAAAAGGAGAGGATTTAAGAGGTATTTTTCATTGCTTTACGGGAACCATAGAGCAAGCACATCGTGCTATTTCTTATAATATGAAATTAGGTATTGGTGGTGTTGTGACTTTTAAGAATGGAAAAATTGATCAGTTTTTGAATCAAATAGATCTCAAACATATTGTGTTGGAAACCGATGCTCCTTATTTAGCTCCTACTCCCTACAGAGGAAAGCGCAACGAAAGTAGCTACATTACGCAAGTTGTTGATAAGTTGGTCGACATCTATGGGCTTTCTTATGATGAAATTGCCGAAATTACTACTCAAAATTCAAGAGACGTTTTTGGAGCCTAAAACCACATATTACAAAACACCTATCGGTACTGCAGAAATTGTAGGTGATGAAGATGGCATTCAGTCGATTTCTGTTTTGGATAAAGATTTCTCGACTCCACTTCGACAGGCTCAGTGTGACACGCTCGAAATGACAGAGGGAGAAATTCCAAGCACCTTGGTAGAATGTGTGAATCAATTGGATGAATATTTTGAAGGAAAACGCACGGAGTTTGATTTGAAGTTGAACCCAAAAGGAACTGATTTTCAACAACAAGTGTGGAAAGAACTATTAAACATCCCCTACGGCAAAACCAGAACCTACTTAGAGCAAACCAAAAAGATTGGAGATCCCAAAGCCATCCGTGCAGTAGCCTCTGCCAATGGAAAAAACCCCATTTGGATCGTGATTCCTTGCCACCGAGTGATTGGATCTGACGGGTCCCTCACTGGTTATGCTGGGGGAGTCTGGAGAAAAAAATGGTTGCTTGAACACGAAAGCCCTGTGAAACAGCAATCTCTTTTTTAATAAATATTAGTTCGAGTATACTCAGCTATTATGCTAAGCCCAGCAAAGCAGATTCTTTGTGTTTACCAAAAAAGCAGATTACTTCAGTAAATAAATTTACTTCGTAATGACCTTCATCAAATGCAAACTAATTTTATTATTCCTACGTTTGTAGTGTATGACGAAAAAAACAGCATTTTTACTGTTCTTTTTTCTAGGATATTTTGTGCACTCACAAATTACTTCCTCTGATTTTCGTTCAAAAAAAATTCAAGTTGTCAAAGACACCATTCGATTCGACTCGGTTCCCATCAATCCACAGCAGTTCAAAGTTTTTAATCCGCAAAAAAGACGAATTCTTCCTACTGAATATGTGGTATTTTACGATGAAGCCATTTTAGTTTTAGATGCGAAAAAGTATTCAGAAATTATCGTTGAATACTTTCGATTGCCTTCATTTCTCACAAAAGTTTACAGCCCTTTTGACGAACGACTCATCGTTCCTAACAATAGCAATACAGGAACTTTGTACAGCCTAACCACAAACAAGAAAGCAACGGATGTAAAACTCTTTGACGGACTAAAAACAAGTGGATTTATCAATCGTGGGTTTACTTCTGGGAACAATCAAAGTACGGTTGCCAATTCTTCAATGAACCTCTCTATCGAAGGAAAGCTGTCCAGTACTGTATCACTACGAGCCAATATTTTCGACACCAATATTCCGTTACAACAGAATGGGTATAGTCAAAGTATTACCGATTTCGATCGTATATTCATCGAGCTTTTTAGCAAAGATTGGCGGGTAAAAGCAGGTGATGTTAGCTTGCATAATGACAAAAGCCTCTTCTTAAATTTTGACAAACAAGTTTCTGGTTTAGAGGTAGAAGCCAACATCAATGAGAATTTAAATGTGCTAGCTTCAGGAGCAGTGGTAAGAGGTAAATTTACAGTGTTTACTTTTGTAGGCATTGAGGGAAATCAAGGTCCTTATAAGATTTTTGGTCCTAACAATGAACCTAATATTACCATTGTTCAAGGCAGCGAGAGAGTTTTTGTCAATGGTTCACCCATCGAAAGAGGAGCAGATAAAGATTATACCATCGATTATAATATTGGCGAGATTCGATTCAACACTACCTATCCGATTAACAACGATATGAGAATTCGTATTGAATATCAGATTTCCAACCGGAATTACAATCGTTTTATCACGTATGAAAAAGCTGCTTTCAAAAATGAGAAATTTCGTATTTCTGGTCATTTCTACAGTGAGAATGATGTTAAGAATCAGCCCATACAAGCCAATCTAACAGATGCCCAAAAGCAAGTTTTGGCCAATGCTGGGAACAATACTGCCTTAATGGTTACGGAAAGTGCTTTCCTAGATAGTTTTGATCCTAATAAAATACTATACCGAAGAGTTTTGACAGGATCCACTCAGGTGTTTGAATACTCTACCAATCCAAATGAGGAATTATACAATGTCTCTTTTACCAATGTAGGGGTTAATAGAGGTGACTATCGATTGGATCAAACATTGGCTAACGGAAATGTCTTTGCTTATGTAGGTCCTAACCTTGGCGAGTACAGTCCTATTGTTCAGCTTACTGCACCCACCAAACTGCAAATTGCTTCTATTAATTCTTCTTATGAGTCTAGTAAAAAGACAAAAGTTTCGGCAGAAATTGCGTTGAGTGATAATGATCAAAATTTATTCTCGCCTATCGACAACAATCAAAACAAAGGTTTGGCATCCAATCTTACTTGGGAGCAATTGATTACGGATAAAAAGTGGCAATTGAGCAGTAAAATAAATTACTTATTTGTGCATCAAAACTTTAATACAGTACAGCGTTTTCAAGCGGTGGAATTTAATAGAGATTGGAATTTGGTAAATCCAACAGGAAATCAGCAACAAATTGCATTTGATCTTTCATTGAAAAATAAAAAAGATAACTTTCTCTCCTACTCTTTTCAGCAATTGAATTTCTCAGATAATTATAAGGGGAATAAGCATTTATTAAGGTCGAAAATGGCGTTCGGCAAAACGTCGTTCATTGTAAATAGTAGTTTTTTAAAGAATGATTCTCAAATACGAGACAATGAGTTTTTAAGAATTCAAGGGAGAGTTGAGCAAGGTTTCAAAAACTCTTGGATGGGTGGGTTGATCAACTTGGAATCGAATGATGGTGTTTTAAAAGCGACACAACTTTCGCTACAAACCAATCATCGTTTTAAAGAGTATGAAGGCTATTTTGGGGTTGGAGACACTACAAAAGTATATGCTAAGATTGGGGTTAATTACAGAAATAACGATAGTATTCGGAACAATCGATTTACTGAAATCAACAATCGAAAAACCTTCTACTTTCAATCTAAATTAGTTCAAACAAAACGAACCAATTTATCTTTATTTACGAATTACAGACTCACAGAAAATGCATTTACCAACGATGAAAAGACCTTGAATTCAAGACTCGTATACAATCAACGTTTCTTTTCCAATTTTCTCATATTGGGAAGCCTCTATAAAACTTCTTCGGGAAATGTAGCAAGGCAAGACTTTGTGTATATCGAGGTGGAGCCCGGACAAGGTTTTTACACTTGGATCGATTACAACAACAACGGGATTCAAGAGTTTGATGAGTTTGAAATCGCCGAATTTTCAGACCAAGCAAATTATTTACGAGTTCCCTTACCAAACTTGCGATTCATCCCTACACAACGTGCAAAATGGAATCAGTCTATTACACTCAACGCAAGTCAATGGAGTTCGAAAAATGGCATTCGTAAGTTCTTATCTCAGTTCTACAATCAATTATTTCTAGGGATCAATAACGAACAGGAACGAATCGGAAATTCTTTCAATTTAAATCCATTTGATTTCCGACAGAATAGTCAAATCAGTCTAAATTTTAATTTTAGAAACAGTCTTTATTTTCATAGGAATTTACAGCAATATAGCACCACCTATACTTTTGGAAGAACAGATGGAAAACAACAGTTTATCATAGGAAACCAGGAGATAGACACTAGGCTACATCAAATTGATTTCCAGCATAAAATAGGAAATTTTTGGCTATTTGATCTTTCTGGAAAACTCACCGAAAACAATTTAAAAACAGAAAATTTTGCCAATCGAAATTACGAAATAAGAACCGTAGAAGTTTTGCCAAAAATCAGCTATGTTTTGAATGAAAACAATCGCTTCTCTGCTTTCTATGAACGAAAAGAGAAAAGAAATCAACTAGCAAATTTCGAACAATTGGATCAGCAAAAAATTGGTGTAGAATATTTTTACAAAGGAAAGGAGAAGTCGCAGTTCAATGCTTCTTTTACCGCTTTTTTCAATCAGTTTACTGGAAATTCAAATTCTCCCGTGGGTTATCAAATGCTGGAAGGGCTGCAAGATGGGCGCAATTATACTTGGAATCTTCTTTGGAATCAGAAACTTAACTCCTTTCTCAATCTAAGTTTGAATTATAGAGGAAGAAAAAGCGAAAATTCAAGAGCTATCCATATTGGAAGTGTTCAGTTAAGAGCTGTTTTTTAAAATCTTTACACTAAATTTGTCGGAATGATCGTTAAAGAATTAAATCTATTTAAAATGAAAAAAACATTGCTAATCTTATCCCTTTTTATCTCGGGATTTTCCTTTGCTCAACAAGAAGTAAAAATTGATGTTACAGATGCTTTGGCTCTAAAAACCTTAGAAGCTTCTTATGAATATTATTTAACCGAACAGACTTCTTTGGGAGTTGCTGCTTTATTCAATTTTGAAGGAAAAAGTTCTGATTTCAGATACAATGAAGACCGAATGTTTACTCCCTATGTACGTCATTATTTTTCTACGCAAAGTAACTGGAATCTCTTTGGCGAATTGTTCTTTGCTTACAATGCGGGAGATAAAGAAACTGTGGTTAACAACGCTACTGTAGTTACCGACTATTCAGACGGTGCTTTAGGTATGTCTTTAGGATACAAGTACATTTCTGCTGGCGGATTTACTGTGGATATCCATGGAGGATTGGGAAGAAATTTGTTCAGTCAAGATTCACCAACCATTGTACCTCGAGTGGGTGTAAACATAGGGTTTCAGTTTTAGAAAGAAATACTTAAATTTTTAGATAATTAAAAAGAGCAGTTCTGTTGGAACTGCTCTTTTTGGTTTTATTGGTGAGATGCTGTACTTCAACTATGTTCAGCAACCTATTTGTTTGGCATTACATTTTCATCAACCAAGAGCGGACATCCACTTCTTGTTTTATGATGTCTCGAAGCTCTTCGATTTTTACACGTTTTTGCTCCATGGTATCTCTATGACGAATGGTGACTGTATTATTATCTAAAGTATCGTGATCTACGGTTATACAGAAAGGTGTTCCCGCTGCATCTTGTCTACGATATCTTCTTCCCACTGCATCTTTTTCATCATAAATCACATTAAAATCCCATTTCAAATCATCTACAATTTTACGCGCGATCTCTGGCAATCCATCTTTCTTTACCAATGGCAAAACCGCTGCTTTGGTAGGCGCTAAAACTGCTGGTAATCGCAACACAGTTCTTGTGGTATTGTTTTCCAATTCCTCTTCTATCAATGAATTGGAAAAAACTGCTAAAAACATTCGATCTAGCCCAATAGAAGTTTCTACCACATACGGCACATAACTCTGATTCTCCTCATGATCGAAATATTGCAACTTCTTCCCAGAATGTTCTTCATGTGCTTTTAAATCGAAATCGGTACGTGAGTGAATTCCTTCTAATTCTTTAAATCCAAATGGGAAATTGAATTCTATGTCCGCTGCGGCATCTGCATAATGCGCTAACTTTTCATGATCGTGGAAACGATAATTGTCTTTCCCCATCCCTAAACTCAAATGCCATTTTAAACGTGTTTCTTTCCATTTCTCGTACCATTCTTTTTGAGTCCCAGGTTTTACAAAAAATTGCATTTCCATCTGCTCAAACTCGCGCATTCTAAAGATAAATTGTCTCGCTACAATCTCATTTCTAAATGCTTTTCCTGTTTGCGCAATTCCGAATGGAATCTTCATCCTTCCTGTTTTTTGCACATTTAGGAAATTCACAAAAATACCTTGCGCGGTTTCTGGTCTCAAATATACTTTGGTAGAACTGTCTGCTGAAGCACCTAGCTGTGTTCCAAACATTAAATTGAACTGCTTTACATCTGTCCAATTTTTAGATCCAGAAACGGGACATGTAATTCCTAAGTCTACGATTAAGTTTTTAAATCCTTCTAAATCATTTTCTTCCTGAACTCTAGTCAACTCAGCCGTAATCTCATCGATCTGCTTCTGGCGTCTCAGTACATTTGGATTGGTAGCACGAAACTCATCTTCATTAAAGGCATCTCCAAAACGCTTTTGAGCTTTCGCAATATCCTTTAAAATTTTCTGATTGATCTTTTCTCTAAACTCCTCCACCAACACATCCGCTCGATATCTTTTTTTAGAATCTTTGTTATCGATTAATGGATCGTTAAAAGCATCTACGTGCCCCGAAGCTTTCCATGTAGTAGGGTGCATTAAAATTGCGGCATCAATGCCCACAATATTCTCATGCATTTGAACCATGGCCTTCCACCAATAATCACGGATATTTTTCTTTAACTCAACGCCATTTTGTGCATAGTCGTAAACCGCACTTAAACCGTCATATATTTCACTGGATTGAAAAATATAACCGTATTCTTTCGCGTGCGATATAACTTTCTTAAACTGATCTTCTTTTTGTGCCATAATAGCCGCAAAGATAAAGGATTCAATAAAGTTATCAAGAGAAATTTGTTCGATAATCGAAATTCCTTTCTTCTGCGATTTCTCTCGTCATTCTTAATTGTTTCTTCATCAATGTTTCGGTAGCTTCACCAAAGATCATTCTCTGTACTTTTTACATCTGTAGATAAATGCTGGGGGAATATTGAACACTTCAAAATCCAACGTGATGTCTTCTTGAAAGACTTCTTTTAGTTTCTTAAAATAACTAAGGGAATATTGATATTGTGTGAAGGTCCCATTCTTTTCTAGGCTCCGATAAGATTCATCTAAAATACATTTTGTAATGGGACTTGGCATGTTTGTAAGTGGTAAACTCGAAATAATATGACATGTTTTGTCATAGCCTAGTTTTCGTAATTCCTCTACTACTTTTTCTGCGGAAACATTCAAAACAGTCAGTTGTGGATGCTCTATCTTTTTTAACTGCTTAAAAAAATGTTGGTTAATCTCAAAGCATATTAGTTGAGCTTTTGGATGCATCTCTTTTAATATTCTCTTGGTAATGGCTCCATTTCCAGGCCCCAATTCTACAATCACATTGGCTTTTGTAAAATCAATTTTACCCAACATTTTACTGGCCAAAAAACGAGAACTTGGTATGACAGTTCCAGAAGTTTTCATGTTGCGAACTGCGATTTTAAAAAAATGGTACCTACTTGACAAGGAAATGATTTTTATGTAATTTCGAAAAAAAATGCTAAAAAAAGATGAAATTCCTAGAAAACTTATTTCAGTTATTTTACCCCAAGACCTGTATTACTTGCGAGAAAACATTATTTTCTGATGAAAAAATCATCTGTATAGAATGTAGACATGATTTGCCAATTATTTGTTACACTGATTTTGAAAAAAACAATACTTCAGAGGTTTTTAAAGGTAAGGTAGAAATTTACAAAGCAGTTTCTTTTTTATCTTACAAAAAAGAGGGAAAAACGAAAGAGCTGATTCATTATCTTAAATACAAAAATCAGCAGGTTGTAGGCTCTTTTTTGGGAAACTGGTTTGGAAGAATTTTAAAAGAATCCCATGAATTTGATGATCTATTTTGCGTTGTGCCGGTACCTCTTCATCCCAGCAAATACAGAAAAAGAGGCTATAATCAACTTACACTGTTCGGGAAACGTTTAAGTGAACATTTGAACACAAGCTTTCAACCAGATGTACTTACATGCAAAAAAGTATCTAAGACACAGACCAAGAAAAATAGATTGCAGAGGTACAAGAGTGCTAACACTCGTTTTTATCTAGAAAAAAATAACCTTCCTAAAAACATTCATGTTTTATTGATTGATGATGTGATTACTACTGGAGCAACATTGGTTGCCTGTTGTAAAGAACTCCTTAAGATAGAGGGAATAAAAATTAGCATTGCTACAATCTCAATTACAGAGTAATTTAACGCAAAGCTCTCATAAGATTCCAAAAAATAGTTCGTTTATTTGTAGTAAAATAGACGAGTTGAAAAAAGTTACTTCTTTTTTACTTTTTGTATGTTTCATTTGCTTTTTTTCATGTGCAAAAAGAGGGAGACCTACTGGAGGTCCTAAAGATATAGATCCGCCTTTAATGGTAGTGGCTGATCCTCCTTACGAAACAACAAATTTCAATACAAATGAGATAGAAATCGAGTTTAACGAGTATGTAAAATTGAAAGACATTAACAAGCAACTGATTGTTTCTCCTCCTCAAAAAAACAGGCCTTTAATCACTCCACAAAGTACTGCCAGTCGATATCTTACTATTAAAATACTAGACACTTTAATTCCAAATACAACCTATACTTTTGATTTTGGAAACAGTGTGGAGGACAACAATGAGGGAAACAAATTAGAACGTTTTAAATATGTATTCTCCACAGGTAGCTATATTGATTCACTGACCTTAGAAGGAACTGTAAAGAACGCCTATAAAGAGGAGAAAGCAAAAAACATCAAAATGCTCTTGTACAGAATTGACAGCACTTATTCTGACTCTACTGTGTACAAAAGAAAGCCCGATTATGTAACAAGCACATTAGATTCTTTTGCTTATCGATTTACCAATTTAAAGGATGGAAAATATTCTTTGTTTGCACTGGAAGATGCAAGTGACGATTACATTTTTGACCCAAAAAGAGATCGAATCGGATTTCGTAACAAGCCTGTCGTATTACCTCGGGACACCGTTATTGAAGACATAATCCCAATTTTTAAATCGATCATTCCTTATAAGTTTAAGATTGCTAAAGAGTCTAAAAAAGGAAAAATTATCTTCGGATATGAAGGTTTTAGTCGTGATTTAGAGATCGATCTTCTATCAGATGTTCCCGAAGACTTTAAAACCGTTACATTTTACGAGAAGGGTAAAGACACATTAAATTTTTGGCATTCATCGATTGAAAGAGATTCTTTGGTCTTTAAAATTCGTTCCAAGTCAGAAATCGATACGGTAGTAGTAAAATTGAGAAAGAAGAAATTGGATTCGCTGGAAATTAGCTTACCTACTTCTACCTATTTGAATTTTAAAGACACTCTTTTCCTAACGTCCAATAATCCAATTATAAATATTGATTCTACTAAAATCACTCTAATAAATTCTGATTCGATAAAGATTGCATATCGACCTTTTTTATCCTCAGTAGAAAAAAAAGTTGGATTTGTTTTTGACAAAAAACTGAACACTAACTATCATTTGTCCATACTTCCAGAGGCATTTGCTGATATTTTCGATCAAAAGAATGATAGCCTTCGATACGATTTTAAGACAAAGGGTCTAGAAAAATATGGAGATATCTCCTTCAATGTTACAAACCCGCAAAATATTCCTGTAATTTTTGAACTTACTCATTCTAAAGAAATTCTTGAAGAAAGAAAAGTGATTAAAAATTCTGGTACAATTTCATTTAACTACTTAGATCCAAAGAAATATAAGGTTCGAATGATATACGATGTCAATGATAATGGAAAATGGGATACTGGTGATGTATTAAAAAAGACCCAACCAGAAAAAATCGTTTATTACTCTGAAGAAATAAATGTACGAGCCAACTTCTCCGTTGTAGAATCAATCACGATAAAAAATTAGTTTGACTTAATAGATATTTTTAATACTTTTACAAAAACAATCTCCCCTAATTGAGAACTCTCCTCTCATTATTGTTTTTTGTGATATTTGTCACTAAGTCTGCCCTATCACAACATCTAACCCATGATATAGGATTTCATGCGGGTACAGCTACTATTATTTCAGATTACGGAGAACGAGACAATTTATTAAGCAAATATGGAGGCAGTGCAGTTTCTATAAGTTTTACGCATACGCTTCATTTTTTCAATAAAGACTTACGTTGGAATGCCAAGCATTGGCTTAGGGACAGACTGGCCTTCAGAAGTGAATTAAATTTTGTTACCAATGCCAACTTTGAACATCACGGTTATTCTGCTCGGCAGAATACAGGTGAAGGAAGGCGATTAAGAGCCATGACAGGGAAAACAAGAGTTGTAAGTATTGGTTTTCAACTGGAGTATTACATTCGTTCTTTAAAAGAATTTATTTATCCTTGGTCTGATCAAAAATGGAACCCTTATGTTTTAGCTGGATTGCAGTACAGTATATTCCATAACAATGTAGAGTCTTCTTTGGGGAATTGGAGAGAGGATATTTCAGTACTTCCTGGAAAATGGACAAGGCCTCAGGCCCTAAATGTCGGCTCCGGAAGTGCTCTTGCTGGAACTTTTGGCGGGGGTATTCGTCATAAATTAACTCCGAAAATCGATTTTAATCTTCAATTCAACTGGCAATATTTCTTTTCTGATGCTGTTGACGGGCTCACGGCTCCTGTAAAAGAAAATAAATACAACGAATGGATAATCAACCTGCAAATGGGCATTCTTTTTCACCTGAATTTTAACAGCCCTCTATCTCTTTCAACTCTATTCTAAAAAAAAGAGCCCGTTTAGGCTCTTTAAATTATTATTGATTTAATGCTTGTTCTAAATCTGATAACAAATCATCAATATCTTCTATTCCAACACTCAAACGAATTAAGGAATCTGTAATTCCTATTTTCAATCTCTCTGGTTCGGGTATAGAAGCATGGGTCATAGTCACTGGATGATTCACCAAACTCTCAACACCTCCTAAAGATTCTGCCAGTGTAAATACCTTGGTGTTTTCTAAAAATCGAAAAGCAGCTTCTTTACTTTCATCTTTCAAACGGAACGACACCATTCCTCCAAAATCCTTCATTTGTTTTTTAGCTACCTTGTGACTTGGATGATTATCAAAACCAGGATAATAAACTTCTTTTACCTTATTGTGGTTTACTAGAAACTCAGCTATAGCTTTTCCGTTCTCACAATGACGTTGCATTCGAACGTGCAATGTTTTAATTCCTCGTAATGCCAAAAATGAATCCATCGGTCCTGCTACTGCACCACCAGCAAACTGAATAAAGTGTAACTCTTCAGCTAGCTTTTCATCTTTCACCATTAAAGCTCCCATTACCAAATCTGAATGCCCTCCTAAATATTTCGTTGCTGAGTGCATAACAATATCAGCTCCTAAGCTTAATGGTTGCTGTAAATAAGGGGTTGCAAAAGTATTGTCTACTGCAACTAATATATTGGATCCCTTAGCTTTTACTACTTTCGATATTTCTTCAATGTCAGCGACCTTCATCAATGGATTGGTAGGCGTTTCTAGCCAAACTAATTTTGTGTCGTTTGTCAATGCTTTGGAAACATTTTCTACATGTGTCATATCCACAAACTGAAATTTCAGTCCGTATTTTTCGAACATTCTGGTGAACATTCTATACGTCCCTCCATACAAATCATCTCCAGCAATGACCTCATCCCCTGGGTTCAGCATCTTTAACACACAATCAATCGCTGATAAACCCGATGAAAAAGCAAATCCATGCGTCCCATTTTCAATGGCTGCAAAATTATTCTCCAATGCAGTTCTTGTTGGATTAGCTGCTCTCGAATATTCGTAACCCTTATGAGTTCCCGGGCTTGATTGAGCATAAGTAGATGTTTGGAATATCGGAGGCATTACTGAGCCCGTAGTTTCTTCGTGCTTTTGACCTCCGTGTATGGTTTTGGTATTAAAATTCATTTGTTCTAATTTCAATTTTTAGTAGCGTAAAACTACAAAACATTACACTAATTTTTTCAATGACATAATTACTCCCAAGTGAAGAGACTCGTGAAAATTATTAAAAGTAATTGCTGTTTCTATAGTATCTAAAACAAATCCAGTACTCGTAGGGTACTCTTTGTATTCAGTAAAAATCCCTTCGTTAAAATCTTCTTCTAAAGTATTGGGTAATCCTTTTAAAAGCTCTAGAATCTCATCGAACTCTTCTTGCGTAAATTTTTTAGTTGGACTAGTGCCTTTTCTGTTCTCTTCTATAAGCTCTTCTGGAATTAAACAATCTTTTCCAGACAATCGATAATGTAGTAACTGCTGTGTAACAACTAAGTGAGCTACATTCCAAGCAATGTTATTTTTAAATCCCTCTGGAATGGCATGCAATTGCTCTAAAGATAATCCTTGGATTGACTTAACTACTAGCTCTCTTACTTTTCTAAGAATATCGAATTGTGTCTTCATGAATTCTGTTTATTTTAGCCAAAGATAATTCTTTAAATTATGAAGAAAGTTTATTTTTTACAAACTTGTGACACCTGCAGAAGAATCTTAAAAGAAGTAGGTACAGAAGGTTTTGAAAAACAAGAAATTAAAAGCAATCCTGTCACTGTAAATCAGTTAGAAGAGATGTATTCTTATACGAATAGTTATGAGGCTTTGTTTAACAAGCGTGCTAAAAAATACAAGACAATGGATTTAAAGGGAGAAACAATCTCTGAACAAGATTACAGACAGTTTATTTTGGACGAATATACTTTTTTAAAGCGTCCAGTTTTCATCGTAGAAGATGAGATATTTGTAGGAAATAGCAAAAAAGAAATTGAGCGCTTGAAGGAGAAATTAGGTTAACGATTCTCCAAGTACGTTTTTAATCTTAACCCTGCATTATCTCTGATGTCTAACCAGAAAAGATTGATATCTCCCGCATGGTAATTTTTCAGAAAAGACATAAAAAATCGCAGTGGAAATTTCGGGTTCGTAGACCAAATCAAACCATTCGTTACTTCTATTTTCAGAGCTTTGTCATAAATTTTTTTGTTGGTGTATAAAAATCCTTTGTGCTGATTTAACGCTGTTTTTTGAGCACCATCCCATGTAATCGGATTGGTAGTTACACTTCCATTGTACCACCTTTTATCTTTCTTGGGGTAATGTCCTTTTTTAAAGGTGTTCCAACTCACAAAACCGCCAGTTTCTTCTGGAGTATTCATCGGCTTAATGGTTTTAAATCCATCAGGCTTTACCCGAATTCCAGGAATATATGCTGCTACAAGTTGTTTTTGTAGCGGTTTAGCATCAAAAAATTCTTTCAATAGTTGTAATGTATGTGTGGTTCCTTGACTATGTCCAACCATAAAGATAGGTCTTCCTTGATTGTACTTTTTTAGGTAAACCTCAAATGCTTTTTTCACATCTGAATATGCCAAATCTTGCGCTTCTCTACCTCCCGTATCCATCATACGATAAGAGCGAATATGCGCTTGTCTGTAGAAAGGAACGTAAACTTTTCCCACTGTAGCAAAGGCGGAAGCCTGCATGAGAACGGCTTTTCCTAAGACCTTTTCTTGTTGTTCTTCATCAAGAATAGGAACATTCCATCTATCATCTTTTTTGTTAGTAATTAGAGTAGGATACACATAAAATACATCCGCTTGCAAGGTATCTATTTGTTGAGAGGCAAATGCTCGAAAATCTTCACGATACTTTGTTGGTAAGACAGCCCAATTCGATTCTTCGTTATAGTTTGGAGCTTTGGGTTGTAGCTCAAATCTAAACGCTTGAGTTTTGAATGTAGTTCTACAATTAGAAAAAACCACAACTGCTAAAAGAACAATAGTGGCTTTATATATGTTAAAAAGATGTTTCTTCACATTCTTTTATTCTGACTTGTAGTCTTCATAAGATTTCTCCTCAACCAAATCCGATCCCGTGTAGACATTAATTTCTTTTTTCACATCCGAGCGATCATCATTAGTATAGTACACAGCTCTTGCTAAGTCTATAAACGTTTGCCCAAAATCATTAGCGCGTTCACACTCACGAATATCGTCCTCTATTTTCCAGAGCTTCTTGTTAATACCTAGCAATTGCTGGTGCAATTTCCTCAGGTGATCTCTATCCTTACTATTGCTATAAATAGTCTCTACATCTGGAGTTAGTACATTGTATTCATGCTGAATGTTTATCAATTTCTTTTCATCCTTGATCTCTGAAAGTTTGATCTCTAGAATAGTGTACTTATCAATGATCTCTCCGTTAGATACTTCTATTTTCATGTGTTGTATATTTAAGACTGAAGAATTAAAAGATTAAAAGTCTCTAACCTGTTCAATTTTTTAATTCTTGAATCTTTGAATTTTTCAATTTTGAATAATTACGCAAACTTACGTTCAATAATCGCTATGAATCGCTCTTCGAACTCTTCTTTTTCCGTCCAATCATAATCTGGTCTTACCATTTTATTGATGAATTTCTTCGCTTCTTTTTCTGTTTTGAATGTATTCAATTGTGAAACTACTCGATTGAAATCTTCCTGACTTCCATCAAACAAGTTCTTTACAAAAGCAATACGGTCATTCAAGCCTATTTGAATGTCTCCTTGTAATTTATCATTCAGTGATTTTTTCGGAGCATTTTCAAACAAATCTGCTACTACATCTACAGCAATAGTATCCTGTAATTCTTCTTCTAAAGTAGGTACTTTGTTCTCCTCTGTAGTTTCTTCTGATTCAGCAGTAAATAAATCTTGCTCAATTTCTAATTCAATCGTCTCTTCTTGCTCTTCCGCAACTGCTTCTGGTTTAAATTCAACTTCTGATTCGACTTCAGCTTCAACTTCTATACTCTCCTCTACTTTTTCTTCTACAAGCTCAATTGATTTCTCTTCTTCCTTTACTTCTTCAGTACTCTCTTTAGGAACATCTTCTTCAACTACATCTTCCAGATTGTGTTTAACCACCGCTTCTTTTGCCGCTGACTCAATTACTTCTTCTCTGGGTTCTTTATTATTTTCCTCAGCTATAAACATCTTGAAAAGACTCTCTTTCGCCTCATGCTCCTTAGCTTGTTTGTCAGCAGCTTTTTTCTCAAGCTCCTCAAAAATATTTTCAACTGTCTCAATTAGCCCTTCTCTGTCATGTTCAGGATTGGGTGTGTTATTTATGTATTCTTCAACATAAGCCAAAACAGATAGTTTCTCGTATACTTCATGAGCTTTTTCTTTCAAAGCAAATACATCTTCTTTGTTTTTCATTTGTAAAATGCTGTGTGCTAAACTCGTGAGATCCCCCTCCAATTTTTTGTGCATAAGTTGTTCTATTTAATTCAGTTTGAAGTCAATATTTTAATAAATTTGCCTACATTCATCTCGAATGAAACAAACTCTTACAAGGCTTAAAATTACAAAATGTTTCTCGAAAATACCGTAAATCATACAGAACAATTTGGTTGGATTGAAGTCATCTGTGGCTCTATGTTTTCAGGAAAAACAGAAGAGTTAATACGGCGTTTGAAGAGAGCTCAATTTGCCAAGCAAAGAGTGGAGATTTTTAAACCCGCTGTTGATGTTCGTTATGATGATGAAGAGGTTGTTTCTCACAATGACAATAGGATTCGTTCTACGCCAGTACCAGCATCTTCTAACATCCTTTTATTAGCAAATGAAGTAGATGTTGTGGGAATTGATGAGGCTCAATTTTTTGATGATGAAATAGTAAGAGTCTGCAACGATTTGGCCAATAGAGGCATCCGCGTGATTGTAGCCGGATTGGACATGGATTTTAAAGGAAATCCATTTGGACCGATGCCAGCATTGATGGCTACCGCAGAGTACGTTACCAAAGTACATGCCGTGTGCACAAGAACAGGAAATTTGGCACACTATAGCTTTCGTAAAGCACAAAGTGATGATATTGTCTTTTTAGGAGAAACTCAAGAATATGAACCCTTGAGTAGAGCTGCTTACTACAAAGCAATTGAACAAGCAGAAAAACAAAAAGATTCAGAAAAAACTGAATAGCATTCATGAATAACCATGTTACTGTACTTGAGATTGATGGAAAAGCCTTAGAGCACAATCTCAATTATATCAAAAACAAACTACAATCAGACACAAAAATCTTGGCTGTTGTGAAAGCATTTGGTTATGGAAGTGATGGTGTACAAGTGGCTACTTTCTTACAAGGTAAAGTTGATTACTTCGCTGTTGCTTATACACATGAGGGTATTGCTCTACGCCAAGCTGGAATTGAAACACCCATTCTCGTCTTACACCCTCAAATTCAGAATTTCGATCTACTCGTAAAAAATCGCTTAGAACCCAGTATTTATAATTTTAAAACGCTTACCTCTTTTCTAGAATGTGCAGATAGGAATCTTTTAATGAATTACCCGATTCATTTAAAATTCAACACAGGATTGAATCGTTTGGGACTATGGCATAACGATATTCCAATTATTTTAAGCAGAATTCGAGAATCTAAGCATGTGAAAATTCAATCAATTTTCTCTCACTTAGCTGCTAGCGAAGACATGAATGAACGTGACTTTACAGTAAAGCAAATCAACGATTTTGTAGCCATCGTAAAGCAAATTTATCAACACCTAGATCATGAACCTATGATTCATATTTTAAATACATCTGGTGTTGTCAACTATCCTCAAGCACAGTTTGACATGGTTCGAGTAGGTATTGGTCTTTATGGCTTTGGAAATGATCAAAAAGAAACATCTCAACTGAAAAACACTCATGTTTTGAAATCTATCATATCCCAGATTCACATGATAGAACCTGGCGAAACTGTGGGCTATAATAGAGCGTTTGTTGCCAATCGATATGCTAAAATCGCTACGATTCCTGTTGGACATGCCGATGGGATTTCAAGAAAACTCGGAAGTGGAAAGGGGTACGTAACCATTCAAGGTAAAAAAGCTCCCATTGCAGGAAATGTGTGTATGGATATGATTATGGTAGACATTACAGAGATTGATTGTAAAGAAGGAGACCTAGTCTACATTTTCCAAAGTCAAGAGGATATCCTACATATAGCAAATGCCTCCGAAACAATTTCTTATGAAATCTTAACAGCCATTTCTCAGAGGGTAAGCAGAATTTTGATCTCTTAAAAAAAAACTGTTACTTTTAGAATTCTATTAACTAACTAAAAATGAACTAATATGGGAATGGTTAAAGAATTCAAGGAATTCGCAATGAAAGGCAACCTCATAGACATTGCTGTCGGTTTTGTCATGGGTGCCGCCTTTAAACAAGTAGTCACTTCATTCACTGGAGGGATTGTTTCACCACTAATTGGATTGATATTCAAAGCAGATTTTAGAGACCTAAAGTATGTGATTACGGAAGGTGTTGCAGATGCCAGTGGAAAAGTAACTGGAGAAGTTGCAATACTCTATGGTGATTTCATCACCAACCTCATAGACTTCATTATCGTAGCATTTGTCATGTTTATGATTGTGAAAGGAGTGAATGCAACCAAGAAAAAAGAGGAACCAGCTCCGCCTCCGCCTCCTAAAGGACCATCACAAGAAGAGTTGCTAGCTGAGATTAGAGATTTATTAGCACAGAAGAAGTAAACTACATTGGTGCAAGCACACGATGTATTGACAGAAGACTAAATGTTATTCCGAGGCAAACCTTGGGGTAGTATACTCTTTGGAGGTGTTAATAAACTGAACATAGAACCCAAATCTTAGATTTGGGTTTTTTCTTATTTGGAATTATAGATAGCTATGAAATATACTAGGTATTAATTACTTTTGATCCTTCACAAAAGGAGCCTGCTTATGGAGCAAAATTTAGGATTCGAAAGCAATGAGTTAATCGACAGATTACCGCCGCATCTAAAGCAATTTATCAAGCCACAAAATTACGAAGATTATACGCCTATCAATCAGGCGGTATGGAGGTATGTTATGCGTAAAAATGTGTCTTACCTTTCTAAATATGCACACCACTCCTATCTCGATGGTCTCAAAAAAACTGGAATAGAAATCGATACCATTCCTAGCATGTATGGTATGAACCGTATTTTAAAAGAAATCGGTTGGGCAGCAGTTTCAGTAGATGGATTTATTCCTCCTAATGCTTTTATGGAATTTCAAGCCTACAAGGTCTTGGTGATTGCTTCTGATATTCGTCAACTAGAAAATATAGAATACACACCCGCTCCTGATATTATTCATGAAGCTGCTGGCCATGCTCCCATCATAGCAAATCCAGATTATGCAGAATATTTAAGGCGATTGGGAGAGGTAGGCGCAAAAGCAATTCTATCGAAGTATGATATTGATTTGTACGAAGCTGTTCGAAGATTATCCATTCTAAAAGAAGCAGAAGTAACAGATCAGCAAGAGTTAAAAGCAGCTGAAGAAGAAGTCTTCCGTTTGCAGCAAATGGAAGTAGAATTGTCTGAAATGGCACAGATAAGAAATTTACAATGGTGGACTGTAGAATATGGTTTGGTTGATACTTTAGATGATCCCAAAATTTATGGAGCTGGTCTCTTGTCCTCTATCGGGGAAAGCAAGTGGTGCATGAGTGATGAAGTAAAAAAAATACCCTATTCTATTGATGCCATAGAACAATCTTTTGACATCACACAGCCACAACCTCAGCTATATGTAAGTCCCGATTTCTCTTATTTAATGCAAGTTTTAGAAGAATTTGCAAATAAGTTAAGCCTTAGAAAAGGAGGAAGCAAAGGTGTTCAAAAACTCATTGATTCACAGATGGTAGGCACCATTGAATTGAGTACAGGACTACAAGTTTCTGGGAAGTTTTCTAGGGTACTTTTAAATGAAGATCGAGAAGTCATCTTTTTCAAAACTGATGGTCCAACAGCTCTAGCTTACAGAGAACGAGAATTGATTGGCCATGGCATCGAAACTCACAAAGATGGTTTTAGTTCTCCTCTAGGGAAATTGAAAAACATCAGCTTGGCGATTGAAGATATGGGCCCTGTTGATCTAAAAGCCTATAACTTTTACGATGGAAAATGGCTGTCTTTTGAATTTGAAAGTGGCATCAAAGTAAAAGGCTTAAACATAACTGGTATTCGAAACTTACAAGGGAAATTGATGCTCATTCAATTGAAAGATTGCACCGTTACCTATAAGGATGAAGTATTGTTTAGACCTGAGTACGGTGTTTTTGATATGGTTGTCGGAAAAGAAATCGTCTCTGCTTTTGCTGGGGCAGCGGATTACAATTCTTTTCCAAATTTGTACAATGTTTCCAAAACCTTGACAGTAAAACCACAGAAATCTGAGGAATTATCGCTTTTAGAATCTTACTATGAAACCGTTCGAAATATTCGAGAGAAGAAATTGCATGACCAAGCGCAGCTAAAGAACATTCTTGAAAAAGTAAAAACTAGTTACCCTAAGGAATGGTTGTTACCCCTAGAAATTTTAGAATTAACCAAAGATGAAACACTCTATAATGAGCTAACTGATTACTTAAAAGATTTAGCAGCTAGTCATCCAGCTTTGAAAGCCCTTATCTTGGAAGGCTTGGAAATGATTTAACTCAAAAAATCCATTCTCTTATAAAAAATTGGACATATTTATTACCTCTTTTGTTTGAATAGTAATTATTTTGAATCGAACGATATAGCAGCAAAAGCTATACTAAATTGTAAAAATTCATATTATTTATTTTTATATTTGCCCCTCTCTCCTACTTTGTAATTTTAGTTTATAAAATTAGACTATTGTAGTAAAATTTTAAGATTCTATTTTTCTATGAGAAAAAAGACAATTATTGTTTTTTTGTTGACATCGGGGATTTTGTGTTATCTTTTATTCAAAAAATCTGACATCGATGTTTTGCGGGATCAGCATATTACTTATCTAAAAAACAGTCCTTTTAAAAACACAAAAGAATTATCGAAAAAAGAACGCTATGAGAGAGGATTACCTCCCAACAAGTATTATGAACAGTTGTGGGAACTCACTATGGATCCTAGGACTGGCCGTCCAATGACAGAGAATTTGACAAAAATTCGAACAACTCTAAAAAAACAAAGAGAGAACCGAAAAGGTGGCGGAGGCGACACCTTTGCTCCCTGGATAGAGAGAGGACCATATAACGTTGGTGGAAGAACTCGAGCCATCATGTTTGATCCAAATGATGCAACAAACAAAAAGGTTTTTGCAGGAGGTGTTTCTGGTGGTTTATGGGTGAACAACGACATTACAAATGCCAATTCTTCTTGGACATTGGTTCCAGGGATCGCTGGCAATATTGCAGTAAATGTAATTATTTCTGACCCAAATAATTCAAATACGTTTTACATAGGCTCTGGTGAATCCTATGTTTCTGGTGATGCCATAGGTAGAGGAATATGGAAATCTACCGACGCAGGAGTAACCTGGACTCACATATATGGTGGACTTACATCATCAACTACAAATCATGTAAATGGGATTTTTTATGTAAATGATTTAGTTGCCAGAAACAATAATGGAAACACGGAACTCTATGCTTCCATAGCTGGGGCATTGTACAGAAAGACTGTTTCTCCGAATAATCAATTTCATGGATTAAATCAACAAGGTTTATACAAGTCTACAGATGATGGAGCAAATTGGAATAAAATTATTCTAAATGAAAGCAATGGTAGACCCTCCAATCCAAATGATTTAGAGATTGATATTAATAACAATATTTGGCTTACTACAACACGTAATTTATGGGGTTTTAATGGTGGGAAAATTTTTCGTTCTACTGATGGCTCTACTTTTTCCTTGATGCATACAGTTCCCAATGCGCATAGAACAGAATTAGAGGTCTCTGCAACTAGCGCTAATAAATTTTGGGTGGCTGTAGAGGTAAACAATGAAGTAGATCTATACAGAACCACAGATGCTTTTACGAATGTCACAAAATTGGCAGAACCCAATGATGCAGATTTAGACATCTCTGAAACAAATTATACCCGAAATCTAGCTTATTATACTTTGGTTATTGAAGCCGATGCAAGTGATAATGTCTATGTAGGAGGAATTGACCTATTTCGCTCAACTGATGAAGGGAATAGCTGGACGCAGATTTCAAAATGGTCTGAAAAAGCAAATTTAAATACCTTAAATATTCCTCTGGTGCATGCAGATCATCATGCAATTGTATTTAGGCCTGGCACTACGTCCGAAGTTGTTTTTGGGACAGACGGTGGAATATATTATTCTCCAGATGTTACTGCTGCTACAGCTTCTTTAAGTATTACCCCTAGAAATAACAACTACAATGTAACACAATTTTACTATGGTACAATCGGTCCCAGCACTACGAATGAGATTCTATTTGGAGGGACACAAGACAATGGATCTATTATTTCACAAAACATCGTGAGCGGGATCAATAGTTTTAACAATTATTTTGGGTTTTTTAGTGGAGATGGTAGTTATTGTAAAATTGACCCCAACGGAGGGCTTGTTGGTTTTGGCAATGGTGAATATATGGTTTTAAGTACCACCTATTCGAATTATAGAGTTGCCAGCCCTAATGTAACTAGCTCCACCGATGCTATGAACAATGGGTACAATTTCTCATCAACAACATCTACCAGCGGAAGTTTTAACAATGAAGCAGATTTAGATGTTACTGGGAATATTTTATATGCAAACACCTCAACAAGTACTCCAGCTGTTAACAAATTTTCAGGATTTGCATTAGGAGCTTCAAGTGCAACAGAGACTACTTATACAAATGCCTTGCTAACATCACCCCCTTCTGCTCTAAAAGTTTCTCCTTATAACAATAACACTGTTTTTATAGGCACCAGAACAGGACAACTATTAAAGGTTACAAATTTAAATACGACTCCGATCTGGACTTCAATTACAGGGGGTAGCTTTGTAGGTAGTGTATCAGATATTGAATTAGGAGCTACTGAGCAGGAAATTTTTATCACCTTTCACAATTACGGGGTTACCAATATTTGGCATTCAACTAATGGAGGTACTACCTGGTCGTCCAGAGATGGAAACCTTCCAGATTTCCCTGTAAAATGTGTTTTACAAAACCCCTTAAACACTTCTCAAGTGATTATTGGAACGGAAATGGGTGTCTGGAGTACTTCCGATATTACAGCAACTTCGCCTGTTTGGGTTCAGTCATACAATGGTATGAGTGATGTTCGAGTTTTAGATCTGGACCTCAGAACTGCAGACAATACAATTTTGGCTTCAACTTACGGAAGAGGTTTATTTACTTCAAAGTTTAGTGCAAGTAACATCACATGGGTCGGAACAACTTCCGACTGGCATACAACAACAAATTGGAACCCCAATAGTATTCCTACTGCCAACAATCATGTAATGATTCCTGCATCAGCAACCAACAACCCTATTATTTCTTCTTCAGCAAACACAAACAATTTACAAGTTGAATCTGGTGCATCTGTAACATTAAATTCACCTGGAAACTTAACCGTTTCAGGATCCTTGACAAATAATGGATCTGTTACAGCCAATTCTGGAAGTTCAATTATTGTCTCGGGAGCATCGAATGGTAATATTACATACAAAAGAAATATTAGCTCCAATGCCGGATGGTTTCTAATTTCATCACCAGTAGCTGGTCAGGATATTGATGCGTTTGCAGCAGCTACAAGTTTGGCTATAGGAAATGTATCAAATAATAGAGGCTTGGGAAGTTACAACAATAGCACACCTGGGTGGGAATATTATCAACAAGGAAGCACAGGAACAGGAAATTTTACTTCAGGTCTTGGAAAAGCTGTTTTATTGACCAGTTCTGAAGACATCTCGTTTACAGGTACAATTCCCACAGTTACAAGAACTAACATATCATTATTAACGGGAGCTAATAATTTTAATTTAATAGGAAACCCCTACCCTTCTTATGTTTCTTTAAATGATTTACTGACCACTAACAATAGTTTATTAGCTGAGCAAACAGCTTGGCTTTGGAATCACAGCACTAGTAGTTATGCTCCCTACAATCTAATTTCAAATTTACAAATTGCTCCAGGTCAAGGATTCTTTGTAAAGGCGTCTGCGGCAACAAATAGTTTTGGCTTTACTGAGGCAATGCAGAGCCATCAGAATCCTGACACTTTTGTTAAACAATCACAGAAAGATAATTTTAACATCACGCTTCGCTTGTCAAACAATTCTATAGAGAGACAAACTAAAATATATTTTATAGATGGAGTAAGTTTGGATTGGGATGATGGCTACGATAGTACTATGATTGAAAATTTATCTGGCACAAACAGCAACACTACGGCTATTTTCACCCGTCTTCCAACTGAAAATTCTACTAAAAAATTAGCCATTCAATCATTGCCAAATAGCAATTATGAAAGCACGACTATTCCTATTGGCATTACTGCTCAAGATGGTGCCTCTTTATCAATATCTGCAGAAGCATTTCACAACGCTTCAGGAATGGAACTCTATCTAGAAGATACTCATACAAATTCACTCACTCCTTTAAATAAAGAGACTCGTTATCAAATTATCTGGAATAATATTTATAACAATTCAAATAGGTTTTTTCTGCACATGACATCTTCTAATCTAAGTACTTCATATACAGAAAAACAAAAAGTAACCTTTTTTACAAATTCATCAAATATTTTAGAGATAAGTGGCTTAGATAAAAAAGACACCCGAGTAAGGCTGTTTAACCTTCAGGGCAAAGAGTTAGATGTATTTAAATTTGACAATAAAAACAAATTCAGAGCTTCTCTGAATCACTTGGCTACAGGTATTTATCTCATAGAAATTGTCTCAGACGATATAAGGGAACGCAAAAAAGTCTTGATCCGCTAAGATTTTTATACCCCAAGAAAAGCCATAACATTCCTGTAAAACTCACCAGGTTGATCTGCATGTAACCAATGTCCTGCATTTGCAATAGTTATAATTTCTGAATTTGGAAAATGTGCTTTGATTACTTGTACTTCTTCTTGAGTGATGTATCCCGAATTTCCTCCTGCTAAGAATAATGCACTCCCTTCAAACGTTGTAAAGGAAGGCAAAGCTTTACCCACTTCAGAATTATTTTCTGTGAGTGATTTTAGATGAAAACGAAAGTCTAATTGTCCTTTTTCTCTCCAGTATACATTCTTTAGTAAAAAAGAACGAACTCCTAATTCAGGAATTAGTTCTTTTAACTTTTCATCTACTAGCTTTCTTGAATTCTGCTGAGAAAAATCTACTGAATTAAGTGCTTTTAAAATCTCATTATGATGCGGTTGGTAATAACGTGGTGAAATATCTGCAATAATTAATTTATCAACCAAGTCTGGATATTCTACTGCAAATAACATGGCCGTTTTTCCTCCCATGGAATGTCCCAATAAAACGACTTCTTCTAACTGGTAATGTGCAATGTAATTGTACAAATCCTCAGCCATCAGCTCATAATCAAAATCATCAGCATGAAAACTACGTCCATGGTTTCTCTGGTCTATCAAATGAACTTCAAAATTTTCTCCAAATTGATTCCCTAGAGATTTCCAGTTATCCCCCATCCCAAAATAACCGTGGAGAATTAAAAATGGTTTTCCTTGTCCTACTATTCTTGAGTGTAAAATGTCCATTTATACAGTTATCAGTTGTTGGTTGTTGGTTGTTGGTTGTTGGTTGTTGTTGGTTATCAAAGTTGTAAAAATATTGAGATTACTTCGCCCTCCTTTCAACAAGTTCAGGATAATCGCTCGTAATGACAGACAATACTTTAATTATTGTGACTTCGAGGACTTCGACAGGCTGAGCTCTCGAAATGACTCTTATCCCAATCGGTGTAAATACATATTCACGACATTCTGTAAACCTAAATACAAGCTCTCAGAAATTAGAGCATGTCCAATAGAAACTTCAGCTAAATGAGGAATATTTTCTTTAAAAAACTGGATATTGTCTAAGCTTAAATCATGTCCCGCATTGATTCCCAACCCTAACTCATGTGCTAAAATAGCTGCTTCGGTATAAGGCTTTACAGCTTCTTTATTCCCCTTTTCATATTCTGTTGCAAAATGCTCTGTGTACAATTCAATACGATCTGTTCCAGTTGTAGCAGCTGCCTCAATCAATTTTAAATCTGTATCAATAAAAATAGAGGTTCGAATTCCAGCATCTTTAAATTCTGCAATTACTTCTTTTAAATATTCTTGATGTGTAATGGTATCCCAACCCGCATTCGAAGTAATCTGATCCACGCTATCTGGCACTAATGTTACCTGGGTGGGCTTTACACTCAACACCAAATCTTTAAATTTTGGAATTGGATTTCCTTCAATGTTGTATTCAGTTAAAACAATGGATTTTAAATCATACGCATCCTGATAACGAATGTGCCTCTCATCTGGCCTTGGGTGAATGGTAATTCCCTCAGCACCGAATTCTTGAATATCACTTGCCACCTTCAATAAATTAGGAACATTTCCTCCTCTTGAATTACGCAACGTAGCAATTTTATTAATATTTACACTTAACTTTGTCATTCCTTTTAAATAAAGAGCAAAGGTAATTCATTTCATCATTTTAGACTATATTCGTACTACATGAATCTGCAAGATTACATACTTAATGAAATCAAAGAACTTAGGTTATTAAATTCTGTAAAGGATGCTCAAAAACTATTCAAAGGTCTCCCGATAACGCATGTTGCTATTGTTGAGAATGGTCAGCTTTTAGGTGCTATCTCTGAAAGAGACATCCATACGATTGAAAATAAAAATAGTTTGCTTTCTGAGTTTTCACATTTGATTGATCTTTTTTATGTAAAAGAAGATATTGTTCTCTTAGAACTTATCAAAGCTTTTGCAGACAACGATAGTAATGTAATGCCTGTTCTCAATGACGAAATGATTTACATTGGCTATTTTGAACTGAGTGACATCTTAGATGTTTTCTCCTCCAGCCCTTTTATGTATGGTGAAGGGAATGAAATTGTTATTGAAGTAATAAGTAAAGATTACTCGGCCAGTGAAATTAGTCAGATTGTAGAGAGTAATAATGGGAAAGTACTAG
This sequence comes from Flavobacteriaceae bacterium, assembly GCA_028280265.1. Taxonomy (GTDB): domain Bacteria; phylum Bacteroidota; class Bacteroidia; order Flavobacteriales; family Flavobacteriaceae; genus Polaribacter. The sequence goes on from JANQMD010000023.1 coordinate 33,511, forward strand.
GCATGTTTGTTTCTCATGAAACTTCAGATGCCACACAAGTAACAGTGAAAGTTGCCTCGGACGAAATGAATGAACTCATTCAAACATTTCGTCGTTACGATTATAATATTATTTCTGAATACAAGGACGATCATTATCTACAAGATTTAAAAGATCGCTCTAATTATTTAAAAAAATATCTAGACATGTAATGAAGAAAGTTGCTATTTATGGACAGTCATATACGACAAGTGCAATACGAGAAATTCGTATCCTTCTAAAATCTCTAGAAGCGCATAAGATCGTCGTTTTTTTTGAAAAAAACTTTTATGCAAAGCTCCAAAAAAACGACTTACTCAATAAAAAGTACCCTACATTTTCCGACTTCAAAGATTTAAACAATTCTTTCGATTTGTTTTTCAGCTTGGGAGGAGATGGAACCATGTTAAGAGCTGTTACTTATGTGAGAGATTTAGACATTCCCATTCTAGGAATCAATACAGGTAGACTCGGTTTCTTAGCGAATGTTCAAAAAGAGGACATTGTAAATTCTGTTGAGCAACTAATTTCAAAAGAATACCACATACAGGAAAGATCGTTGCTTAGTATTAAAACGAATCCATACGTAAAAAAGTTTCAAGAATTGTATTTTGCCCTTAATGAAATTACGATTGCTAGAAAAAATACAACTTCGATGATAGGTGTGAAAACATTCTTAAACAAAGAATACCTCACAAACTATTGGTCAGATGGACTTATCATAGCTACTCCTACAGGTTCAACAGGGTATTCATTGAGTTGTAATGGTCCCGTAATTTCACCCGATTCCAAAAGTTTTGTCATTACTCCTATAGCTCCTCACAACTTGAATGCTAGACCTATGGTAATTCCCGATAATACTTTATTAGAACTTGAGGTAGAAACTCGGGAGAAAAATTTCCTAATCTCTCTGGATTCTCGAATCACTTCTGTTCCTAAGGACACAAAAATTTATATTCAGCGATCTCCTTTTACAATTAAAACAATTATTCCTTCCAACCAATCTTTCCTTACTACCCTAAGAACAAAGCTTTTATGGGGTGAAGACACAAGAAACGAATCAATTCTTTAACTTTTCAATCACAATAAAAAACCAAAAAGATTGTTATTCAAAAAAGACTGAGTATTAACTTTATTAAGCAAACAGAATTATTTATATTTGCTCGCTATTTTTAAGCATGGGAAGGTATTTAATGTTGTTACTATGTATTTGCTATTCAAGCAATTGTTTTTCGCAAATAAATGAAATTGGATTCTTTGTTGGAGGAACAAATTATATTGGGGATATAGGCAGAACGAACTATATTCAACCCAATAGTGCAAGTGCTAGCATTTTATACAAATATAATTTAAACCCAAGAATTGCGCTGAGAGGCAACATTAGTCACTTTTCTTTGAGAGGAGACGATGCTAAATCTGAAAACAGTATAAGACGATTGAGAGGTTTTAGTTTTAAAAATCCTGTGAATGAAATTGCCGTTGGATTGGAGTATAACTTTTTCGAATACGAGTTATCTTCTGCAAAAAAGACCTACACACCGTATATTTTAGTACAGGTTGCAGCAGTAGATTATCAAACTCCATTCGTTGAGACAAGTCCAGGTAATTATAGATTCACGAGAAACACAAGTGTTGCTATTCCTTTTGGAATTGGATTTAAAACAAAATTGTATGGTAAAATAGCTTTTGCTGTCGAGGCAGCTTTCCGCTATACATTTACCGACAAGTTGGATCATTCAACCAATCGTTTCCCTGGCTTAAATTTTGGAGGCAGTTCCAATGACTGGTACAGTTTTACTGGTGTATCTCTTGTATATACTTTTGGAAGGCCTGCTTGTTATGCAAATGGTAGATAATTTATGGATAAAAAGTCGCGCATAGACCTTAAAAAAGTTCCGAATCACGTAGCCGTTATCATGGACGGTAATGGTCGCTGGGCCAAAGGACAAGGAATGAACAGAATTTTTGGTCACAGAAATGCACTTACTGCTGTTAGAGAAACTGTAAATGGAGCCCTTAGCGTAGGAACCAAAGCAGTGACTCTTTATGCGTTCTCTACCGAAAATTGGAATCGTCCAAAGGCTGAAGTAACAGCCTTAATGACATTGTTAGTCAATTCCCTTATTAATGAGTTGGACACATTCATGCAAAATGATGTGAAAGTAAATGCCATAGGCGATATACAAAGCCTTCCCAAAAAAGCTCAAAAAACTTTGCAAAATGTTGTTCAAAAAACAAGCAATAATAGAAGCTTGGTGCTCACATTTGCATTGAGTTACGGAGCTAGAGAAGAAATTGTTAATACAATTAAAAACATATCTAAAAAAGTTGTTAATAACGAACTTAGCATCGAAGAAATTGACGAAAAAATTATAAATAATCATTTATATACGTTTAATTTGCCCGACGTTGATTTAATGATAAGAACAAGCGGAGAGCAACGAATAAGCAATTTCCTCTTATGGCAAATGGCTTATGCCGAATTATATTTTACAAACATACTTTGGCCCGATTTTAGAAAAGAGCATTTTTATGATGCAATCATAGATTACCAGAATAGAGAACGAAGATTTGGAAAAACAAGCGAGCAAATTACGTCAGTTGAAGAATAAAACATTTTACTCTTTTGTACTGATTTTTATATTTTTAGTATCACCCCTTTCATCCGAAGCACAAACGGTTAAAGATTCAACATCAACCGTAAGTAAAGATACAATTCCTGTTCAAAAAAACATCTCTTTTGAAAAAGGTAGAGAATACATTTTAGGTGGGATATCGGTTACGGGTCTTCGAAAATTTAGTGAAGAAACAGTAAAAGTTTTTACGGGTTTAAAGATTGGGCAACCTATCAAATTGCCAGGAGATAAGTTAACCAGTGCTATCAAAAAACTTTATGAAAGTAAGCAATTCAGTGTTGTAGATGTTTACTTAGCAAGGGTTGATGATAACACAGTATACTTACAGTTCGATGTACAAGAACTACCACAGTTAAAAGAAGTTACTGTTACTGGAGTTCGTAAAAACAAAGCCAAAACATTAAAAGAAGATGCTGGTGTAAAAATTGGCTCAATGGTTACAGACAACCTAATCGTAACTACTCGAAATTATTTTAAAAAGACATTTACTGACAAAGGTTTTCTAAAAGCGAAAGTAAGTGTTGACACCAAAGTTGACACCAGTGATTTGAATGTGGTGAATATGAGAATCCACATTGATAAAGGTCAAAAAATTAAAATTAAAAACATCCGCTTCAAAGGGAACAAGGCGTTAAGCAATGGAAAACTTAGGGGCGTTATGAAAAACACAAAAAGAAAATTCCTAGGAAGGTTCTGGAAAGGTTCTAAGTATATAGAAGATAAATACCAAGAAGATCTGCGTAGCATTTTAGATAGATATAGTGAATTAGGATATAGAGATGCTCGTATTTTAAGTGATTCTGTTTCTTGGAATAAAGACAACACCATCAATATTGACATGACTTTAGAAGAAGGTAGACAATATCGATTTGGAGATATCATTTATGTAGGAAATAGAAGTTATACCAGTGAATTTTTAAACCGAATTCTAAAAATTCAAAAGGGAGATATTTATAATGGAGTTGTCTTAAAGGAGAGAACGGTTGGTGATGGAACTCCAACATCAGAAGATATCAAAACCTATTACCAAGATAACGGTTTCCTTTTTTCAACTGTAAATGCTGTAGAAACAAAAGTTGTCAATGACTCGATTACTGTTGAGATTCGTATTGCTGAAGATGAAAAAGCTACCATTAACAGGGTAACCGTTGTTGGCAATGACAAAACTAACGATCATGTTATCTATCGTGAATTACGTGTAAAACCAGGGGACTTATTCAGTAGAACAAATATTATTCGTTCGATTCGCGAGATTGGGCAATTAGGTTTCTTCGACACCAATGTAACCCCAGATGTAAAACCTAATTATCAAGACAAAACTGCTGATGTTGAATTTAAAGTTGTGGAAAAAGGAGGAAGTCAGATTGAACTCCAAGGTGGATATGGTGGAGGTTCTTTCATTGGAACTCTAGGTTTATCATTTAACAACTTCTCCATCCGAAATATTTTTAATAAAGAAGCCTATAAACCGCTTCCAATGGGAGATGGACAATCATTAGCCCTTCGATTACAGACAAGTAGAACCTTTAACACCTATAGTTTTTCTTTCACTGAACCTTGGTTAGGGGGAAGAAAACCTCAATCATTGTCTTTTTCTATATATTCTTCTAGACAATTTCAGTTAAACCCTAGAACATTTGATGTCGATAGATCAAGAAATTTAACCATTTTGGGAGCTACTATTGGAATCTCTAAAAGATTGCAGTGGCCAAGTGATTATTTTTCTCTATCCCAAACAATTAGCTATCAAAGTTTCAACTTAAATGACTATCAATTTAGAGTGGGTCAGGATATTTTAAGTGATGGAAACTTGAATAACCTAGCATACAATGTTACGCTTGCCAGAAGTTCCGCAGGACCAAGTTTAATATTTCCAACCTATGGTTCTAATTTTAGTTTGAGTGCCAAAGCGACATTCCCTTACTCACTATTTAGCAATAAAAACTATACTAGTTTACCTCCAGCAGAACGTTTTAAGTGGCTTGAATATTACAAGATTATTACCAAAGGACAATGGTTCAACGGCTTTACCGATAAACTCGTTTTAATGGCCAATGCAGAAATGGGGTATCTAGGTTTTTATAATAGTCAACTAGGTTCTACTCCTTTTGAGAGATTCTTTGTAGGTGGTGATGGAATTGCACAATTCCAATTAGACGGTAGACAGAATATTGGTCTAAGAGGATATGAAAACAACAGATTATCCTCTATTGATGGAGGAACCATTTATAACAAATTTCAATTAGAGTTAAGATACTCAATTACAGATAATCCTAGTGCTTCTATTTATACCTTAGGTTTTTTAGAAGCGGGTAATTCTTATGACAATTTTAATGAATTTAATCCGTTTAACCTTAAGAGATCTGCTGGTCTGGGAGTTCGTATCTTTATGCCTGCTTTTGGATTGCTCGGGATTGATTTTGCACACGGATTTGACTCATTACCAGGTACGAATATAAAGTCTGGTTGGCAAACGCATTTCATAATTGGACAGCAGTTCTAGGGACATTAAAAAATAACTTAATATTTTTGGCATGATATTTTCAAAGTATAGTAATATGAAGCTCAAGTTTTGCACATTTGCCTTCATCCTATGTATATCATTAGTATCTGCTCAGAGGAATGCGCAAAGGATTGCTTATATCGATATGGATTACATCCTAAAGAGTGTTCCAGAGTATTTAGATGCTCAAAATACATTGGATGCTAAAGTAACCAAATGGAGAAGTGAATTGGATAAATTAACTCGTTACATAGAGAAATTGAAAACTGATCTAGAAAACGAAAAGGCAATTTTAACCCAAGACATAATTCAAGAGAAAGAAGATGAGATCACTCTAAAGCAAGAAGAGTTAAGAAGATTGGAATCTTTATATTTTGGTCCAAATGGCGATATGTTTTTATTGAGAAAGCAGTTGGTAAAGCCAGTTCAAGATCAGGTATACAATGCAATACAAAATATTGCGAGCAGAAGAAAGTATGATTTTGTATTTGATAAATCTAGTGACTTTGTTATGCTATATTCGAATAAAAAACACGATATTAGCGACCTCGTTTTGAACACGATTGTAAGAGATCGGAAAGTAAAAGAGAGAAAAAAGAAAAAAGCTGAAGGTGGTGGTGCGAAAAAGAAAGAATTATCAGAAGCACAAAAGAACGCTATCGCTGCTAAAGAAGCTGCTATTAAGAAAAAAGAAGCAGACAGAGCTGCCAGAAAAAAGAAAATAGAAGATGCTAGAAAGAAAAGGTTGGCCGATATAAAAGCAAAACGAGAGCTTCTTAAAAAGAAAAAAGAAGACGCCAAGAAGAAAAAAGAAGAAAACAAAAAGGAACAGGATAATAATTAAATTAAATAGAAATGAGAAAATTAAAACGTTTACTATTAGTTGCATTTTTGGCTATTGGAATAGGTAGTATGGCAAATGCACAAAAAATAGGACATATTAATTACGAGAGAGTGATTGCAAATATGCCTGAGACCAGAGCATTACAAGGGGAGATTGAGAAAATTAGTAAAACGTATAAAGACGACCTTGAATCTTCAGCAAAAAAGTTAGATGCTAAAATCAAAAAATACACAGCTGAATCATCGACTCAAACTCAACAAGTAAATGAGCAAAGAGGTCAAGAAGTTCAGGCTGATAGAACTAGAATTTCACAAGCTGAACAAGCAGCATACCAAGACATTCAAGAAAAGCAAAATAGAGGATTGATTCCTATTTTAGAGAAAGCAAAGAAGGCCATTGAAGAACTTGCTAAATCTAAAGGAATTCTTTACGTAATGGATTCATCTGTTGGAAAAGGACTATTAGTTGCAGACGGAGAAGACTTGTACGATGCTATCAAAGCGAAGTTAGGATTGTTACCAGATAGAAAGCAACCTACGACAACAAGTGCCCAAAAATAATTAACAATCATTATATTGAAAATCCTGCTAAAATTAGCAGGATTTTTTATTTTTAGCTATTGATGAATTTGCAGAATTATCCCATAGGTTTTTTTGACTCTGGTGTTGGAGGAACTTCTATATGGAAAGAAGTTTTCACACTCCTTCCTTTTGAGAACACTGTGTATTTGGCTGATAGCAAACATGCTCCTTATGGGCAGAAAACCAAAGAAGAGATCGTTTACCTGAGCAGAAAAAACACAGAACTACTGCTCAACTTAAATGCAAAGCTTATCGTAGTTGCTTGTAATACTGCAACTACCAATGCCATTCAAATTTTAAGAGATGAATATCCTGTTCCATTTATAGGTATAGAGCCTGCGATAAAGCCAGCAGGGCTGATTACAAAAACAAAGAAAATAGGAATCTTAGCCACGCAAGGAACATTGAACAGTGAGCTTTTTGAGAAAACTTCGGGTAAGATAGACCCTGAGGTTCGCATTATTGAGAAAGTAGGTCATGGTTTGGTAGAACTCGTTGAAAGCGGAAATCTGGACTCACCAGAAATGCATGCCCTTTTGCAATCATACATAGTTCCTATGCTAGAGGAAGGAATAGATGCGCTTGTTTTAGGATGTACACATTACCCTTATCTAATTCCTCAAATTAGAGCAATTGTTGGAAATCAAATACAAATTATTGATTCAGGTAGAGCTGTCGCTAAGCAGACAAAAAACATCTTAGAAAAGTATCGTCTGCTACAAACAAATTTGAGTATAATACCTACGCATCATCTGTATAGCAACTCTGATACAAGCATTCTGAAAAATTTGATTGGAGTAAATTCACAAACGAATATTCTAAAAAAAGAATTCTAGAAAGAAGCGTTGATGTTTGGACATGCAGCTGCTCTAGGTCGCTTTGTAAACACATTAATTCCCAAGGATATTTGGTGGAAACCTGAGCTGGTTAAAACAATGTTATTTATTTGTTTTGTGTATGTATAAGAAATCATCGTTCTCTTATAATTCACTCCTATAATTGGAGTTATGTAAGATAGATTTTCGATGGGGTTGGCGTCAAAGCTCCTACGATACGAAAGTGCCACCCATAGTTGAGTGTCTCCAAAAGTTTTGTAGGCTTTCATATTGAAGTCCGCTATTCTTTCACCTGTAGATTCTCTTAACTGAATCATTACTGAGGGCTCGTATTGAAAATAACTGTCTTCATTTCCAAAATAGTAACCCAAAGACAGAATGTAATTCCTTAAGTTTAGAGGTTCTAGGTTATTATTAAGGCTATTCTTTGTTGCTAACAGAAGATTTTTCAACGTAAAATAAGAAGAAAATCCAGCCCTGTGGTATGCAATCCCAAAATCAGCATTAAAATAACTATCACTTTGAATCAATTGAGCAATAGCAGGATCTCCAAAAAATTGTGATTGGTCTACCTGATTTTGAACCGCTGTTAGTGAAATTCCAAATGACAATTGGTTGATAAAATTATCTCTATTTAATTCCAAGTGATAAGCATATGTACCCTGAAATCCTTTTTGAGAGTGAAACCCATTACTATCGTTGAATAAAATAGCTCCCAAAGCTGCTTTTTCTCCAAAGCGATTGTGAAAGCTTAGTGTCTGTAATGTAGGAGCATCCTTAATTCCTGCCCATTGTTGCCTTGCAGTAAAACGCAACTTCCCTGTATTTCCAATACCGGCCGCAGCAGGGTGTATCAAATACACATTATCAGATAAATAATCGGAATAGATAGGTAAAGTCTCTTGAGCTACTGCATTCGCTGCAAAAAATGAGATAAAAGTTAAAAAAAATAGCTTCTTAAATAACTTCATAAAAGTTATAGAGATTTTAGGATTCCAAATATATTGCTTTTATATGAAATATTATTCCTCTAAAACATATTTAACAACCTATATAAAACAAGGAAAATAAATATTTATTGTGTAAAAAGAGAAATATTGGAAATAGTTTTGTTGCACAAAAAAAGCTGTCTATCGACAGCTTTTTTGATTTATAAAATCAACGTTTTATTAGTGCAAACTAGCTAAGTACCTTTCTGCATCCAATGCTGCCATACATCCAGTTCCGGCTGCCGTAACCGCTTGCCTGTACTCTTTGTCTTGTACATCGCCAGCTGCAAACACACCTGGAACATTAGTTTTTGTACTTTTCCCTTCGGTAATTAAATATCCCGTCTCATCCATTTCCAACATTCCCTTGAACAAATCTGTGTTTGGTTTATGTCCAATCGCAATAAACACACCCATCACAGGAATTTCGTGTTTCTCATTCGTTTGGTTGTTTACTACACGAACCCCTTCCACAACATTTTCACCTAAAACATCATCTAGTTCAGTGTTGTATAACACTTCTAAATTTTCTGTATTATTCACACGGTGTTGCATAGCCTTAGAAGCTCTCATTTCATCTCTACGAACCAGCATGGTTACTTTTTTACACAATTTTGCTAAATACGTAGCCTCTTCAGCTGCCGTATCTCCACCTCCAACTACAATGACATCTTGACCTTTGTAGAAAAATCCATCACATGTAGCACATGCTGAAACCCCTCCTCCAATCAAACGCTGCTCATTTTCCAATCCAAGGTATTTTGCAGAAGCACCTGTAGAAATAATAATTGTTTCTGCTTCTATGGCTTTTGAATCGTCAACTAATACTGTATGAACTCCTCCTTGTTCTTTGGATAAGTCTACTTTAGTTACCATTCCAAAACGAACTTCCGTTCCAAAACGTTCAGCCTGATTTTTCAGGTCTTCCATCATCATTGTACCATCTGTGCCATTTGGATATCCAGGGAAATTGTCTACTTCTGTTGTTGTTGTTAATTGTCCCCCCATCTGCATTCCAGTATACATTACAGGTTTCAAATCTGCTCTTGAAGCATAAATTGCTGCAGTATATCCTGCGGGTCCTGATCCAATGATTAAGCATTCTACTCTTTCAACTGTTTCTGACATATTTATTTTTTTACTCTTTTTATACGTTTTGTGTTCTTAGTTTGTATGATTTTTTTGAAAACCTTACAGGCACTAAATTAGTTTTCGAAATTAATTTTTTCTACTCAAATAGGAATTTATTTTTTGAAATAAATATGCTAGTTTTTCATCTTTTTATTAACATCTAAACCGCATTGTAAAAAACGCTCATACTCATCAACATCTGGAGTGTAACCAACTGGTTTGTTTAATATTTGTTTCCCATCTGGACTCAACAATACATAAAACGGTTGAGAGTTCGATTGAAAGAATTGTGTCTGAAAATGGGCCCATTTATGACCATAATTTTTCAATTTTCTTGTCCCTCCATTTCCACGATCTACTTCTATTTGTTGACTCTCTGGCAGTGCTTTTTTATCATCTACATACAAGGAAATAATTACATACTCATTTCGTAGAAGCTGATCTATTTTTTCTTTCGGCCATACATGCTCTTCCATCTTCCTACAGTTTACACAAGCATAACCTGTAAAATCAATCATAATAGGTTTGTCTACCTTTTGCGCATAGGCTAAGCCTTCTTTTAAGTCTTTAAAACAATCTAAGTTGTTCGGACACTCTTTGGGATAGATAAAGCTGTATCCTACAGGAGGTGCTAGTCCGCTGAGTATGGTTAAGGGCGTAAAGGTTTTTGTTTCCTCTTTTACTCGAAATCCTGAAGCTAAATAAACAGCAAAAGCCAACACCAAAATACCACTTGAGAACCTGATAAAGGAGAGCTTTTTGATCGGAGAATCGTGTGGGAATTTTATTTTACCAAAGAGGTACAATGCCAAGCCTACAAATACAACAATCCATACTCCTAGAAATGCCTCAATCTTTAAGATTCCCCAATGTTGTACCAAGTCTGCATTTGATAAAAATTTAAATGCCAACGCCAATTCCAAGAAACCAAGAATTACTTTGGTAGTATTTAACCACCCTCCTGATTTGGGGAGCGAGTTTAACATGTTTGGAAACATCGCAAAGATGGCAAAGGGCAATCCTAATGCAACGCCAAAACCTCCCATTCCTGCTGTTAATTGCCAAGCTCCACCATCTGCTGTGAGAGATCCTGCCAACAGAGACCCTAAGATGGGTCCGGTACAAGAAAAAGATACTAAGGCCAATGTGAGTGCCATAAAAAATACACCTACAATTCCACCCACATTTTCTCCTTGAGTGGTTTTTGAAGTCCAACTAGATGGTAATGTCAACTCATAATATCCAAAGAATGAGAAAGCAAAAAACAGAAATACGAGGAAAAAAACCACATTCAACCATACGTTGGTCGATATCTCATTCAAAATATCGGGATTCACAGAATCTAGTAAATGAAATGGCACACTTAAAATAAGGTAAACGGCTAAAATGAAAAATCCATAAAGTACTGCTTTTGAAATTCCTTTTCCTTTTTGATCACCATTTTGTTTTGTGAAAAAACTTACGGTTAACGGAATCATCGGAAACACACAAGGTGTGAGTAAGGCTAACAATCCTCCCAGAAAACCAAGTACAAAGATGTTCCATAAGTTACTTTTACTTGTATCCGAATTTCCAATATCGGTAATGATTGTTCCATCGCAATCAATGGTTGCTTTTTGTATATCGCTTGTAGAGAGTCCATACAACAAAGCATTGGTATCTCCTGTGTTGATATTCAACTTTTCCCCGTCAACTTTTTGTATGGCTTTTCCTGAAATATTGAAGACTAAGTTCACCTCAGTTGGTGGTAGACATCGTTTGTCATCACAGACCATAAATTCTACCGAACCTTCCACTAAATCTAATAATTTTGTAAAAGTTACCCTCTGTACAAAGGTCGCTTCATTTTCAAAATATTTGATTTTCATTCCAAAAACAGGATCATCAACCGTATGACCTTCCTCTTCTTCTGTGTTTCCGGTAGGTACAACTTTTCCATCTACTAAATTGTATCGAAATGTTGTTGGAATGGGTCCATCTTCAGGAACACTTTGAGAATACAAGTGCCACCCTTTTTCTATAGAAGCCTTGGTAATAAGCTTATACTCTATATCGGATACTTTTTCTACAGATGTCTTCCACTCTACAGGATCTAAAATTTGTGAAAAAGCGGTATTTACCAATAGTAAAAACAGCAATAAAATCGCTAATTTCTTCATAATACTCAGTTGATTAAAAAAGAATCTATCAAATGTACAATGCTTAGACATGAAACTCCAAGAAAACTAACATTAAATCCCATAAAGTTTCGTTAAACTCACAGAACTACTCTCGGACCAAGACTAAATGTTGTCTTTCTTTTTCCTTTCCACTTTTTCCTTTCTGTCAGTCGGCAGACAAGGGTGAAAAAGTGACAAACCAGCCTACAGCAGGCAGGAAATCTAGCTACAATTCTTTTTCTGTATTTTCAATGTTCATCATTCAAATATCGTCAATCAAAAATCTACAATCATCAATAACAAACACAACAATTGATCTTGATCCCCTACTCTCTTGGCTCTAAATCATAAAACAAGAAAGCGCTTAGAGAATTTCTAAGCGCTTTCTTGTTTTGTACGTTAACCTTTTTATTAAAGAGCAGCTACTTGCTTTGCTAATTTAGATTTTAAGTTAGCAGCTTTGTTTTTGTGAATAATGTTATTCTTCGCTAATTTATCTAACATAGAAGTTACTTTCACTAACATTCCTTCTGCTTCCTTCTTGTCTGTAGCAGCACGTAAATCTCTTACAGCGTTTCTTGCTGTTTTATGCTGATACTTGTTACGAAGTCTTTTCGCTTCGTTACTTCTAATTCTCTTTAATGCTGACTTATGATTTGCCATTCTTAACTTTTGTTTTATAAAAACTTGTAGTCCGTACGGGAATCGAACCCGTGTTACCAGGATGAAAACCTGGCGTCCTAACCCCTAGACGAACGGACCATTTTGCAATCTCCTAAGAATAATCCCTCGATTGCGGATGCAAATATACAACGTTTTTAAATTTCTACAACACTTTTTTAAAAAAATTAATATGCTTTTGCAAAAAGAACTCTTCTTGCTGATTCATTCCCTGTTAATACACACTTCCCGCTCTCTTCTTTTATGTCATTAGGAATACAACGAATTGTTGCTTTGGTTAACTCTTTTATCTTGTTTTCAGTCTCCATAGTCCCATCCCAATGAGCAGAAACAAAACCTCCTTTATTCTCTATTATGTTTTTAAACTCATCAAAAGAATTTACCTCTGTAATATGGTTATTTCTGTAAGACACTGCTTTGTCAAATAAATTCTCTTGAATCTTATCTAACAAATCAGCGACAAAGTCAACGACATCATCTTGAGATACAGTTTGTTTTTCTAGTGTATCTCTCCTAGCCACTTCCACTGTATTGTTTTCTATATCCCTATTCCCCATGGCTATTCTTACAGGAACACCTTTTAGTTCGTATTCTGCAAACTTTGCGCCTGGTCTAAATGTATCTCTATCATCAAATTTCACAGAAATTCTTTTTGCTCGTAAAGCTTTCACAATACCATCTACTTTTTGAGAAATCGCTTGTAATTGCTCTTCTCCTTTATAAATTGGCACAATAACTACCTGGATAGGTGCTAACCTTGGAGGCAATACCAAACCAAAATCATCAGAATGTGTCATGATTAATCCACCAATCAAACGAGTAGATACTCCCCATGATGTTGCCCAAACATATTCTTGTTTTCCTTCTTTGGAAGTGTATTTTACATCAAAAGCTTTTGCAAAATTTTGACCTAAAAAATGAGATGTTCCTGCCTGTAAAGCTTTCCCATCTTGCATCAATGCTTCTATGGTATACGTTTCATCCGCACCCGCAAAACGTTCGCTCTCAGATTTAGAACCTTTAATAACTGGCATCGCCATAAATTGCTCTGCAAATTCTGCGTACACTTCTTGCATTTGTTTTGCTTCTTGTAGAGCTTCTTTTTTTGTCCCGTGAGCTGTATGTCCCTCTTGCCACAAGAATTCTGCAGTTCTTAAGAAAAGACGTGTTCTCATTTCCCAACGAACAACATTCGCCCATTGATTGATTAACAAAGGTAAATCTCTGTAAGATTGGATCCAGCCTTTGTATGTATTCCATATAATGGCTTCCGAGGTGGGTCTTACCACTAACTCTTCTTCCAACTTCGCCTCTGGATCTACACGTAATTTTCCTTCTCTTTCAGGATCATTTTCTAGTCTATAATGAGTAACAACAGCACATTCTTTTGCAAATCCTTCTGCATTTTTCTCTTCAGCCTCAAACAAGCTTTTAGGAACAAACAATGGAAAGTATGCATTCTGATGTCCTGTTTCTTTAAACATTCGATCAAGCTCTGCTTGCATCTTCTCCCAAATAGCAAATCCATAAGGTTTTATAACCATACAGCCGCGTACAGCAGAGTTTTCTGCTAAATCAGCTTTGACGATAATTTCGTTATACCATTTGGAATAATCCTCTGCTCTTTTCGTTAACTTCTTACTCATAATCTAAACTTTGGCATAAATATTGCTAATTTCTTGTTGTAAAATTTATAGTAAATTTGTTTACACTCAAAAAATTAGAGCAAAACTAAATCATTTTGAGGATAGACAAAGAAAGTTTTTCACTTTTTAGCTATCTGTTTTTACATTTTAAGTCATCTTTAAAAAAACACATTATGGAACGCAATTACTCTTTCAAAAGATTCTCAACCATCTTCTCCCTTTTGTTTGTTTTAATTTTCACTGCTTCGTGTACAATTTATCAGAATGTACCTGACGATGATGGAATCTATTCAAATGAAAGAAGATCACCTAGAGTTGTCGTTCAAAATACAGAAGAGTACAAGCAGCACAACAAAGACTATTTTCTGAAAGAAGTTGAGCGTATTGATAGAATCAATGGTACAGATATTTTTACGGATGTCGAAAGGTACAGTTCTATCAATGATACCATACAAGAAGATGACAATACTCAAAGAGAATACAATCCCAATAGAGCGTGGGGATACAATGATGATAACACCGATGTAGTTGTGAACATCAACCTAAACAATGGTTGGGGATGGAATGGCTGGAACGGATGGGGTTGGAACCGATGGAATAACTGGTGGGGATGGGATCCCTATTTTTACGGTGTAGGAGGAAATTTCTGGTTAGGTAGTCGCTGGGGCTTAGGCTTCGGATGGGGACAGTTTTACAATCCTTGGTGGGGATGGAATCAACCATTTTATGCATACAATGGATATTGGGGTGTAAGAGGAGGAAGGTACTTCAATGGAAATGTTCGATATGGCCGTAGGTTGGCTTACAATCGATCTTTTGGAAGAAGAGGCTCTACCGTAAGAAGAAACGGTACTTACTCGAGAAGAAATTCCAGCTCATATTCAAACTCAAGAAGATCTTCCAATGTTCGTAGAGGGAATAGCTCTAATGTTCGAAGAGGAAGTAGTTCTACAAGGCGATCTTCCAACAGCAGAAGAAATTTTAACACTAATTCATCAAGACGATCCAACTCTTCCATTAGAAGATCCAATAATAGTAGACGATCCTCTTTCAATAGGTCTTCTTCCAGAGGCTCTTCAAGAGGCACTTCAAGAAGATCTGGATCTAGAAGAAGAGGCTAGTCACTTGTACATAAAAGAATTCTTTAATTAATGATAGATCTCTATCTATCTACATTGCAACCTTATAACAAATGAAAAAAATCATCCTTACTTTGGCGTTGGCCATCAGTTCTCTTGTGTCTTACTCCCAAGCATTGGGCTACGAAGATTTATCAATTCTGTTTTCACAAAACAGCAACAATGGTAGCTCAAGATTTACCGCCATGGGTGGTGCTTTTGGTGCCTTGGGAGGAGATGTGTCTTCTATGACCATCAATCCTGCTGGAATTTCAGTCTTTAATGGAAGTCATGTTTCCATTGATTTTCAATCGAGAAGTACGGATATTCGAGCATTGTACTATGGAAACTCCGTAAACACTCAAGAAGAATACTTTAGAATCTCCAATGCTGGTGCTGTTTTTTCTTTTGATGACACAAATAATGGCGATTGGACCAAAGCTGCTTTGGGTGTTAATTATAGAATATTAGCAGATTTAGACAATAGTTTTTTTGCCTCTGGAAATAGTGGCTTTGCTTCGTTCAATACCTTTCCTCTAGACACAAACAATCCTGTTATTCAATATAACAATGCTGAAAACCAACGGTTTTTCAACAATTACAATGGAGATATTTCTGAGTTAAACTTAGCCTTCTCAGGTGAGTATCAGGGCAAATTACATGTTGGTTTGGGGTTAAATTTTTATGACATTACTTTTAGTCAACGTGCCACATTAAGAGAAACAAGCAATGATGGAAATGGAAATACATTAAATGCTCGATTCTATCAAGAGAACTTTACCAATGGAACTGGTTTTTCATTAAGTGCTGGTTTTATTTATAAACCTGCAAAAAGTTTCCGTTTAGGGTTTAGCTATCAATCTCCCACATGGTTTACGGAAATGATAGAAGATTCCAACATTGTAAACAATGATGGATTTTTAGGAGATACAGAGATTGCTGTTAGTAATAATACTACCATATACGACAATACTGCCGGTGTTATTTTACCGAGCCAGAGTTTTGTTTACAAATTAAGAACCCCTAGCCGATACACAGCAAGTGCTGCTATTGTTTTTGGAAAATTTGGATTGCTTAGTTTAGACTATACTGTAAGAGATTTTCGAGGACTCAATTTAACTGGAGCAGATTTTACCAATGAAAATCGATTCTTTGATGCTCAATTAAGAAATGCGGGCACATTAAGTACTGGAACCGAATGGCGCTTTGGAAACTTAAGTCTACGCGGAGGGTACATCTACGAGCAAAGTCCAGATGCAAATGCCATTGATTCTGACAATAGACAAACTTACTCTTTGGGTATCGGTTTTAATTTTAGAGACTATAAAGTGAATATCTCTTACAGAAATAGCACAAGAACTGGTGTTTATAATTTCTACCCACAATACAATCAGGTAAATCCTGCTGAATTGAATATAGACAACTCCATTGTCAGTGCAGGAGTTTCCATACGCTTATAAAACCCAAAAAGCCTTCTTAAAACGATATTTAACGTGAGTATTACATAAGAAATCATTTTAAATACACTCTTAAAAATGTAAAAAAGAACGCTTTAAATGATTTATCATTACTGCATATCAGGCTGATCCAAAGGAATAACATTACTTTTCTTGCTAAAGAAAGATGAGCTTTTTGATAGTCAATTCGTATTATATCAAACTCACATTATTTTATCTTTCAATCGATAGGTGACAGTTGTAAAAACTTTCATATCGCAAACAAAATAAAAACCCTGACAATACTGTCAGGGTTTTCCACACAATAATCGACTCTTTTATTAAATTTAAAAATGAATCAATAACTTCTATATTGTTTATCTCTCTATTATATCTCTCGTTAAATGAATAAAATAATCCTAGAGATTTGATTACTTTCTAAAAACCAGCCCCAGGATTGTCTGGAGGTACACTACCTGCCTGTGCCGTTTTTGGGTTCAACATCATATAGGTACCCAATGCAGTGAGTGCCGCATATTTCCCATAGTTCCCTATCTTCTTTAGGGCCTGTTTTCTATTGATCTCTTGTTCTTGTTTTGTCATCTTTCGATATAAATTTGGAGAGTGTCTATTTTATTCCAGAACTATTTTCTTTTGAATTGTC
>JANQMD010000046.1 GCA_028280265.1 Flavobacteriaceae bacterium
ATAAAATTTCGATTCAACTTTTTGTCGGGGTGGCAGGATTCGAACCTGCGACCTCCTGCTCCCAAAGCAGGCGCGATGACCGGGCTACGCTACACCCCGAGGTGTACTTTATAAATAAAGAACTTTGCAATTTCTGCGGAGAGACCGGGATTCGAACCCGGGCATCCCTAAGGATGACAGCTTAGCAGGCTGCTGCATTACCACTCTGCCACCTCTCCATAAAACTAACAATGTTAGCTTTAGAATTGCAAACCTATCCAACAAAAATCATTTTATCGTTTAGGCGGGTGCAAATGTAAGATTCCAATTACAATTTCGCAAGACTTTTTAGGGTTTTTACAATAATTTATTCTGGATATTCAACCCTCAAATGATAAATATTCATCAACTTTCTCTTTACCACCTTTTTAATGGTTTCAATTTCCCTAAAAGTAATATTAGAGTTGATAAACTGATTGTCGGATTTTTGCTTTTCTACGATCTTATTAATCAACTCATCAATAGATTGTGCTGTAGGCTGTTTTAAACTTTTAGAAGCTGCTTCAGCTGCATCACAAATCATAAGAATAGCTGTCTCTTTTGAAAAAGGAATAGGTCCTTTGTATTGGTATTTTTGAATATCTACTTCTTCATCGTCCTCACTTTGTTCCTTTTCTTTCGCATAAAAATAATACACCAAACTCGTGCCGTGATGCGTACGAATAAAATCTATAATCCTATCGGGTAGATTGTTTTTTTTGGCTAGCTCAATACCTTTAATTACATGATCTGTAATAATTTTTGCACTATCCTCTGGAGAAAGGTCATTGTGTGGGTTTACTCCCGTAGATTGGTTTTCGATAAAATACATCGGATTGAGCATTTTACCTATGTCATGATACAGAGCACCTGTTCTCACCAACATTGAGTTTGCTCCTATTTCGTTTGCAGCAGCTTCAGCCAGATTAGCAACTTGCATAGAGTGTTGAAAAGTACCAGGAGCTTTTTCATTTAGCTCTCTAAGTAATTTCGTGTTGGTATTTGATAGTTCTAACAATGTTACATCTGATACCAAGCCGAAAATTTTCTCATACAAATAGATAAAGAACAAAGATAAAAACGAAAGCAACCCGTTGGCTCCAAACATTAAAAAATACTCCCAATTTACCTGTGTAGCATTTCCTTCTTTGATAATGGAAAAAGCCAAATAGGTAATCATATAAATCAAGGTAATCTGGCCTATTGAGATAAATAGATTAGCTCTCTTATAAAGTTCTGAAACTGTTAAAATGGTTACGATTCCTGCAATGATATGGAGATAGATAAACTCAAAACTATTAGGAACAATAAACCCTAGCAGTAATACCGTTAGAACATGAGTGAAAAGTCCTAGTCGAGCATCAAAAAACGCTTTTAAAACGATGGGCAAAATACTCAAAGGCACTACATACAAATAATCAGCATTGTACTTTACAACCAATGTTTGTATGAGAATCATTAAACTGACATTGAAAAAGATAAATGTCACTTTGTTATTGTTGTTATAAATCTCGAAACGGTACTTTCTTAAAAACAAAAGCAACATTAATAAAGCTAATGATACTAAGACCGTATATCCCATTACAATCCAGTAGTAGTTTGCCTTCGTCCACAACTTGGATTCGGATTCTTTTTTCAAAGAAGACAATATCGCTAGTTTTCTACCTTCTACGATGTCGCCCTTTAAAATAATGTGCTCTCCAGTAGACACCTTTCCTTTTGTGAGAGAAATTGAACGAATGGCATCATCAAGAACTTTTTGAGTAAAGACTGCATCGTATGTTACATTTGGTTTTATAACATCTGTTAAAATGGATAGATTAATAGATTGGGCATAATTATAAGGGCGCTCTCCCAGCCTACTCGTAATCAATTCCAATACATCGTTCGATTGAAGCAATCTGTGATAAATGATATCTTCAACTTGACTGTTCTTTTTGAGTGCAATTAACGTGTTTTTATCAGAGACGATTCCTAAGCTACCAGAATCTAGAAAACCATTCTGATATACAGATTCAATAATTGAGTTTCCAAGAAGTGTGATACTTTCAATATCTAGATTCGACAATGAATCGCTCATCTTTAGTAAAGAGCTCCGAAGCTTGAATGTCTCTTTTACATTTTCAACAACTGAGGCATCATATAAAAAGTAGAATTTTGAATTTGCTTCAATTTCTTTTTTCTCCTCAGCAATTTCTTCTTCTGTTTTTTCAATTGCAAAATCAAAAGTAGCATATAAATTTTCGTACTGCCATGGTTTTCCTTTATTAAAATCGTATTTAAATTGCCCACCTTTTGGGAAAAGATATACAATTACAAAAGTTGTAATGAGGAAAAGGAGAACTTTGTAGATAATTGTATTATGCTGATACAGCTTGTTAATAGATTTGCTCATGAAATTCTTACGTTAAAACAAACTTACTTAAAAAAATACAGGTGAGAAATTCAAGACTTCAATTCCTCATGAAATTGATTTAAAATGGTTAATTTCGCAGTACAAATCAAATCGAATTAAAATAAAAAATAATGAATACAAGGGAAGTCGTAATCGTATCTGTAGCAAGAACTCCAATGGGAAGTTTTATGGGATCATTATCAAGTGTTCCTGCTCCAAAGTTAGGTTCAATTGCCATCAAAGGAGCATTAAATAAAATCAATTTAGATCCGATTCATGTTGAAGAGGTTTTCATGGGAAATGTTGTTTCAGCGGGTTTAGGTCAGGCTCCAGCTAGACAGGCAGCGATCTTTGCTGGAATTCCAGACACGGTTCCTTGCACAACCATTAATAAAGTATGCTCTTCAGGTATGAAGTCTATCATGTTGGCAGCACAAAGTATTGCTTTGGGGGATACTGATATTGTGGTAGCTGGTGGAATGGAAAATATGAGCTCTATTCCTCATTATTATCATGCTAGACAAGCAACGAAATTCGGTCCTGCTAAGATGGAAGACGGAATGCAAAAAGATGGCCTCGTAGATGTTTATGATGGTGTAGCTATGGGAGTTTGTGCCGATGCTTGTGCAACTGAATATGAATTTTCGAGAGAAGACCAAGATGCTTTTGCAATCCAATCATATACACGTTCATCTGAAGCTTGGAAGTCAGGTAAGTTTTCTGATGAAGTAGTTCCTGTTGAAGTTCCTCAAAGGAGAGGTGAGCCTGTAATTGTTTCTGAAGATGAAGAGTACAAAAATGTAAGAATGGAAAAAATTCCATCATTACGTCCTGCTTTCTCGAAGGAAGGTACTGTTACAGCTGCTAATGCTTCTACAATCAACGATGGTGGAGCTGCATTGGTGTTAATGTCTTCTGAAAAAGCAAACGAACTCGGACTGAAACCCCTTGCTAAAATAAGAAGTTATGCAGATGCTGCACATGAGCCAAAATGGTTTACTACTGCACCAGCCAAAGCATTGCCAAAAGCTCTAGCAAAAGCGAATATTTCGATTGATGATGTAGATTATTTTGAATTGAATGAAGCTTTTTCTGTAGTAGGTTTAGCAAATATGAAGATTTTAGGTTTAGACGATAGCAAAGTCAATGTAAATGGTGGTGCTGTCTCTTTGGGGCATCCTCTAGGAGTTTCAGGAGCTAGAATTGTGATCGCTCTTACTTCTATTCTTAAGCAAAACAATGCTAAGATCGGAGCAGCTGGTATTTGTAATGGTGGAGGTGGAGCCAGTGCTATGGTGATAGAAGCATTATAAAATAATAACCGATACGTTAAATATGCTCTACGGTATTTGTCAGTTAAGTATTGTGCCTCTTCGAGCAGAACCGAGAGATAGCTCAGAAATGGTTTCTCAAGTTCTTTTTGGAGAGCATTTTACTATACTAGAAAAAGACCAAAAGTGGAGCAAAATTCAAATCCATTTCGATGACTATATTGGATTTATTGACAACAAGCAGTATATTAAGATTGACGAAGAGTTATTTAACAAATTATCGGATTCTAGACATCATTATACTTCAGAAATTTTAGATTATATCACTGATCAGAATAGTCAATTAACAACAGTTCCCATCGGTTCTAGGTTGCCTTTTTTAGAGAATCAGCAGTTTACTATTGATGATCATGTATACTCTTATGAAGGGGATGTTTTTGCAAAACAATTAGACAAAAGAGAAATTGTAAGAAAAGCTTTTATGTTTCTTAACACTCCTTACCTGTGGGGTGGGAAAACTCCTTTTGGCATCGACTGCTCAGGCTTTACACAGATGGTCTATAAATTGTGTGGTTATAAATTGTTAAGAGATGCGAAAGATCAAGCTACACAAGGAGAAGTTCTGAGTTTTATTGAAGAGAGCGAACCTGGTGATTTGGCTTTCTTCGATAATAATGAAGGAGTGATTACGCATGTAGGAATTATTATGCAAGACTACTTTATTATTCATGCGCATGGTAAAGTTCGAATCGATGTACTAGATCACAGTGGCATATACAATACAGATACCCAAACGCATACACATAAACTGCGAGTCATTAAAAAAATCGTATAAAAAAACCAGAGTAAATACTCTGGTTTTTTTATGGTGCTATATGAGATCTTAGCCTCTTAACTCTTTGTATAATTCTCTATACTTTTTCGCTTTTTCACTCATTTCAAGGCTTTCATAAATATTCATTAAAGTCTTCACAATCTCTATGTTTCTTGCATATTGATCTGCTTTCTCTAAGTATGGAAGCGCTTCTTTGTATACTGCTTTTTGCTTTAACAACAATTCATCGTACTTTTTAAAATCAGATAAATTCTTGTTCATTTCTTCTACGATAGGAGCTTCTTTTTCTAAGGTTAAAACCCCTAGGTTCATGTAAGCATCGCCGTAATCAGGCTTTAATTCAATTGCCTTCTCGTAATACTTCTTAGCTTCTTCGTTATTTTTTTGATCTTGGTTTACAGCTCCTAGGTTAAAGAATAAGGTTGGATTTTCTGGATCTTGCTCTACAGCTAATTTCATCAATTCCCCAAACTTATCCATCTTGTTCAATTTGATGTACAGGTCAGCTTCAGATAGAATCAATCCTAAATCTTTTGGATACAAACTTCTTGCCTTTTGGATAGCTCCTATAGCTTCTTCCGTTTTACCTTGCTGATTGTAGATATAAGCCATGTTTTTAGCAATATCTCCTAATTTAGATTCTGTAGTTTCATCTGTAGGGTTTGAGTACTTACCAGACTTCACCATAAAGTCTCTACTTTGCTTCTCTCCTAAGTTTTCTTTCTTGTTCGTTTCTTTGTTAATCGCATAGTATCCTTTTGAGATTCCAGTATAACCGATATCTTGAAGCGACTTGTAATACTTTAAAGCATTGTCGTAATCTTTACCGATGGTAGCACTAATCGCCGCATTGAACATGAACGTTGTGTCTTTCGGATTAAGCTCGTATACCATGTAAAAATCTTTGCTAGCATTGGCATAATCTTTTTCCGAGTATAACTTAGATCCTCTTGCCGCTACATCTTGAATCAACTGAGTCATCATAGGAGCTGCGTCATCTGAGTATCTTACTTTTCCAGATTTTTTTTCAAAAGCTTCCAAATCTTTAAAAGCTTTAGAGGCAGTTCCATAGTCTTTTTTAGCCATGTAAGCCTGTCCTTTTAGAAAGTAAAATTTTGATTTGAGCTTAGCATCAGCACTTTCAATAGATCCCTCAGCCGCTTTTAAGGCATTAATAGCAGACGCATAATCTTGCTTTTTAATCGCTTTTTCAGCAGTTTTTAACTCACTTTTTTGCGCAAATGTCACTAACGATGTTAATAAGAAGAGCGCTACTAATCTAGTTTTCATTCTTGTTTATTTAATTCTAAGTATTATTCTTGACTATCATTTGACTCATTTTCAACTTCCGTGCCATTTTCAGCTTCCTCAGTAGCATCTTCTTCGTGCATTACTTTGGCAACTGCAGCAATACTATCGCTATCTTTAATATTGATGAGTTTTACACCTTGGGTTGCTCTACCCATAACACGCAAGTCTTCAACAGCCATTCTGATGGTGATTCCCGATTTATTGATAATCATCAAATCATTGGAATCATCTACATTTTTAATGGCGACTAAATTACCTGTTTTTTCTGAGATATTCAATGTTTTAACACCTTTACCTCCTCTATTGGTAATTCTGTAATCTTCTAAGCTTGATCGTTTTCCATAGCCTTTTTCAGAAACTACTAGAATATTACTTTGCATATCGTTAACAGCTACCATTCCAACTACTTCATCATTTTCATGAGCCAATGTAATTCCACGAACTCCAGATGCTGTTCTTCCCATTGGACGCGTCTTCTCTTCTTCAAAGCGAATAGCCTTTCCAGACTTTAGTGCCAACATTACTTGACTATCTCCTGTGGTTAGTTTTGCTTCTAACAATTCATCATCCTCACGAATAGTAATCGCGTTAATTCCATTTGTTCTAGGCCTTGAATACTGTTCTAGAGAAGTCTTTTTCACCTGCCCCTTCTTAGTTGCCATAATAACATAATGGCTGTTTACATACTCTTCATCTTTCAAATCTTGGGTGACAAGAAATGCTTTCACCTTATCATCCTGTTCAATATTGATTAGATTTTGGATTGCACGTCCTTTTGAATTTTTACCTCCCTCTGGAACTTCAAAGACACGCATCCAGAAAACTTTTCCTTTCTGAGTAAAGAACAACATGTACTGATGATTGGTTCCAATAAACAAGTGCTCTAAGAAATCTTCGTTACGAGTTGTTGCTCCTTTTTGACCTCTACCTCCTCTATTCTGAACTTTATACTCATCTAAATTGGTTCTCTTTAAGTAACCCGCATTAGAAATCGTAACTACAACCTTAGAATTTGGAATCATATCCTCAATTCTCATATCTCCACCTGCATACTCAATCTCAGAACGACGCTCATCTCCATATTTATCTCTGATGACGGTTAACTCATCTTTGATAATATTATAACGTCTGGGCTCATTCGATAGAATGTCTTTTAAGTCAGCAATCGTTTTAATGATCTCATCGTACTCAGCTCTTAACTTGTCTTGCTCCAGACCAGTCAGTTGACGTAATCTCATCTCAACAATTGCTTTCGCCTGAATCTCTGTCAGTTCAAAACGATTCATCAAAGTTTCTCTCGCTTCATCAGCATTGCTAGAAGCACGAATTAATTTGATCACTTCATCTATGTTATCAGAAGCAATAATTAACCCTTCTAAAATGTGCGCTCTGGCTTCTGCTTTTTTCAACTCATATTGAGTTCTTCGAACAACGACTTCGTGTCTATGATCTACAAAGTGATGAATTAATTGTTTTAAATTCAACTGCTCTGGACGACCATTTACTAGAGCAATGTTGTTGACACTGAAAGAAGTTTGAAGCGCAGTATACTTGTATAATTTGTTCAATACAATATTAGGAATCGCATCTCTTTTCAATACATATACGATACGCATTCCCTTTCTATCCGACTCGTCACGAATATTAGCAATCCCTTCTAATTTCTTCTCGTTCACCAACTCAGCAGTCTTCTTAATCATATCCGCCTTGTTCACTTGGAAAGGAATCTCGGTGACAATAATACATTCTCTGCCCTTTACCTCCTCAATAGTGGCTTTTCCGCGCATTACGATTCTTCCTCGACCTGTATGGAAAGCTTCTCTTACACCATCGTAACCATAAATAACTCCTCCAGTTGGAAAATCAGGAGCCTTTACATGTTGCATCAACTCATCGATTTCAATATCTCTATTATCGATGTAAGCAATCGTACCATTGATTACTTCTGTTAAATTGTGAGGCGCCATATTGGTTGCCATTCCTACAGCAATTCCAGATGCCCCATTTACTAGTAGACTTGGAATTCTAGTTGGTAAAACCGTAGGCTCTTGTAGTGTATCATCAAAATTCAACTTATGGTCAACGGTGTCCTTTTCAATATCTGAAAGCATCTCTTCAGAAATCTTTTGCATTCGAACCTCAGTATATCTCATTGCCGCTGGACTATCTCCATCTACAGATCCGAAATTCCCTTGTCCATCTACCATCAAGTAACGAACACTCCAATCCTGAGCCATACGAACCATAGAATCGTATACTGATGTATCTCCATGCGGATGGTACTTACCTAGCACCTCCCCTACAACTCTTGCGGATTTCTTATACGCTCCAGTAGATTTTATTCCTAATTCATGCATTCCATACAAAACTCTTCTATGTACCGGTTTTAAACCATCTCTAACATCTGGTAATGCTCTCGAGACAATTACTGACATTGAATAGTCGATGTATGCAGATTTCATCTGCTCTTCAATATTAATCGGGATTAACTTTTCTCCGTCTGCCATACGCTAAATATTGTTAATTATTTACTAATTTTAATAACTAGCAAGTTAGTATAATTCGAGTTTTCAGCAAACATTTTTCAGGCTGAAACCCCTAGAGTTATTAACATTTCTTGATAATTTTTTTGTCTTTTTTACCTGTTTGATTTACAGGTGTTTCTGAAGTAAATTTACAAGTCAAAATGTCATGATTTTACCGATGGCATTCTTTTTGTAATTTTTTCCTAAAAAAAGGACTAAATTTACAAGAGTTAACACCCTATTTATAGTTTATGGACGATAATTTTTCACCAAAAGTTAGAGATGTTATTACATTCAGTAAAGAAGAGGCTTTACGGTTAGGTCACGATTTTATTGGAACGGAACATCTTTTACTCGGTTTGATAAGAAAAGGAGAAGGAAAGGCTATTGAAATTCTGGAGACATTTGAAGTGAATCTGGATTTGGTAAGAAAGAAATTAGAGCAACTAAATCCGTCTGCTCCAACTTTGGAAGGAAATCAAAAGAAAAGCCTTCACTTAACACGACAAGCGGAAAAAGCTTTAAAAACGACGTTTCTTGAAGCGAAGTTATACCAAAGTGAAGCAATTGACACTGCACACTTGCTACTATGTATTTTACGTAACGAAAACGATCCTACGACAAAGTTGTTGAATAAATACGATGTAGATTACGATCAGGCAAAAGCTCTGTACAAAGAGCTGCATGTAGAAAATATCGACGACGATTTACCCATAAATCCTATTGCAGAGACTCCATCAGAAAATGATGATGAATTCGCTTCTTCTGACAAGCCAAACCCTTATGATCAACCTCAAAAAGGAAAGGCTAGTAAAAAGTCGAAAACACCTGTTTTAGATAATTTCGGAAGAGATTTAACTGCGCTTGCAGAGGCAGGAAAACTAGACCCTGTTGTAGGAAGACACAAAGAAATAGAGCGTGTCTCTCAAATTCTGAGCAGACGTAAGAAAAACAATCCTATGCTCATTGGTGAACCTGGTGTGGGTAAATCAGCCATCGCAGAGGGGCTGGCATTGAGAATAGTAAATCGAAAGGTTTCTCGTATTCTTTTTGACAAACGTATCGTGTCTCTAGATTTAGCAAGTTTAGTTGCTGGAACAAAATACAGAGGTCAGTTTGAGGAACGCATGAAGGCATTGATGAATGAGCTTGAAAAAAATGAAGATATTATCTTATTTATTGACGAAATCCACACCATAGTAGGTGCTGGTGGCGCCACAGGTTCTCTAGACGCTTCTAATATGCTGAAACCTGCTCTTGCTAGAGGAGAAATCCAATGTATTGGAGCTACTACTTTGGATGAATACAGAACGAACATAGAAAAAGATGGTGCTTTAGAAAGAAGATTTCAGAAGGTAATTGTCGATCCAACCAGTGTTGAAGAAACCATTCAAATTCTCCATAATATCAAAGCGAAATATGAGTCTCATCACAATGTTGATTTTACAGACGGTGCTATCGAAGCCTGTGTGAAATTGACAAACAGATACATGACGGATCGTTATTTACCAGACAAAGCGATTGATGCTCTTGATGAAGCTGGTTCGAGAATTCATATTACCAATATTGTTGTTCCTCAACAAGTTTTGGAATTAGAAGCCCAACTAGAACTGATTCGAGAAAGAAAAACCAATGCAGTAAACGGTCAAAAATATGAAGAAGCTGCTAAGTTACGAGATGATGAAAAGAACATGGAGGCTGCCTTGGATTCTGCACAAAAGCAATGGGAAGACGATTCTAAACTGAATCGTGAAACTGTAACAGAAGACAATGTTGCTGAAGTCGTTTCTATGATGACAGGCATTCCTGTGAATAGAGTTGCAGAAGCTGAGAGTCATCGATTGGCAGACTTACCAAACCTTATCAAAGGAAAAGTGATTGGTCAGGATGATGCTGTTGCCAAAGTAGTAAAGGCAATTCAAAGAAACAGAGTAGGATTAAAAGACCCTAACAAACCAATCGGTTCTTTTATTTTCTTAGGACAAACAGGAGTGGGTAAAACTCAATTGGCAAAAGTATTGGCCAGAGAATTGTTTGATAATGAGGAATCTCTTATTAGAATTGACATGAGTGAATATATGGAGAAATTTGCCATTTCTCGTTTGATTGGAGCGCCTCCAGGCTACGTTGGTTATGAAGAGGGTGGGCAGCTTACTGAAAAAGTGAGAAGAAAGCCTTATTCTGTTGTCTTATTAGATGAGATTGAGAAAGCACATCCTGATGTGTTTAATATGTTATTACAGATTCTTGATGATGGTCATATTACTGATAGCTTAGGTAGAAAGATTGATTTTAGAAATACAATTATCATCATGACTTCCAATGTAGGTGCACGTCAGTTGAAAGACTTTGGATCTGGTGTTGGATTTGGAACTACTTCAAAAAAAGAACAAGCAGAAGAGCATGCAAAGGGAATTATCGAGAATGCATTGAAAAAATCTTTTGCTCCTGAGTTCTTAAATAGAATTGATGACGTGATTGTCTTTAACGCATTGGAAAGAGAGGATATTCATAAAATTATTGATATTGAACTTGACAAACTACTGCATAGAATAGCTGATTTAGGCTATACATTGAAGCTAAGCGAAAAAGCAAAAGATTATATAGCTGACAAAGGGTTCGACAAGAAATATGGAGCTAGACCTCTTAAACGAGCGATACAGAAGTATATAGAAGATGCTTTGGCTGAAGAAATTGTCAATGCTAAGTTATCTGAAGGAGATACCATTACTATGGACTTGAATGAAAAGAAAAACACATTGAGTATCAAGATCAAAAAAGGTAAAAAAGAAGCTTCTGAAGAGCAGCAATAAATATGACTTTAGCTAAATCAAAAAGGCGAGAATTACTTCTCGCCTTTTTGATTTTTATTTTAGTCCCGTCCTGAAATAAGCTTACTCTCTTATTAGTTTTACTGTTTTTACACCCAAATCCGTTTGTACTTTTAATAGGTAAACCCCACTAGCAAATTGATTTGCTGGTATTACTTCAGATGTATTATTGATATTTCTTGCAGAATACACTTGTCTTCCTAAGATATTAAACATACTCAATGATTTTATACTTGCATTGGTTGTTTTAATGGTCCATTGATTACGAGAAGGGTTTGGATAAATTGATGTTTCAATAAATACATTGTCTCCTACACTTGCTATTTGATCTTTCATTTGAGCATTGTCAAAATAATAGGTTTCTTGTGCAGAAGGTTTAACACCTGCATTAAAAAATATTGCTAACTTATCGTAGTCTAAGTTTAAATTTAAAACTTTATCACCTGTAGCTGTAGAAAAGTCAAAAGATAAGGTTTCCCACTCATTAGCTTTGGTAGTATTCACTTGAACTTGGGATGCTTCTGACCCAAAAGATCTCTCTACTTTTAATAGTACAGGAATACCAACCGCTGGAGAATACACATCTACAGTCATGATTTTTTCTGTAGCAGTAAATGGGATTTTTTTTCCAAATCCATCCATCCCGAATAAAGTCCCACCCCAAGCATCTGAACTTGCTGTTTGCACTAATTTTCCAACTTTATTAGAACTATTTACTGGGTCAACATCTAAGGAAGCTGTTACGGTTCCAAAAGAATTCATTCTGAAATCTACATTGGTTTGCTCAAAGGTTACAGGTAAATTTGCTTGTTGTACCACATTTCCTTGGGCTAATAATCTAATATCATCTACATAATAAGTAGAATTTGCGCTTTGGTCTCCTGAACTCGTTTTATCAAAGACAAAAAACAATTTTGTATAAGGGATATACCCATTAAGAGCTCCTGATAGGCTAGTATTATCTACAGAGATATCAAAAGTAATCGTCACCCATTTGTTGGCTTCCGCTACGGTGGTAGATGAAATAAAACGTTTTTGCCAGTCAGGACCATTTTGCGCTTCAAATTCTACTCCTATTCCTGCCTTAGGCACATATACTTTCATAGAAATTCTGTTGTAGGTAAGGTTTCCATTGCTGCTTAGTGGTAATTGAGCCGATAGTTCTACTCCTCCACTACCCCAAACCTGAGCACCAGAACCTCCTTTTACTATTTTAGCTACTTTCGCTGAATTATTATCAGCATTGCTAAATGGATTGTTTACCACTGTTAATGATCCTCCTGCATTACCAAGTGGGGCGTTCGCTAAGGTTGTTTCAAAATCCATCACAGTAACCTGTGCAAAACCTATGCAAGAAAACAGCATAAGTAAAAAAGTAATGTTTTTCATAATTTTCCGTTTTTAATTTGTTAATATTTAATTTTTATTCATAAGCTTTTCACTTATTTGACAGAGGAGGTGTTTTTCATTTTTTAATAGTACATACCGTATAAAATGAGACAGCTCAGTACCAAAATCAGAGATATGACTCGGAAATTTTTATACCAAACCACTCCTTTTAATTGTTGTGTTTCTTCTCTCCACAATTCTTTGGTCCATAAGTATTCTTTTATAGTTTCCTCTGAGGGAGGAGTTGTTGCATAGCTCACTATCACGTGAACTAGTATACTAAGTCCCATAATGATGGGAGCCATAATCAAAAAATGTATGTTTGGATCGAATTCAAAACCATATTTAGCAATCATCATAGTCGTAGCCATAAACAATCCCGATATCAATCCATAAAAAGCACCTTGTGAATTGGAACGTGTCCAAAAAAGTCCTAAGAAAAAAGTTCCAACAATAGGTGGAGCCAGATAAGAAACGATCTCCTGATAATAGGAAACTAATGAATCGAACTTAGCAATGAAAGGAGCCCAAGCTACAGCAACAATTAACATGATCAAAGCTGTGATTCTCCCCACTTTTACTAGTTTTTGACTATCTGCTTTGGGATCTGCTTTCGAATAGAAGTCCATGGTAAACAACGTAGAAACCGAACTCAATGTGGCACTTAATGTAGAAGTTAGAGCTGAAATCATAGCTGCTAAGATTACTCCTATTAATCCTACAGGTAGTAGTTTTGTGATGAGTCTTGGATACACCTCATCTGTATTGACTCCATAAGAATTTTTAAGCTCCAATCCTGAAATCATTTCATTCGGAATATTTTCAACACCAAACAGGTCAATTCCTCTCCCAATCAACCCTGGAATGATGAAAATAAAGAGCGTTAATAGATACAGAAAACCAACAAACAAAACTCCTTTTCTTCCGTGGTCTATAGATTTAGCAGATAACACTCTTTGTACCATCACCTGGTTATTTCCCCAGAAGTAAAATCCTAAAATGGGAATCCCTATAATCATACCTAACCAAGGTACCGTTGGATCGTCCATAGAGCGAGTTAATTTCAGCCAAACTCCTTCACTAAATCGTTGATGAAATTGTTCCCAGCCTCCAATCTCTTGAAACGCATAGAAACATAAGATACAAGAACCTACGATAAGGATGATTGCTTGAATTAAATCTGCATTGATCGCAGAAGACAATCCACCAATAATCGTATAACTACCAGCAACAACTGCCATCACAACAATTACCCAAAAAAGATCAGCTTCTGGAAAGATTAATTGCACAATTAGCGCTCCGGTATATAGAGTAGCTGCTGCATCTAAAAACACATTTCCTATAATTGTGATGAATGAAAAATAGGTTCTGGATCTTCCATCAAATCGACGTTCCAAAAATTCTGGAATGGTAAATATTTTCGATTTTATATAAAACGGTAGGAAGAACATGGCAAAAAACACCATTACTATAATTGAAATAATATTATAGTTAAAAACGGCTATCCCACTAATAAAACCTTCTCCTGAGTGACCCATTAATGTGGAGCTAGAAACACTCGCTGCAAATAATGAGAACCCAACAACTGGCCAAGTCATGTTTCTACCTGCTAGAAAGTACGAATCCGAGTTTTTACTCTTTCCATTTTTAAGTGCCCACCAGATGATGAGTACAAAATAGGAGATTAGAATAATAATATCTGTCGTATTTAGGTTCATGCTATCTATTTATTTAAAAATCGTACGTGGTAAATAGTAAAAAGCTATTCGCAGCTACTTCTATTTTCAATTTCTTATTTCTAGTAAACGAGATGCCTTCTTTTGAAGGGATCGGAAAATCATTTTCATCTACAAGTCTATTTTCTTCGGTATAACTATATTTTTTAAGCTGATAATCTTTGTTGGCATTCAACATTTCATAGCTTACCTCATGAGCTTGACTTGAATTGTTCACAACAGCTATGGTCAACTGATCTCCATTAACTCCACTTACAATTCTCAACCCTTCTTGTGAAGGCTGTGTAGTTTTTATAATTTGACTTCCAGCAGGAAAATAACGACTCATCAAAGACCATGGGTAAAACCAAGGTCTAATTTTTTCATCTTCTGGGTTATTACATATCTCTGTTCCAAGAATATTCCACATTCCCCATCTTTTAAGCTGAGATTTCTCTCCTTTATCTCCCACTGTGTGCATTGCATCATCCAGATCCCAAGCAATAATACCGTCTACACCAACATTCAAACTTTGAATCAAAGCATCTGCAACATCCACTCCATAAAAGAAATCATATACGAACATATTAGAGTCATCTGGTCCCGCATAAGGATCGGCTTCTCCCAATGCTCTGTTCTTTTTTTCTAATTCTCCTTTGTATTTTAATCCTAATTCTCCTAGGATAAAAGGTTTACCTACTGAGTCTGCTAATTGCACAAGAGGTCTGTACAATTCTGAAAACTCTCCCGATCTTACAGATTTTCCTGATGGATAGGAATGTACGTCATAACAACCTAAAATTGGATTTAGTTGTTTTACGGATTCTACCATCCATTGCTCTCCATTGTATTTCGATTTTGAGTTGTAATATCCAGGAATGGCATCAGGTCCAGCAATTTGAATCTTATCACTTAGACCGTTTTCTATCAGTGATTGATGCAACAATTTTACACCTCTCTTCCATTGATCCCAGTCACCATCTGTTGAGGCCCAATAACCATCAGGCTCATTCACTAGGTTGTAATATTTTAAACAAGTATATCCTTTTTCAAGAATGAGATGCTTTAGATACTCAGTAATCATGTGAATCCATCTAGGGTCATCGGCTTTATGGATGTTCCCCTCAACACCCCACAAGCCAGGCGCTCCCCATTCTCCAAAAACTACTGTGATGTTATTCTTTTCACAATAATCCAAGACTTTGTATAGCGATTGTACTTCTTGAGTCGTAAAATCGATCACAGGAGTTTTTCCATCTTTTTCTAAACCTGTAAAATAACGCCAACTGGCCTGATCCATCACACGGATAATATTCGGTTTTATATAATCCAGTCTGCGGTAGACCTCATTCCACTTCTCATCTGTCATTAATGGACCCCATTCAGCAGTTTCTGAATCGGCATGAGGATATGCAGACCATTGAACTCCTGCTCCAATGATTGGATCAGAAACAATCTGATTACTGTCAGCTACAACTTTTATACTATGATCTGGTGTACAAGCAAGACCGAATATCAATGTGATTAGTAAAAAACAAAAATCTCTTTTCACGTGTTTCTAATTTGTGACTGTCTTAGTTTATTCTTCTGTTCTTTGTGTTTTTAAATACTCTAAGAGGTCAGTTACCGAACACGTTGCCAAACCAATATACTTATCAGCACCTCCATAATAAACATAAAGTGTGTCATCTACAATTACATTACCCGTTGGAAATACACAGCCCTTATAATAACCTTCAATCTCATAATCATGCTCTGGCTCCATTACCCAATCTTTTCCTCTGGCAATGACTTTCGTAGGATCGTTCAAATCTAACAACGCTACTCCCACTCGGTAAAATCCCAAACCTCCATTTTCAACTCCATGATAAATGATAAGCCACCCATCTTTTGTTTTGAGTGGTGGAGTACTACCTCCAATTTTCTCTTCCCATGTACCTTCAATTCCAGCAAGTAAAAGTTTACTCCCACCATTCCAAACCATTAAATCATCAGAAAAATTGATCCAGATTGATGGGTAGTCACAACCATACTTTTCTCCAACCCACTCTTTGGGTCTGTGTAAAAGTGCATATTTTCCATTTATTTTTTCTGGAAAAAGAATTACATCTCTGTCATCTAAGTTTGTTTCTGTAATTCTCCCTAGCCTTCTCCAATTGATAAAATCTTTGGTAATGGCTAAGCCAGAATTTGCAATGTTTTTCTTTAAAACTAAAGGCGAATCTTCATCGGTTGGAGGTAATAAAATTTCATCGTGACCGAAATTCCAATATTGTCCAGGAGGACTGGGTCTGTATGCATAAGTGACATAAAACTCTTCCCCAAACTTTACGATTCTAGGATCTTCTACTCCACCCATATCAGGGCCATCTTCACTAGGACTAAAAACAGGCTCGCCCGATTGTCTCTCATAGTGAATACCATCATCACTCGTTGCTAAACCAAAACGTATCACATGTTCTCTATCGTCACCCGCAGCACGATACAGCATATAAAACTTTCCTTCCTCATACCACACTCCTGGATTGCAAACAACTATACTCTCCCAGTCTTTACTTGGATTTGGACTTAAAATTGGATTTGCTTTGCTTTTCTCTAATCTCATTTCTTTTCATTATATGTTTCCCATACGCTTTGTACAGAAAATTCTGGTTGATAATCTCTTTGTTCTTTTTCTAGCGGAAAAAATTGTATTGTTTTCGTTTCGTTGGGTAGCATATCAAAATAATTGTCACTGAATTTACCATTGAAACGATTCGATGTTAGAGCTACATTCTTAGCAAACTTTTTAGAAGAAAGCTCTACAGAGTAGATTCCGTTCTCCTTCTTCCAACTCATTGTCAGTTCTGGATTTTCTAAATGGAGTTCTTTTATTGGAAGTAAAAAATGATGCTCTTTGAAGACAATTTTATTTTCTTCTTTTAAGAAATATTCAATGACAATATTCTGTGCTTTTTCCGTGACATTTCTCGAAGAAAGAAATTCTGATACTTTCTCTGCTTTTAGAATTTTTCTCGATTCATTTTCTTTTAGAACTAGCTCCACGCGGTCGCTAAACAATTCTTTACCTTCAAGTGTTTTTACAACATATTCAAAGGTTAGGTTTGTTTTTTCTAAACGATCCGAAACAACATATACTTCTAATTGCCCCTTGTGTTGCTTAGGAATTACTACAACATCTTGATTAATTTTTTTAGTGAAGTATTGAAGTGCTTTCCAGTTTCCATAATAATCTACAGAAGACCACGACATGGTAGGCCAAACATCATTCAATTGCCAATAGATAGTTCCCATAGTTCTCGGTTTTGACAATCGATGAAAACCAATTGCTTTTTTAATTCCTTCTGCTTGATTTAACTGGCTTAGATACACAAAACTTTCAAAGTTTTTAGGCCTCTTGTAATAATAGTTCATGATTTCTTGCATTCTGTGATTCTGCGGAAAAGAACGCTGTCTAAAAGTCATTAATGGAGAATTGTATTCCATGTCTTTTTCTGTAGCAAAAGTTCTGAGTGTTTTCATTTCTGGAAATGACTGAAATCCATATTCACTCATAAACCTTCCCGAATTATCGTAAAAAGATTCAAAAGGGATGTAACCAAACCAAACACCCCAGAAATGCATATCTCCCGATGTGTGATTTTGAATGTATCGCACTCCTTCTTCACCTGGTTTAGCACTTGGTGAAGACGCCCAATAATCACGAGATGGGTCGTATTCTTTTACTGCATCGGGTAATAATTTATAAAATAGTTTTTCGTAATCCTTGTATATCTGAGTCGAATCTTCCTTAGAATATTGGTACTTCTTTGACCATTGCCATGGTTTCCAACCTTCTTCAATTTCATTATTTCCACACCACATGGCAATACTAGGATGATTTCTTAATCGCTTGATATTTTGAATAGCTTCTTGTTTTACATTTTCCAAAAATTCTTCTGTCCCCGGATAGTGCATACAGGCGAACATAAAGTCTTGCCAGATTAAGATTCCATTTTCATTACAGAACTTGTAAAAGGCATCATTCTCATAGATAGCTCCTCCCCAAACTCGTAAAAGGTTCATATTAGCATCTTTTGCGGAATCAATAAGCCACTTGTATTTTTCTTCAGTTACACTAGGAATAAAGACATCACCAGGCACCCAATTAGCTCCTTTTATGAACACATCTTTTCCGTTCAACTGGAATTTAAAAGAAGTTCCATAGTCATCTTTTTCTCTCACCAATTTTAAAGTTCTTATTCCGTAGTCTACCGTTTTTTGGGTAGATTTTTGATTCATAGAAAACGTTCCTTGAAAAGCATACAAATGGGGCTCACCTAATCCATTCGTCCACCAAAGTTTCGGTTGATTTACATCAAATGATACTGCATACTCATGAGTTCCTTTTTGAAGGGTGACTTCTTTTTCAACTAGCTTTTCTCCACTGTTTTGATCAGAAATAGAAACTGTTGCTTTTCCATCAACTTCCGATTCAATTTCAAACTTTGCAGTTAGTGCAGCTTTCTGTGGATTCAGATCGTTTAAAGTAAAATGAAGGTTTCTAAAATTAGCCTCATCCCAAGTCTCTAAATACACAGGTCTCCATATTCCCATAGTAGCCAGTCGTGGAGCCCAGTCCCACCCATAGTGGAAACTGGCCTTACGAGTGTAAGGAGCAGTTTCCTTTCCTATGGGTGCTTTTTCAGATATAGTAGGGAGTAGATATGGGTAATTTTTAATTTTTTCTTCTCCAATGATAGAGGGAGATTTGAAAACTACTTTTAATTGGTTTTCTCCACTCTGAACATATTTTTTAATATCTATTTTGTATGCTCGATGCATATTATCTGCTTCGAGAATTTTTTGGTTATTGACAAAAACGTCTGCATAAGTATCCAAACCTTCAAAAGCTAAATCGACATGTTGATGTTTTATGTCTTCTTCGGATATGTTTAGTACTCTAGTATATTCCCAATCTTTTCTTTCTATCCAATAAATACTGTCCTCAGTATATTGATAATACGGATCATTGATTTTTTTGTGAGTGAGCAAATCTGTATGGACTGTCCCTGGAACATTTGCTTGCAAGGGTGCTTCCTCAGATCCTGACATTTTAAACAGCCAATTTTGGGAAAGATCTCTTTTTACCTGATTTGATTCCGTAGAAGTACATGAGGTTATCAGAAATGCAATGCCGCAAACAATTATGAAGCTTTTTAATATGTATGTATATCTTCTCTCAATCATGAATTTAATAATCAAAATTGGTGAATAAGACAAAAGATTGTCCTTTGATAGTCATATCCATTCCAGTTCCTAAATCAAGAGTTACATTGGTTTCTGATGGAACTGGTAATCCGTTCTGATCTACAGGTCTATTCAAATTTTCGTAGACGAATTTTTTTGCATTGCTAATGGTAAGTGGTGTATCTGACTTAAGCTTGATTTTGTAATCTGGATATCCTGTATTTACAATAGCAATCATGGTTTTATCTCCCTGTGTTACAGTAATAGCATTCAAACCTCTCTTTCCAGGAATAGTCACTTTGTGCACTTTAGCACCCGTTTGCATGTATCGCGATAGTAATGAAGAAGTATAAAACCAAGGTCTTATTTCTTCTTCTTGGGCACCACCGAAAATTTCTTCTCCCAGAATATTCCAAAAGCCCCAAACCTTTAAATCTTTCCCTGAATCTCCATTGGTATTGTGCATAGCATCATCTAACATCCAAGATACTGTTCCAGAATATCCTGCATTGACAATTTGCATGGTAGCATCTGCCATATCTACACCATAAAAGAAGTCTTTCACAAACATATTGCTGTCTTCATTAGAAGCAAAAGCCTCTGCATTAGAACGTGTAATATTCTCATTATACAATTTGGTGTCTCCACTAGGGCTATATTTAAAACCCAATTCTGAAAGCACTATTTTCTTTCCAGCTGGAACTCTATCCGCGTAAGATTTTAATAAGTTTGAGTAGAGCTTATCCCTTACAAAGTTTTGACCAGGATAGGTATGTATATCATATAAAGCTACCTTGTCTTTTAAATCTCTTTCCGTATTGGAGATCCATGCCAAATAATTATTATCCCAAACAGCGATATCAGGAGCTACTAGTTGAAGTTTGCTTGTCAACCCTAAGCTTTGCAGTTGCGAATAAAAATAATTGGTTGCATTTAACCACAAATCATAATTCCCTGCTGTTGAAGACCAATTACCATTAGGCTCATTGATCATGTTGTAGTATTTAATGCAAGTAAATCCCCTAGTGTTGATCAAATAGTCTGCATATCTTGCTGCATTTCTCAGGTTGGTTTGATGGATGGTACCATTGCTAGGATTTACCATTTTCCCTCCCCAATCACCAAACATTACAACAATATTATTGTCTGTGCAATACTGAAGAATTTTGGCCAACGGTTCTATTCCTAATTCAGGCTGATAACCTCCATTGGCTGCATATTTCCATCCAGAGTCTATGGTAACCCGCATTAGCTTAGGCCTCATATAATCTAATCGTGTAAACATTTTCTGCCAATCGGCATTAGAAATAGGAGAATTCCAGTTAAAGTAAGCCTGAGGATAGGCATCCCATTGCGCCCCATTTCCTATGTAACTATCGTTGATAATTTGTGAAGGATGAATGATTATTTCATCTCCAACTGTAATAATTGGTTCTTGTTCGTTTAATCGATTCTCACAAGAAAGTGTTATTACAAAGGTTAATAACATTAAAAAAATATTTCTTTTCGTCATCTCAAATAATCTGTTTACTGTCTTTTAAGTGTGTACCAATATGCTTCTGTAAAATTCAATGAATTGTCTGGATTGCCCCAATAATTACCCCAGTCTATAACCCAAGGTGTATCAAAAGGTCCAGGATCTAATCGGATAATCAAAGTGTTAGGGTCTGGGGTTTCATATCCTTTACCCTTTCTCGAAGTTCCTTTACTATCTGTAAAAGTGATGGTGTTATCCGAATTCAATAGCCATCTCCCAGTTCCTGGACTTATTCTATCAAATTTATATGCATAATCTTTCCCTGTAGATGCTACATAACTAGCAAATTGAGTATCCGCTCCCGCTGTTCTTTCATATGTACCATATACATTGCCTTGTGGAGTTACATTTACTATCGGACTCATGGTAATAATATCATCATATGCTGGTACAGCAGCGTCAATTTTATCTCTCAAAGATTTTGTTCCTTGATTCCCATATCCTTGATAATCGTTGTGGTAAAATTCAATTTTCTCAACCTTCCATGTCCCTCTTAATGGGTTTGCAAAAGTAGCTACCTTTACCGTCCACTCATCTGTAACTCCTGTAGAGGAAGTGACTTTAAATACATGTTGATTTCCATTAGAAGCAAAATCTAAAGGAGTGTTTGGATCTGGAGTAATTGTTGCTCCTGGTGATATTACAATATTCAACATGAGTTTAGAAAAGTCTGCACTCCCTTCTCTAAAGAGTACTTCTGCTGTGGTTCTTTGCTCTAGGGCAGTTGGTAATTTTGCTCTACCTATTTGACCGTTCGCAGAAATTTCTAATATTCTCCTTTCATTGCTAGCCTCGAGTTCTGGTGGGCTACAGGATGCAAGTAAGCTTGTAATAATTAGAAATATAAATAGTGATTTGTATATATTTTTCATGAGTGTTGTCTTTTAAAATTCACTACAATTCTGGGTTTCTTGACACTTCTGTAAAAGGAATTGGGAAGAAGTAGGCATTTTGTATGAGTGTTTTACCATACTGTGTTTGTAAAACCTCTTCCATTTTTCTTGTTCTTCTCAAGTCAAATAATCGATGATATTCATAAGCAAGTTCCCACGATCTTTCTTGAATCACAGCATCTCTAAAATCTCTATCTCCAGTAAAGTTTGCCATTGTATATGTCGGCAAACCAGCTCTTTGTCTAATTTGATTCAGTGCGTTGATCCCTTCTGTTGATAGCCCAGAGGCTTCTGCATACGTTAAAAGCACTTCCGAAAATCGAATAATTGGCACTTTGTTTCCTCCAGCACCCGTTCCACTTCTATCAGTATCTAAATATTTGATCGTAAATGGTCTAGAAAGTCCATTATTTGGATAACTGACTACCTGTCCCGATTCTACTCCTCTGTAAGAGGTTGCAAAAAGGGTGTTTTTTCGTAAATCGTTACTAGCAAATGAATCGTAGAATGGAATTTCCACCAATACATGTGCCCAACCGAAATCGATGGTATATCCTCCCTGATTTGCAGGTAAGGTAAAACCTCCCTGAACAAAAGGCGTAGATAATAAGCTTTGCATATTCAAAGGACTTACCACCTCTCTAGAGACGTTTAATAAGAAGATATGTTCTGGACTGAAGTATTGATTTGGATCAAAAATGTTAAAGATATTTGGATCCAAGCTATATTGGGCCTGCCCATTCACTACATTTCCAGCGTACGTTTTGGCTTCGTTATAATTCGTAGTTGCATCAGCAAATGAATATCCTTGTAATCCTGACTCTGAGGCAGAAGCTAAGAAAAGATGTACATTAGCTAACAATCCTTGCGCTGCTATTTTATTTGCACGACCCACTCTTACTTGTGTATCCATTAGTCTCTCTGCTTCTTTCAAATCAGAGATGATAAAGTTGTACAACTCTTGGATAGTGGCCAACCCTAGTCCTACTTCGTTGAAATTGGTCATGGATACAGATCGCAATGGCACACGCCCAAACAATCTTACCAAGGTATAATAACTATACGCTCTTAAAAAATGGGCTTCTCCAACAATTTGATTTCGATAGCTATTGTTCATCGCTATAGAAGGTACATTTTTTATAATCGGAAAAGTTCTATTAATCGTTAAGTAACAATGACGAAAAACAATATCTAAATCGGCAGTTCTATCTGTTGTTCTGTAGGAATCTAATTCATGCTGACCTGGCTCCGCATCTGACTTTTGGGTAAACTCTTCTGTTGAACAATGCGCTATGTAGTAATAATACCTAGAAAAGTATCCATTTTCTGACATTACTGCATAGGTATAAGATATTGCAGACTCAGCATCTTCCTGAGTTTTATAAAAGTTTTTCTCATTTAAAAAACCATACGGTTTTTGTTCCAACGAGCAACCATATAGCATTACTATCATTAAAACAACACTTATTTTTTGTATGAATGATCTTACTTTCATTTTTACTTTTTTCAAATTGATTCTCTTTTATTAAAATGACATGTTTAATCCTAACGTAAATGTTCTATACTTTGGATAGCTTCCATAATTAACTCCTCCATCTATCTCTGGATCAGCTCCAGAAAAATTGGTAAAAGTATGCAGGTTATTTCCTGTTAAATACACACGTAAACTCTTAATAAATTCAAATGTATCTGGCGGCAAGTTATAACCTAGTGTTACGTTGGCAATACGCAAGTAAGAACCATCTTCAATCCACCAATCCGAGATTCTATTTAAGCGCCCACCACGCAAACTAGGCCATTTATTTGTGTTATTATTTACTGTCCACCTATTAACAGACTGTGCTCCTTCGAATCTTTTAATATTTAAAATATCATTTCCAATGGCTCCATAGAACTGGGCACTAAAATCAAAGTTTTTGTAGCTAAATTCTGAGGTAAATCCTACAATAAAATCAGGCTGAATGTTACCAATAACCGTTTGATCGTTTACATCCACTACCCCATCTTTATTTAAATCTACATACTTAAATTCTCCAGGTAGCGCTTCATCTCCTAAGAGACCTGCTGCCAATCCTTCCGCTTCAGTTTGTACAATTCCATCTACCCTATATCCTACAATGATTCCCAAAGGCCAACCATTTCTCCATCGAGTAGGATTGTCCCTGAAAGATTCAATATAACTCCCAACCGGAAGTCCGTATCCATCGGCTCCAACTCCTTCTGGTCCTATATCTACTATTTCAATAACATTTCTTGACAAGTTTGCATCAACTCCCCACTTAAATTCTCCAGTTAAAATTTTCGCATTGATCGCCAATTCATATCCATTATTTTTGATAGACCCACTGTTGATCCAAACACTTTCAAAGCCTGAAGAATGCGGAAGCAACTGATTTCTCAAAAGATCTTCAGTGCTTTTTCGGTAAATATCTGCTGTAAGACTTACTCTGTTATTAAAAAGTCCTAAATCAATACCAAAATCGAACTGAGTCGTTGTTTCCCATTTCAAAGCATTATTTCCCACCATCCATGGACCATATCCTGAGATAGGGCTTGGATATCCATATGGTCTTAATCCGAATCTTTCTTCTGTTTGATATGGACTGATTCCTTGATTCCCAACAGATCCATAACTGGTTCTTAACTTAAGATCAGAAACAACATTTTCAAATCTTTCCATAAAAGGTTCATTTGTTACCTTCCAAGCAAAAGCTGCCGATGGGAAAAAAGCAAATTTATTCTCTGTTCCAAATTTAGAAGAACCGTCATTTCTTCCAGTTACTGTAAACAGATATTTGTCTTTGTATGTATAATTAAATCGAAAGAAATACGATTGCAATGCTTCTCTGACAGCACTGTTAGAGGTAATACGATTGGTTGCAGAAAATAAATTTTCATTTCCTAAAACGTCATTTACAAATCCCTCTCCTCTCAAATCGGAACTCCTATTCTGTACCTCTTCCGTTGAAGCCCCAACCATAGTTGTTAACTTGTGATTTTCTGGAAGTTTCCAATCGTAAGTGAAGAATGCTTCATTCACTAGGTGAATCCCTAAAAAGTTAGAAATTTGACCTACTCCATTAAAAACGGCACCTGAAAAGGTAGTTCTTGGCTCGTAGTAATCTGCTACAGATAAACCAACTTTAATCCCAGAACGATATCTAAAATTTAGATTTTCCAAAATATCCCACTGTAAGGTGAAGATCGCATTTAGATCATACTCATTAGAGATATCGGTAATTTCGTTTGCCAACATTACAGGGTTGAAAAAATCTTGCGATCCATCTCTGTAATAAGTTCCATCAGGGTTAAACACAGGCGTTAAAGGAGAGCGTCCAATTCCGTTTCCAGACTGTGTTCGATCTCTTTTCACATAACTAAAAGCGATGTTAGAATTGAAGTTAAATTTCTCTCCTATTTTTTTATCAAGCTTCGTTCTTCCCGTTATACTATAATAGTCATTTC
Organism: Flavobacteriaceae bacterium; assembly: GCA_028280265.1. Classification (GTDB taxonomy): domain Bacteria; phylum Bacteroidota; class Bacteroidia; order Flavobacteriales; family Flavobacteriaceae; genus Polaribacter. The sequence goes on from JANQMD010000046.1 coordinate 25,415, forward strand.
CAATCAACACCCCTTGTTGTCTAAAGAAGTTTACGGAAGCTGAGTAGGCTGTTTTTTCATTCCCTCCCGAAGCAGATAAATTGATATTCTGATTCAGAGCCCCTCTTAAGATGACATCTGGCCAGTAAGTCCTATGCGGCCATGTTCCGTTGGCAATTTCGGTCAGTGATGGCCTGTAAATCCCTTCATCATCAGGACCTCCAACAAATAAAGGGTTTACTCCATCTCTTGTATCATTTTGCCTCGTTTCGTTGCTTAAGATTGCGAAGGTTAATGGGTCATTGATTAAGTTTAATCGATCGTGATCTACGATTTGCACACCGTTTTGCATGGAGAAACTAAAGGTAGGTTTTTGATTTTTCCGACCTCCTTTTGTGGTAATAATCACCACACCATTCGCTCCTCTAGAACCATAAATAGCTGTCGCCGAAGCATCTTTTAAAATCTCTACAGAAGCAATATCATTTGGGTTGATTTGCTTGAGGTTCCCTCCCGCTTCAAAAGGAAATCCATCTACAATATAAAGTGGGTTTGAACCAGCACGTGAACCAATACCTCTAATTTGTATATTCACACCTGCGCCAGGCTCTCCAGATGTTTGTGTAACACGAACTCCAGATAACTTTCCTTGTAATAATAAATCTATAGAAGGTGTAGGTGTCTCCTCCAGACTCTTAGCTTTGAGTGTTTGCACAGAACCTGTAAGATCACTTTTCTTTACTGACCCATAACCAACAACGACTACTTCATCTAATTGCTGCGCTCCTTCTTGAAGCACAACATCAATCACATTTCTTCCATTGACATTTATTTTTTGGTCAAGAAAACCCAAGTATTTAAATACAAGCACACCTTTGGGATCGTTCATTTTAATTGTATAGTTCCCATCAAAATCTGTAGACGCTCCTATATTCGTTCCTTCTTGTTGTACAGAAACCCCAATTAATACTTCGCCCTTTACATCTTTTACTACCCCTTTTACTTCGTGAGTTTGCGCGAAGGCTCCTTGCCCAAGAATCGTTAAAAAAAGAATCAGCAAGAGTATCGATTTGCTATCGTTTTTATTCATGTTTGATTTTAGAATTAAATCTTTAATTGCTTGGAAGCAAATATATTGACATTTTAATCATTAAAACTAATACTATTATGTCAAATTTTAATGAATTAAAAAATATTATTTATATTTATTAACATAAAACACTTTTAAATATCTAATTTTTATATATTTACAACAATTATACAGAATAATATGATTATGTAATAATCACACTTTCTATTGAAGAAATTATACTTTCATTATGAATATATTTGAACGAGAAATCACCCCAGTTAAAGAAGAAGATTTTTTTATAGTACTAAATAATTTCAACGCCACATTTGATTTTCCCATTCATTATCACCCGGAATTTGAGTTAAATTTTGTGATGAATTCGAAGGGAAAAAGGTTTATTGGCGATTCAATCGAAGAATATGAAGGCATGGATTTGGTTCTTGTCGGCCCTAACACTCCACATGCTTGGATGGGAAATGATGGATACGATAATGCCAGAGTAATTACTGTTCAGTTTCAGCAAAATTTCTTCTCTGACTCAACTTTAAGGAGAAAACTGATGTCTCCTATCGCTGAAATGGTAGAAAAATCATATCGTGGAATTCTTTTTTCTCCAGAAACTCAGAACAGCATAAAAGATCGAATCATTCGTCTTTGCGATACATCGGGATTCGATTCTTTCTTAGACTTCATCTCTATCCTTTACGATTTATCCATTTCTAGAAATCAAAAGCTTTTAAGTAGCGCCTCTTTTGTAAATAAATATGAGGTTAGTAAAAGCAAACGTATAAAACTGGTTTCCGATTATATTCAGGAAAACTACAAAAGGCCTATCAAATTAAAAGAAGTAGCCGAAATTGCAAGTATGCCTGAAACATCATTTAGCCATTATTTTAAAAAGCATACGCATCGTTCATTTACGGAATATATTCACGATATTCGAGTAGGAAATGCCTCTCGACTACTTGTTGAATCTGAAGATTCTATTGCTCAGATAGGTTACGAATGTGGCTTTAACAACCTTTCAAATTTCAATAGAATTTTTAAGAAGAAAAGAGGCTGCACTCCTACTGAATTTCGAGAAAGTCAGATTTCTACTACAAAATATAAAGTTTAGTATAGTTTAGAATTAGAACGTTCAGAGTTGAAAGTTAGAATGAATAAAGTGATTTAGATTTCCTTTCAACTTTCCAACTAACTCAATACTGAATACTGAATACTGAATACTGAATACTGAATACTAATATCTAAAATATCACCAATCAATCGTTTTTTCTATAAAATCAATAAGGCTTTTGGCTAGTATTTTTTGCTCCTCTATATTAGGATGTCCTTTGGTATTTTTAAAGTCTACGAAATGAGTATACACTTTTTCATCATTCAGACTTTTTACTGCAGCAGAGACATATCCAGTCCACTTGTCTGTTTTGGTGATATCCATATTACCTAACATACAAACGATGGACGTATTCGGGTACTCATCTCTGATTTTTTGCACAAAGTCTGCATAAGATTGTACAATATCCTCCTCAGTTGGCGCCTTTTTTCCAAAACGCTTTTGAAATTCTTCATGATTGGACATTGACGTTAGCCAAGAATCATTTTGCAATAAGTTAATCACAACAACATCAGGAACATTCTTATTAAAATCCCACTTACTTTTAGAATCCAAAGGGTTGATTCGATTGTAAATTTCTGGCATAATCACAGGATGCCAGCTTACCATAATACCAATACCGCTTTTGCATATGGCTGTATATTCTGCGTTGAAATATCTAGCTGTAATAGCTCCATACGCATTGTAGTTGTTTGTATGCAAACCATCTGGGTTGTCATTACCAGAAAAATCTTCTACCGCATAACCTGCAGTAATTGAATTTCCATAGAATTCAATTTTCCTTTTTCTTTTGAATTTATTGTCCAACACCTCTGCATTCTTAGAAAGCACAAACCCTTCAAATGAGGTGGTTCCTTTATCCCATTCTGTACGCTTAAAAATTTCTACATTGTGTTCTTCATTCGTAAGATTATCAGCAAGTAGATATTGTTTTTTGTTACGATCAGGCTTTATGATTGTATCCAAAACACCGTCAATAGAAATATTATAATAATTACCACCCTTGTCATCACTTAATATCGCTCCAACAGAAGTTCCTTTGAAACGAATTTTCACAGAAGTTCCAGACCAATACAGTTTTACTTGATCTGATTTATTTACCTCTACTCTTCCCATATAACTGATTGCTGGATGAGAGGGAGCTATCATTTGATCTTTTTCAGCTTGACAACTGATTAATACTAACAAAGACAATAGAGTTATAAACCTTCTCATTTTTTTCATTGTATGCAAATTACTTGAGTACTAAAATAATGAAATCACCTTAGCTCAAAAGAAAAAGTTAAGGAGGATAAGAACCCTACCTTAACTTTAAAAAGAACCATTGAAATATTTTAGATTTTCAAGACTTTTTGAGTACTAACCTGATTGTTGTTTTTCGTAATTTTTAAAATATACATCCCTTTAGGAAGGTCTCCAATATCCATTTTTATCGATCCTCTATTCAAAGACACACTGCGTTTTATTTCCTTGCCTAATACATTATAAATAGTCACATTTTGTATGTCCATATTTCTATTATCAATATGCAATGAATTTCTAGTAGGGTTCGGATATACAGCAACCAAAGTATTACCCTCTTTATAACTTCCCGTCGTTGCAGACCTACTTAATGTACTCGATACTCCATTCAAAATATCCAAAGCAATCTGACGAAATTCTGATTGGTTGGGCAATCTGTTATTTGTACTTTTAAAAGTAGCTACACGCTGTTTGGCAGCCGCATAATACGATTGATAAGTTTGGTAAATCTTTTGCTTGCGATTTTTATTATCGATCATCCAATATCCGTTCTGAGTATTCCAATCGATATTGTTTACCCTTTTAGGTTCGTTCCCGTAATAAGTCCAATATAGCGCAAAAGGTACTCCCCACTCAATAGCCGCTTTCATAACATGTCTGGACCATAAGTCTTGATCATTTTGATTTGCAGGTTCTGCATAGTTATTCCAGCGATCTTCTCTTCCATTTGGGTATCCAAATTCTCCAAGAAAAACTCTTTTATCAAAGGGTAATCCATTTTTCACAGGCATTGCATTTTCTATAGCATCCAGTGTGCTCTTCAAATTTTGACTAATGGTAGTTTCATTACTATAATTTCGTATTGCATCATAGCAAGAGTAGGATACAAAATCCACATTAACATGAGGCAATACATCTGAAAGCATACTTTTCAACCCCTGATCTATGGTTCTTGCTTTCGGTAAATTCACTTCCGCATATTGATAAATACTAACGTTGTTATGCGAAACCTGATTTCTGGCAATATCGATAGCATCTTGCCTTTTGTTTAGCTGAGCAATCATACCGTTAATTCTATGCTGTTGCACAACAGGGTTGTTTACATTCCAATCCTCTTGCCCATTTGCATTATTTACCAACTCCCAATCTTGCTCCCACTGACCGATGAAAAAAGTCTTGCCAGTCCCACTATAGGTTGTTAACAAATACTGGGTAAGTGCATATACATAATTGTATTCATTGTCTAACTCAAATTGTTGCATCCCATCATCACGAATCCAAACATTTGGAGAATACACCCAGATAAAAACATATTTAAACTCATCCATATCCAAAGCATTCTTTATGTATGAGTAGTTATTAATTGCATCCATAGGAGCCACATAGTTAGGCGCACTGGTATCGTAACTATTAGGCTGAAGGGATATTTTGAGAATGTTAGATCCCATTGCTAGAATTCCATTAGCCGTTTCTTCAAGACTATTCTTATCTGTAAATGTATAGTTTGGCTTAAACGTTTGTGTTCCAAGTATGTAATTAAAATTAGCAATATCAGCAGGTGTCTGAGAAGCTAGTGTAGACCGATTAATACCTGTACTCGCTTGTGATATATTCCCAGCCTGATCCACCGCTTTTACAGAAAGTGTATACGATGTATTTAGATTTAAGTTGTACAACAAAACAGAATTTGATTTTGTGGTTGTATATGGCTGTCCATCTACTAGTACTTGATAAGAAGTAATTTGCGAATTATCAGTAGACTTATCCCAAGACAATGTCATAAAACTTTCTCCAATATCACTAGTTGTTAAGTTTGCTGGAACAGATGGTGCTTGTGTATCACCAACGATTCCATAACGTTCTATTTCATCAATGTACCAAGTTTCATTATTGGTACCAGCTCTATAATCATCGAAATCTACAAAGACCACCATTCTTGTAAACACATTGGAAGGAGCCTGACTCAAATCAAAGATTAATTCTTCCCATCCAGATTCTCCATTCCCATGAACAAAGGCAGTTTTGTAATAAGACTGTGTATTTCCAGTGTTTTCAAACTTCAACAAAACCAATCCTCTGTCTGTAGCACCATTTACTTTGATCCTAAAATATGGTTTCGTACTAAAATCAAAAGCAGTAGCCGCATCGTATTTAATAAAAGGATTATTTGCTCCGTTACTAATTAGCCTAGCACATTTCGCACTATTATTACCACTGTTAATCAATGGATTATCTACTACTGAATAGTTGAATCCGTTAGCACTCCAACTTTGAGTTGTATCATCCCAATTACTAATCACCTCATGCATCATCTGCCCAGAAGGAGGCGGTGTTGTTCCGCTTAATAAATTATTTGATTGAACAAGACTTACAAGTGCATTTGACATAGTTTGTGCTCTCGCTCTACTTGGATGCCCCATAGATCCAGGGGTATTTACATTTCCAGGAGTATGTGTAAAAATTAATGGATAAGTATTACTTCCCAATTGACTTGCAGCATTATTAACATAGTTTTGATAGCTCGCATTGGCAGCCGCATCCATATCACCTAGCGATAAAATCACTGGGATTTGACTTCCATTGGTATATTTTGAGCGAATAGCATTGACAAAACTCACGTAATTACTCGTAATATCACCATTCACAGCAGCATTCCACGAATCATTTTGTCCTAAATTAACCACGATCAAATCAGGTCTCCATTGCGAGAAATTCCATAGGTAGCTGCTGTCGCTATCCAATACTCTCTGGTATGTTTGAGTCATAGGTACACCTCCCCATGGATCTGATTTTAAAGCGATTCCAGATCTGGCTACAACATGGTTTTCAGCGTTTAATGCTCTTGAAGCCAAACCTGCATAGGTATAGTAATTATTTTTATAAAGTGGCCCTCCATTATCCTGTCCATTAGTTCTTTGAAAATCGTCAATGGCATAACCTACCGTTTGAGAGTCTCCATAGAACGCTATTTTATATTGAGGTTTTGTATAATTTCCAATGGTTTTTCCAGCATCGATTTCAAATTCTTCAAAAGCAATATAACCATCGAAACCATCAGTTGCTTTATAAATTTCTGCCGTATGCCAATCATCTGTCAATCCAGAAACTACTGTATAGGTTGATGTTCCTGCGTTGATCTCTAGTTTGTTCGACTGTGGTGTACCATCAATTACCACTGTTGCGTAATTTTTACCATTATTTGCTACTGCGTTTATTTTAGCCTTTAAAGAAGTACCTTGAAATCGCATTCGAACTCCCGTTCCTGGCCATTCCATCTTCGTACGCTGACTATCTCTTCGATCTACTCTACCTATATATGCTAAGCTAGAATTGCTGTGCGATATAACGACTGGCGTCCCTCCCCCTGACAGTGTTGTCACCTGTACAGAATTACTATTTGCTGAGTTATTCCCAGCCGCATCATAGGATTTCACAGTAAATGTGTAGTTGGTAGAGGCAGATAATCCGCTGACAACATATGAACTAGAAGAGACGTTTGCTATTTCACTTCCTGCTCGATATACCTTATACCCCGTTACACCAACATTGTCGGTAGCTCCAGACCAAGACAGTGTTACTCCTGAAGAAGTAACTGCCGAGGAGGACAATGTTGGTGCTGTGGGGGCTTGAGTATCCGTCGGGGGACTCGAAGAACCAATTGTATACGTATAAGTTGCTGAAAAAGGTTGCCAGGAAGAATTGTACGCAATAATGATGAAATTGTGATTTACCCCTGGAGAAACCGTTGCATGCGCATTAGAATCCACCACGTAAGATGTCGTTCCAGGATTTACCCAACCTAGCCAATTCTGATTGTTATCTACATAAATATTGTATCCTGCAGCAGTATAATTAGTAGGTGCCGTCCAATTAAGTGTAAAGCTAGTAGCCGTTCCATTAGTAGCATGAATGTTTGTGGCAACATTACTATTTGACGAAGCTGCTGAGGTTGTTACTGGCAATGCTGTACTTTGAGTAGATTCGTTATTTGCTGCATCGTAAGCTAGCACACTAACATTATAACTAGTTGATGCAGAAAGCCCCGAAAATGCAGCACTCGTTGTTGTTACTGTTTGATTTAAGGTATTGTTAAGATATACTTTGTAACCAGTTACACCTACATTATCTGTCGATGCATTCCAGTTAACTGTAAAAGATGAAGAAGTTACACTAGCAGAACTTAAATTGCTAGGTACCGAAGGTGCTTGTGTGTCTGCTGGTGGAGAGTTAGTTGTTATAGAAACCTGATTGCTATTGACTGATTCATTTCCCGCCGCATCATACGCTTTTACAGTAAAAGTATAATTTGTAGAGGCAGACAATCCACTAACAGCATATGAACTGGAAGATACATTCGTAATTTCTGTTCCTCCCTGATATACTTTATATCCTGTCACCCCAACATTATCTGTAGCTCCAGACCAAGATAAACTTACACTGTTTGTAGTGACTCCCGACGAGGATAATGTGGGGGCTGTGGGAGCTTGAGTATCGACACTTTGTCCATTTAATGTATAATTAAAAGGCTCACTGGCATGTTCAGTAAAGGAACCATCTATAGCTTTCACTACATACGAATGACTCACCCCTTGTGTGACTCCTGTGATAGTTCTAGAAACAGCAGAACCATTTACCCATGCAATGTAAGAACCATCTTTGTATAAATTATATCCTTGAATTGAAAACCCTGTAGGTGCAACCCAATTGAGAACAAAACTGTTAGAAGTTTCACTGGAAGCATTCAATCCAGTGGGAACAGATGATTGTGCCAGAAGATTCTGGCAAAAAGCGAGAAAAAATATCAGGGTTACAGTCTTTTGTATTCTGATTTTTTTTCTAAAATTAGTTATTGGAGGATTCATAATTATTTAACTTTAAATACAATGTTTGTGCAATGTTCTAATTTTTGAACATCCACATCAAGTACTTAAAACGCAATAACTAATACTTCTATGAAGAAAAAAGCAGATTTAATATTATTATGATAAATAATGATATTAAAAATTACGATATCATTAATTTTTTAATTCTTTTTTTAAGAAAAAATCAAATGTATCATACCATATTCTTACAAATATTTTATTTCTTATTGTGCAGTATGTGTAAGACATTTAATGTAGATGCTTGAGTGCTGTCTACAGGTTGAAATCCGACTTTTTTTAAAAAAGCAAGTCCTTCATTGCTTACTGGAGTACTGAGTAAGTAAGAATAATTGTTAATCCTATTAGCACAATGTATAAGACCAGCAGCCCTATCCTTTACACTAAGCCCTCCACCACCAGCAAAATATGTGAATTCGGTTTCTCCTTGAGAGATGTCTTTATCTGTCAAATCAAAAACCCCTTTTTTGCCTTGCTTCATTTCATAAAAAACCTCTTTACTCAACGGCAAAAAACAATAAAAAAAGTGATACGAATTCCGATTGCGAGTCGAGCCTATAGTTAGTGAAGATGTGTTTTTGACTAGAAATGATTTTACACTATCTTGCGAGAGTATATTTTTTCCCAAAAGAGGAACAACTAATTGTTTATATACCTCGTTAATTGATTCTATTTTTGGAGAATAAGTTGTATAATCTGCTCCTAAACTCGACTTATATCTGTTCAGTAATTTCTTGAGCCCCATATTTGTGTGCTGTAGCTTAGAAACAGCTTTCTCATAAGCATCACGGGAGATCATAAAGAAAGGATTTTTTGTTTTTACTCGATCTGTTTTATCATAAAGTTTCCCTTCTTCTTTGTAAAAACCACGTCCTGTATGTCTATTAATAGCATTTAATAAGTCATTGCTAACAGTATTCAGTGTTTCTTCTTGTAATTGCTTTCCTCCATATTTTTCAATAGATTCTATAGATTTTGGAGAATTAAACATCACACAATAAGAAGTCCCCAGTTTTGTAGTAATGTCAAATAATTTATAAAAAGCTTCATCTTTATAACTGTCTTTGCCTATGGTAGCATGCATGTAAACAAAATCGTCAAAAACCTTGTAGAAAATACATTGAAGAAAATTTCCTTTTTCACCATAAAGAACAAATATTTCATTCTTTTCTAGTAGTTGGTCAATATTCAAATCGCGCTCTTTAACACTAGGGATTCGTTGAATTAGTCTAGCAGCGATGGGAGACAGTTTGTTGGAAACATAGTTTTGCCCATTGATCATATTTTAATGGATTTAGATTGGTTAACACTTTTATATTTTTCATTTATAGCAAATACAACCTTAAAGTTATATTATTAATTTTAAACACGTTATCTTTTTTCTTTTTCAAAATCCATTTTCCTGATTACATTCAATCTATGGCGATCTTGCAGGAAAATCTAGCGACCACCTAAGATTATGAGCAATCGCCTTGAGTATATTTCTGTCTTAATATTTTAATCGAATAGTTTCTAAATCACTACTAGCTAGTTAAAAAAAACTATTTTTTAAATAGTCTGGATTTTATTCTACCATAAAAGAAAATATATGCATAGCAAACCAAAACGAGGATAAGTGCAGTTTTAAATCCAAAATTATCAGTCAACTTTCCATATAAAGGTGGAATGATTGCACCTCCAACTATGGCAGTACACAATACCCCTGAGGCCTGTGGCTTCAATTCATCGAGTCCATCTATAGCCAAAGTAAAGATGGTAGGAAACATAATAGAGTTAAACAGTCCTACTGCGAGTATACTCCACATTGCCATCAATCCAAAAGTGCTCATTGAAACAATTACCATAAGTAAAGCACCTAATGCAAATACACTAAGCACAACAGAGGGTTTTATAATTTTAGTTAGATATGCTCCTACAAATCGTCCAATCATGGCACCACTCCAGTAGAAGGTAACAAAGGCTCCTACAATAGCTTTATTATCTATTTCAGATAAATCTGTGTTTAAGATTCCTTCAGAAATACTCCTCATGAAAGCGTTATTTTTAATTACATCAAAAAGTTTCATATCCATAAAATAATCAACCAAATAACTACCAATCGCCACTTCAGCACCTACGTAGAGAAAAATCCCAAATGCCCCCATACGCAGAAGTTTGTTCTTTAAAACTTTAAAATATCCTTCTTTAGGCGCATTTCCACTTAAAAGTTTAGGAAGTTTCACAAATAAGAAAATTAAAACCAGGACAATAATAAATACTGCAATTCCAAGAAAAGGAAATTGAACAGCCGCAGCTTCTGAATTAAAATACTCTTCTTTTGCTACTTCAGAAAGAACCTCAATTTCCTCTGAAGTTTTGATGTTATCACTCAAAATGAACATCGCACCTACAGCAGGAGCAATTGCTGTTCCTAACGAATTAAATGCTTGCGCTAAATTCAAACGACTAGAAGCTCCTTCTTCTGAACCTAAAGCTGCCACATAAGGATTTGCCGCTACCTGTAAAATTGTCATCCCACTGGCCAAAACAAATACTGCCAACAAAAAAACAATGTAAATTCGTGTAGAAGCTGCAGGGTAAAACAGTAAACATCCAAGGGCCATCGTCACCAACCCCAAAATGATTCCCTTTTTATACCCTATTTTGGATAGAATGAGTCCTGCAGGGATAGACAGCAAAAAATAAGCTCCAAAAAATGACAACTGTATCAATCCCGATTTGAAATTTGTTAGCTCAAAAACTTCTTTTAGTCTTGGAATCAATGGGTCTACTAAAACAGTAATGAATCCCCATAGAAAAAATAGAGACGTAATAAATATAAAGGCTGTTCTGTACGATTTGTTTTGCTGTGTCATTTGTTATGCTTTGTTATAAAAGTCTGATTTGTAATTTTTATTCTCTCCGTTGGCATACACATTATAGTTGAACCATTCGTGTATGCAATAGGCTCCTGTCTCACCTTGCTTATTCACCGCAATAAGACCTACCTGAAAGTCTTTGTACCGGTCTCCTGCTTTTTTTACAATTCTATTGATTGCCTCTTCACAAGCCGCTTGTGGTGATTTACCATGTCTCATCAATTCTACTACCAAAAAAGCACCCACAGTTTTCAATACTTCTTCTCCCATTCCCGTTGCTGTACATCCTCCAATTTCATTATCAATGAACAAGCCAGAACCAATCACTGGGGAGTCTCCTACTCTACCCGCCATCTTATACGCCAAGCCACTAGTGGTACATGCGCCAGAAATATCTCCATTTTCATCAATCGCTAACATTCCGATAGTATCGTGATTTTCAATGTTGATAATAGGTTTGTATTTCGATGTTTTTTTCCACTTCTCCCAAGCTTTCTTAGAACTGTCTGTTAATAGATTCTCCTTTTTAAAACCCTGAGAATAGGCAAATTGCTCAGCTCCTTCTCCTACCATAATTACGTGAGGCGTGTCCTCCATCACCTTTCTAGCCAAAGAAATTACATGTGTAATATTCTGCACGCACATCACAGCTCCATAATCACCATTCTTGTCCATGATACAGGCATCTAACGTGACATTTCCATCTCGATCGGGCAATCCTCCTTTTCCTACAGAAGAATTTTTTACATCCGCTTCTTCTACCATACAACCTTGCTCAACGGCATCTAAAGACGATCCTCCGTTTTGAAGTACCTCCCATGCCTTTGCTGTTGCATTGGGTACTCTCCACGTTGCAATAACGAGAGGTTTTGCGGCATTCACTAGTACTTTACTGTCTTTTTTTGGTGAATCTTTATCACTCTTACAAGCAGCAACTCCACTAGCAGCTACTATTCCTAAGGTTGATAACGATGCATTTTGAAGGAATTTTCTTCGTTTCATGATTTTATTTGATTAGTTGTTAGTTGTTAGTTGTGTCATTGTGAGGCTTTAGCCGAAGCAATCTGTTTAATTAGCGTATGCATTAGTGAGATTACTTCTCACGCCTTGCGTGATCGCAATGACATGTTTGTAAATATATTTTGTTATTCAAGGCTCAAAGATTGAAAAATTAAAAATTTAGGATTTTATTTTCGAACTTTCTTTACTCTTTACTCTTTAATAACCACTCTATCATCTAGACTAGCCCTTAATGTATCTTGACTTAGAAAGTATTCTGCAATAGCATCTCTCATTAAGAAATTGCTGTCATACAAACTTTCTGGAGCAGCAAAAAAATCCATATTATCTCCGCCTTTTTGTAAGTAATTTGTAGTTGCTACAAAATAAGTTCTTTTCGATTCAATGGGCTTTCCATTAATGAGCATAGTAACATCATTACCATCGTAAATTATTTGTGCTTGTTTTGAGATAGGATGTGCTCTGTTCTTTACCACAAAATACTCAAGAAGCTCTTCTACTTTTTCCTTTGTGAGTTCTACAACCACCAAGGTATTATCAAAAGGCATGAGGTTAAAAGCATGAATCGTTTTTACATCACCCTTCCAGATTCCTGCACGAATTCCTCCATAATTGAACAGCGCAAAATCTACGGTCTTTCCAGTTTCTTTTTGAAATAACTCATTGACTTTGTCATAGTTCAGATCAGCCATTAAATTTCCAAGACTGCTTTGTAACTTTCCATCGGTTCTAACGAGGTTTTTTGGTGCATGGGAAAGTACTTTGTTTACTTCCTCAATCATTTTTTCTTTGTAAGGCAAAAACTCTTTAATAATTGTACTATCTTGCCTCGTCAACGTATCAACTTGAGATGTTTTTGCTGTAATTTTTGTGAGTATTTTAGATTCCTCTTTACATGAGAATAAGAGGGATAAAACAAAAAAAAATGAAGCTGTTTTTTTCATGATGTAAAGTTGTCGTTGTCGTTACATTTGTGTGTCTAAGATATACCTTTTAAGTGATAGAATTTTATGTTTTTATCAAAAATTCGAGATAGAAATATTCAAAAAAAAATCAATCGGTTGGTTGTTGCTAATGAAGGAAAATATAGCAATAACGATCCGATACGAACGGTGGCAATTTTAACTTTTGATGGAGATTTCAATATGGATCAACTTCAAGAGATGGTTGCCAGAAAGTTAGGAATCCGAAATTCTAAGATTTATGCCTTTCGGAAGTTCAATAAAGATCATGAAAAATCATACAAGCATTTTTCCGAAAAAGATTTTAATTGGAAGGGAAATGTTTTAGATACAAGTCTTCAAAGTTTTATTGAATCTCAGTTTGATTTATTGATCTGCTTTTTTTCTAGTCAAAATTTGTATTTAGAATATGTTTCGCTCTTATCCAAAGCAAACTTTAAAGTAGGGTTTGCTGAGAAAAACTTCCCGTTTTTGGACTTACAAATAAATGTTGTGCGGTCGCAAGTGGAAGATTTTTTCTCAGAAACCAAAAAATATTTGACGATTCTAAAAAAGTTAGATGAATAGAAATTTAACAACTCAAAAGAATCTGTAAAATTCAACTTGAAACATAAAAATCTGCTATCAAATTCTATTGAAAGTAGTAATTTTACAGAAAATAAAAATTATTTCATGCAAAAGTTTATAGGTACTGGTGTAGCATTGATAACTCCTTTCAATGAAGATGAATCAGTTGATTTTGATGCGCTAAAAAGATTGGTCGAATTTAATATCGAAAATGGGATCGATTATTTGGTTGTAAATGGGACTACTGGAGAAAGTGCCACAATTACCAAAGAAGAAAAATGGCAAATTGTTGAAACGGTTGTAGCTACCAATAAAGGAAGACTGCCAATAGTACTCGGTGTAGGAGGGAATAATACAGCAGCTGTGGTTGAAGAATTAAAAACAGAAGATTTTTCCAATATAGATGCGGTTTTATCCGTTGCACCATATTATAGTAAACCTACACAAGAAGGTTTGTATCAGCATTTCAAAGCAATAGCAGAAGCGAGTCAGGTGCCTGTTATTTTGTACAATGTGCCAGGAAGGACATCAAAAAATATGGAACCCTCTACAACACTGCGTTTGGCAAATGATTTCGACAATGTAATTGCAGTTAAAGAAGCAGGAAATAATACACAACAATATTTAGAACTCATTAAAAATAAACCAGAAGATTTTTTAATTATTTCAGGAGATGATGATTTGGCATTGAATGTTGTTTTAGCAGGTGCTTCAGGAGTAATTTCTGTAATTGGACAGGCTTTTCCTAAAGAATTTTCATCGCTGATTCGCTTTGGATTAGAAGGAAAAAACAAAGAAGCATATCAGCTCCATTTTCAGTTGATGGAAATTATAGCACTTATTTTCTCAGAGAACAACCCAGCTGGAATTAAATCTGTACTGAAAGCTTTACAAATTACTTCTGATGAAGTTCGTTTACCTCTTGTAAAAGCCTCTAATACTTTACAGAAACAGATTGCTGACTTTGTCAGTAATTTTTAATTTGTCTAAACAAAAATTTGTAAAAACAAAGACGAATGCTCTAGCATCTGGTCTTTTTTTAAGACCTTTACATTTATAAAATTGATCGTATTATGTTATCGAAAAAAATTGAAGACGCATTAAATAAGCAAGTAACCATAGAAGCAGAATCATCTCAAGTATACCTAGCAATGGCATCCTGGGCTGAAATACAAGGTTTTGAAGGGGTTGCTACATTTATGTACGCTCATTCCGATGAGGAAAGAGAACACATGTTGAAATTAATCAAGTTTATCAATGAAAGAGGAGGGCATGCGAAAGTATCTCAACTTGCAGCTCCACCAACCGAATTTGGTTCTTTTAGTGAGATGTTTGAAAATTTATTTCAGCACGAAGTAAAAGTATCTGCGTCTATCAACGATTTAGTTGATATTACCTTGCAAGAAAAAGACTACGCTACGCATAACTTCCTACAGTGGTATGTGTCTGAGCAAATTGAAGAAGAAGCTTTGGCAAGAAATATCTTAGATAAAATCAATTTGATTGGTGATGATAAAGGAGGATTGTATTTATTTGATAATGATGTAAAGCAGCTGATTGGAAATCAGAGCGAGCCACAAGCAAATTAACAAATATTTAGGTTCATTTTGGCGTCCATTTAAGAGTTTATAAAGTTAATTGCAATCGCAATTTTATGAGCAAAATTGCGTTTTATTTATCCATTTAAAATTCATATTTTTGCCGAATGCGTAAAATCAAAGATTTAGCCATCCTATTTGTAGCCTTATTGGTACTTTCTTCATGCAGTGAATATCAGAAAGTATTGAATAGAGGATCTGTTGAAGATCAATACAAAATGGCCGTAAAAATGTACGAAGCCAAAAAGTACTCGAAAGCCTTGCGATTGTTTGAAAAGGTGACACCTTCCTATAGAGGAAAACCTCAAATGGAAAGAATTCAATTTATGGTGGCACAATCGAATTTTAATACGAAGAGCTACGAACTTTCTGGATACTATTTCGATCGTTTTACCAAAAACTACCCGAAGAGTTCTAAAAAAGAAGAGGCTGCATTTTTATCTGCGTACAGTTATTATTTAGCTTCTCCAGTTTTCAGTTTAGAACAAACGGATACGAATAAGGCAATCAATGCTTTTCAGACGTTTATCAACGATTATCCTAATTCATCGAGGTTGGAAGAGGCAAATAAGTACTACAGAGCACTTCGTTTCAAACTAGAAAAGAAAGCTTTTGAAATTGCTAAAACCTATTATAGAACTTCGGTATATGATCTAAGAAATTACAAAGCTGCGATTACGGCTTTTGATAATTTGATTAATGATTATTTAGGAACTGAGCTAAAAGAAGAAGCTCTATATTACCGATTCAAAGCATATCACGATTTAGTTTTGGTGAGTTCATTCAGAAAAAAGGAAGAACGAATCAAAGGAGCTATTCAAGCATACGATAAGCTAAAAAGAAACTTTCCTGAATCTAAATTCTTGACGGATTCAGATAAGATGCTTGCGGAAATTCAAAAAGAACAAAAACAGTTAGCAAATAATTAAATATGAACTACAAGGAAACCAATGCTGCTTCAACTACGGTAACGTATGACAAAGATGCTATAGAAGCGTCTACCGATAATATTTACGAAGCAATTTCTATTATTGCTAAAAGAGCAACTCAAATCAACACTGACTTAAAAAAAGAATTGATTGAAAAATTAGATGAGTTTGCTACGTACAATGATAGTTTAGAAGAAGTTTTTGAAAACAAAGAGCAAATCGAAGTTTCAAAATTTTATGAAAAACTACCTAAGCCAACTGCGATAGCGGTTGAGGAATGGTTGCAAGATAGAATCTATCACAGAACTCCAGACGCAGAATAATGTCTATTCTAAGCGGTAAGAAAATTCTTCTCGGTGTTACAGCCGGTATTGCCGCTTATAAAACGGCTCATTTGGTCCGTTTGTTTATAAAATCTGGGGCAGAAGTGCAGGTAGTAATGACTCCTGCCTCAAAAGATTTTATTACTCCACTTACCTTATCTACACTTTCTAAGAATCCAGTACATTCTACTTTTTATGATCAGGAGAATGAGAATGAATTGTGGAACAATCATGTAGAATTAGGTCTCTGGGCAGATTATATGCTCATTGCTCCAGCAACAGCCAATACATTGTCTAAAATGTCGAATGGAACTTGCGATAATTTGCTATTGGCTACTTACTTATCTGCTAAATGCCCTGTTTATTTTGCTCCAGCAATGGATTTAGACATGTACAAACATGGATCTACAAGAGAAAGTTTAGAGAAACTCCAAGAGTTTGAAAATATTATGATTCCTGCTACCAGTGGTGAGCTAGCGAGTGGCTTGATGGGAGAAGGAAGAATGGCGGAACCTGAAGATATTGTTTCTTTTATAGAAGAGGATGTACTGTCTAAGTTGCCTTTAAAAGGAAAAAAAATATTGATTACTGCAGGTCCTACTTATGAAGCAATTGACCCAGTTCGTTTTATTGGAAACCATTCCTCTGGTAAAATGGGGTTTTCTATTGCCAATGTAGCTGCGAGTCTAGGCGCACAAGTTTTTATAGTGGCAGGCCCATCTCAGGAAACGATTAGTTATTCTTTGGTAACGAGAATAGATGTAGTCTCGGCAGAGGAAATGTATCAAGCCTGTCACGAATTGTACGAAGAGGTAAATATTGCCATACTTTCAGCAGCTGTTGCAGACTATAGACCAAAAAATGTGGTCGATCAAAAAATAAAAAAGAAGGATGCATCGTTAGAGATAGCGTTGGAACCAACAAAAGATATTTTAGCCTCTCTGGGAGAAATAAAAAAAGACCAGTTTTTAGTAGGTTTTGCTCTTGAGACAAATAATGAGATTGAGCATGCTATTTCTAAGTTAGAGCGAAAAAACCTGGATGCGATTGTGTTGAATTCCTTACAAGACAAAGGAGCTGGTTTTGCTACTAATACAAATAAAATTACTTTTATAGATGCGGAAAAGCAGCTGACGTCATTTGAATTAAAATCCAAATCGGAAGTAGCACAAGATATTATACAAGAGATTATAAAAAGACTCCATGCGTAGAATTGTTTATTTGATTATTTATTTGTTCTCCTTGTCTATAAGTTCACAAGAGTTAAACTGCTTGATTACCATAAACGACGATCAGATTCCTGGATCTAATAAGCAAATATTTAGAACACTAGAAAAAACCATCTCGGAGTTTATCAATCAAAAAAAGTGGACCAACAAAGAGGTTAAAGCAGAAGAGCGTATCAACTGTGCGATGAATATTATCATTACAAAGTGGGATAACAACAACAGTCAGTTCGAAGGCACCATTCAAGTACAATCTACGCGTCCTGTTTATGGTACTTCTTATGAAAGTTCTGTGTTGAATATTAGAGACACTGAATTCAATTTTCGATACAATGAGTTCGATCAGTTTATTTTCAATCCAACTACATACGATTCTAACTTAGTGTCTATGCTAGCCTTCTATGTTTATGTTATTATTGGTGTAGATGCAGATACTTTTAAGGTAAAAGGCGGAGAGCCTTATTTAAAACAAGCAGAGAATGCCATGCTACAAGCACAGCAAAGCGGAATTAGTGCTTGGGCAAACGAAGTAGGAAAAACTAATCGATTTCAGCTAATTGATAACTTATTATCACCTAATATGGTCCGTTTTAGAAATATCTTGTACAACTATCACAGGAAGGGATTGGACGAAATGGCTTCAGATAAACTAAAAGCAAAACAGACCATAGAAAACAATATCATAGCCTTAGACCAGCTATTTAATAAGGTAATAGGAAATCCTATGATTCGTTTGTTTTTTGATGCCAAATCCGATGAGATTGTCAATTTATACTCAGACGGTCCTACAACACGAAGCTATCAGAGAATGTTAGCGGTGGTTCAAAAAATCTCACCAAATAATAGCAACAAGTGGAAGAAAATTAATTAATTTTAATTTTCTAAATCAGAACGATTGCTGACTTCTTTATCTATAAAAAATTATGCTCTTATTGAAGAGTTGTCTATTGATTTCCACTCAGGATTGTCCATTATTACCGGAGAAACTGGAGCAGGGAAATCCATTTTATTAGGTGCTTTAGGGTTGGTTTTAGGAAACAGAGCAGATAGCTCTACCTTAAAGAATAGTGCGAATAAGTGCGTAGTTGAAGTGCAATTAGGAATTGAAAAATATCAATTAGCATCTTTTTTCGAGTCCCAAGATTTGGATTACGATCCAACAACGATCATACGTAGAGAAATACTTCCTTCTGGGAAATCTAGAGCATTTGTCAATGATACACCAGTAACTTTAGCTATTTTGAATGAATTGAAAGTCAAATTGATTGATATCCATTCACAACATCAAACTCTGCAATTGTCAGATCAAGATTTTCAATTTCAGTTAATAGATGCTTATGCTAAGAATACAGAAAAGCTAGAATCTTATAAAAGAGGATTGCACCAATATACAGCAGCAAAGAAAAAGCTAGAAGAGCTTAAACAAACTCAACGAGAAGTAAATCAGCAATACGATTACAATTTGCATATATACAATGAGTTGGTTGAGGCAGATTTCAAAGAAGGAGAACAAGAGGAGATAGAGGATCGGCTAGAAAAACTGAATAATGTAGAAGAGATTAAGCTGAATTTGTCAGAAGCGATACAACTTACAATTGATGAGCAAGTTGGCATACAAAATTTACTTCACACGTTAGAAAATAGACTCCAAAAGATTGCTCCTTATTCAAAAGAGTATGAAGAGTTAAGTACACGAATTACTAGTGTAAAAATAGAGTTAGATGATATTGCTGGAGAATTAGAAAACGCAAATGAAGGTGTGGAATTTGATCCTCAAAAAGCGGAACAGTTGAATGATCGGTTGCAGGTCATTTATAATGTACAGAAAAAGCATTATGTCAATTCTATTTCCGAGTTATTGACTATTCAGGATGAATTATCAGAAAAAGTAGGAGCGGTTGAGAATGCAGAAGAAATTATTCTAGATCAAGAGAATGTAGTAAATGAAATTGTAGAAAAACTAGATGAATTGGCTGCTAAAATTTCAAAATCCAGAAAATCAGTCATTTCAAAATTAAAGAAAGATTTAGAACATATTTTATCAGATCTAGGAATGCCGCAGGCTCATTTTGCAATAGAAATCATTGCATCTGATCATTATTATAAGAATGGGAAAGATGAGTTGTCGTTTTTGTTTTCAGCAAATAAAGGAGGACAATTGGGCGAGTTGAAGAAAGTAGCTTCAGGAGGAGAGCTTTCTAGAATTATGCTTGCAATTAAAAAAGTACTCTCGGAAAACAGTCAACTACCCACCATTATTTTTGATGAGATTGATACAGGAGTCTCAGGAGAGATATCTAACAAAATGGCAAGTATCATGCACGAAATGAGTCAGCAAATGCAGGTCATTACCATTACACACTTGCCTCAAATTGCTGCAAAAGGGAGCCAACATTACAAGGTCTACAAAGTGGATGCAGGGAATACGACGAGTACTCAATTAAAACAACTTTCTGAAGACGAGCGTATTGTAGAAATTGCAGAAATGCTAAGTGGAAAAGAGATTTCTGATAGTGCTATGACGCATGCGAGGGAGTTATTAAATTAAGTTTCAAAGTTTCAAAGTTTCAGGTGTTGTAGTTTCAAAGTGGCAAAGATGTAGATTTACTTCATTAAGTTTCTAACTCTGAAAACCCAAAGTCTAAGATTCTAGCCATCTAATAATCCAATTATCTAACTAATCGACATCTCAAAATTAAAAAGTATATTTGCCACTTAAAACATCAACTAAAATATTAAGTATGTCTTATAACTTACTAAAAGGAAAAAGAGGGATTATTTTTGGTGCATTAGATGAAAATTCAATTGCATGGAAAACTGCTGAAAGAGCTCATGAAGAAGGTGCTCAATTTGTTTTAACAAATGCTCCAATTGCCATGAGAATGGGGGGAATCAAAGATTTGGCTGCTAAAACTGGATCTGAAATTATTCCTGCAGATGCCACTTCCATGGAAGACTTAGAAAACTTGGTAGAAAAGTCTATGGAAATCTTAGGAGGTAAAATCGATTTTGTATTGCACTCTATTGGAATGTCTGTGAATGTTCGTAAAGGACGTCATTATACAGATTCTAAATACGATTTCACAACCAAAGGTTGGGATGTTTCTGCTGTTTCTTTTCACAAAGTGATGAATGTTTTATACAACAAACAAGCCATGAGTGAGTGGGGTAGTATCGTTGCTTTAACCTACATGGCAGCACAACGTGTTTTCCCAGATTATAATGATATGGCAGATAACAAAGCATACTTAGAGAGCATTGCACGTAGTTTTGGATATTTCTTTGGTAGAGATCATAAAGTGAGAGTAAATACCATTTCTCAGTCTCCAACACCCACCACAGCAGGTAGTGGAGTGAAAGGTTTTGATGGTTTCTTAGCTTACGCAGAAAAAATGTCGCCATTAGGAAATGCTACTGCATTAGAGTGTGCAGATTACACAATTACGTTGTTCTCTGATTTGACAAAGAAAGTAACGCTACAGAACCTATTCCATGATGGAGGCTTCTCTAATATGGGAGTAAGTGACGCTGTAATGGATAAGTTTACTGAAGAGTAAAAAAACAAGGATTTATATACGAACGCAAATCGAAAGATTTGCGTTTTTTCTTTCCACAATTTTGTAAATTTCAAACTTGAAACTGAATTTTTCTATAATCATTCCTGTCTATAACAGACCTGACGAAGTTGATGAGCTTTTATCCAGCATTCAGATACAAGAGTCAAAGGATTTGTTGGAGGTTATTATCGTAGAAGATGGCTCCGAGGTAAAAAGCGATCGTATCGTAGAAAAATACCAATCAAAATTGCCTGTTCAGTACTATGAAAAAGCAAATTCAGGTCCTGGAGGAAGCAGGAATTTTGGGATGCAAAAAGCCAAAGGAAATTATTTTATTTTTTTGGATTCTGATACAATTCTTCCAAAGAACTACCTGAAAGAAGTTGTTTCACAACTTAGTGCGAATTATACTGATGGATTTGGAGGGCCCGATGCCGCTCATTCTAATTTTACCCCCTTACAAAAAGCAATCAATTATTCGATGACTTCTTTTTTTACCACAGGAGGAATTAGAGGAAAGAAAAAAGGAGTCGGAAAGTTTCAGCCAAGAAGTTTTAACATGGGGCTTTCTAAAAAAGCATTTGAAGTCACCAAAGGCTTTTCAGATATGAGAGCTGGTGAGGATATTGATCTATCATTTCGACTTTGGAAGTCAGGTTTTGAAACTCAGTTAATCGATAAAGCATATGTGTATCACAAAAGAAGGAATACAATCAAGAGCTTCTTTGATCAAACATTTGCTTTTGGTACAGCCAGACCCAAACTGAACAGGATGTATCCCGAAACCAAAAAGATAACCTATTGGTTTCCGAGTTTGTTTGCTCTTGGATTTGATTTTTCGTTGCTCCTAATGCTCTTTGGATACTGGCATCTATATGCTTTTTTTGGCTGTTATTTCATTGCTGTTTTTTCTGATGCCACCGTTGAAAATAGAAGTTTGAAAGTAGGTTTTTTAAGTATTGTTACTTCTTTAACTCAGTTTTTTGGCTACGGTTTAGGATTTTTAGAGTCTCAATTCTTCGTTAAGAAATCTACTGAATAAGTATTTGAAAAGAGTTAGATGTTTGAGTTACAAAATATAAAAAACACTTAGCATACGAATATTTAACTATAAATTTTTATTGACACCGTCAAACGGTCTAATAACCAGAGGTCTGTTTCGTTTAGTCTTCTGTCAATGCTTTGTGTGCTTGTACAGATGTAGTTTACTGCAGGAGTCTATTTTAAGTATACAGATTTAGATTCCTGCCTTCGCAGGAATGACATTTGTTTTTATATTATTCAACGTTTTTATTTTCAAATCTACCAAAGAAGTAGCTTCCGTTTCTATGACAATGATTTTTGATTCATTCGGCAATAGATCAAAAAAGTTATCAGAGAAATGCCCTTTTGCTTTGGTATATAAAAAGACTTCTCTTTGTAAGACATCTGATGTCAATTTAATTGAGAATCCATGAGGTGTTTTTACAATTTTTTGTTCAATGGTTCCTTGTTCCAACTTTAGATCTTTGGGTTTTGTCAAGTAATAATAATTGGATTTATCAATAAAAGTAGTGATGATGACCACCTCTTTTGAATTTAAATTCAACGGCTTTAAGTTCAATTCATTTTGAAGCTGACTTGTATTCGCTTTCGCTGTTACTTCTTTTGAATTGCTGTACAACTCTTTTCCTTTAAAGTCAATAATTTTTGTGGTAAGAGTTCCTGTTTTCTCTATGAGAAGATCATTGACAATATAAGTTCTAAGTGTGTCATTTTGCGCTCTGGAAGAGACCAAAACATCGTCAAAAGCTTTTTTAGTTTTGTAGTGCATGGCTTTCCAGTTTCCTAAGAAATCAATGCTTGACCAGGAAATTACAGGCCAACAATCGTTTAGCTGCCAGTATAAAGTACCCATATTGTAGGGCCTTGCTCTCCGTTGAGCTTCAAATCCTAGAGCCATACCATTGGCTTGTAATACTTGACTCATATACACGTAGTCATCGTCTTTTGTAGGGACTGGATAATCACGCTCCATGTAATTCTTAATAATGTTATATCCTCTAGGATGTTTTTGATGTGTATCAAAAGCCTTAGAGCTCACAGTAATGCTATCGTTTCCGTTGATGTATTGTATGGCTTCATAACTTGGGAAAGCCTGAAATCCAAACTCGCTCATAAACCTAGGGACTGCATCTAACAAGTGTTCAAAAGGATATTCATCATGCCAAATCCACCAGTCGTGTGCATCACCTTCTGTTTTATATTTCGGATTTCCCCTACCATATTTTGGCGAACTTTCCCAATAGTCAACACCATCTGTATATTCTGATACCAATTCAGGTAAGAGCTTGTCGAATAGCTTTAAGTAATTGTCCCAAATTTCTTTTCTCTCCTCTTCACTTCTGTCATTCTGCCAACCCCATCGATGCCAGCCTTCATTGTTTTCATTATTTCCACACCACAAAGCAATAGAGCTATGATTTCGAAGCCTCTTGATGTTGTCAATAGCTTCTTGCTTCACATTCTCTAGAAAGGCATCATCACCTGGATACATCGCACAAGCAAACATAAAGTCTTGCCAGACTAAAATTCCTTTTTCATCACACAAATCATAGAAAAAATCCTCTTCATAAATACCACCTCCCCAAACACGTAACATATTCATATTGGCACCCAAAGCATCTTGAATGATACGTTGGTAATGCTGATCGGTTACTTGATTTTGAAAACTGTGTTGAGGAATGTAATTGGCACCTTTGGCATACACAGGGACATCATTTACTGTGAAATAAAAAGACTTACCAATGCTATCTTTTTCAGTGACCAACCGAACGGTACGTAGCCCCTTTTTTAGTTTGTATTTGTCGAGAGTCGTGTTTCCTTGCTTTACAACAAATTCAATGGAATACAAATAAGGATCTCCAATATTGTGAGGCCACCACTTTTTAGGGTTTTGGATTTCAAAAGAAATCTGAACCTCTGTCTCACCAGCACTTACATCAACAGAAGTAGTCAATTGTTCGTTTACTAGCACATCAATGGAGAAAGACTCTTTCAATGCTGATTGAAGCGTTATTTCTGCTTTTAGCTTGGCTAGTGTATCGTTTAAAACAGGCTGCTTTACATAAACATCCTCAATTTTTAAATCATCCCATGCTGTTAAATAAATAGGCTTTGAAACTCCTGATGAGGTAAGAATAGGTCCCCAATCCCATCCGTAATGAAATTGAGGTTTTCTGGTAAATATCCTGTCTCCAGGGGGAAGCCAATAGGGAAGTTTTGCTTTTTCAATGGCCTCTGCTTTTGTAGTGCTTTCAAAGACGATTCTGATTTTGTTTTCAGCTTTGAGTAGTGATTTTACATCCACAGAAAACTCGCGAAACGCATTGTCAGATTGTAAGATCTCTGTTCCGTTTAATTCAACAGTAGCATAAGTATCCAACCCCTTGAAATCAAGTATGATGTGTTTTTTTTGTAATGTTTTTTGATCCACAGAAAAGGTAGATCGATATTCCCAATCTTCCTTGGAAATCCATTGCAAATCGAGTTCATTATTCGCTATAAATGGATCTTCGATTTTTTCATTTCTCAACAAATCCATATGTACTTCTCCTGGAACTTGTGCGGGAAGCCAAGCGGTATCTTTTACATTCTTAAAAGTCCAATTAGAAGCTAAGGAAGTTGATGTTGGTAAATTTTCTTTCTGACAACTAAGGAAGGTGCACAATCCTAAAACGAATAAGGATAATCTAGTTTTCATGATGGATGATCTGTAAAATATTTTTAATCGTATCGATATCAGAATAGCTAAGTTGGGTCTCATCAAACAACTTAGAACTGTTCATCGAAATTTTTGGTATGGTGATGCTTTCTACTTGTTTGGTTGCCGAACAGTGAATCTCTCTAAATCCATGCACCAGAAATAATTTTGCATTTTTTGGATTGATACCTCCTCCTGGGAGGATAATTACATCGGTTTGAGATTGTAACTTTTTCAAAAGTTCAATCCCTTTTTCAGCACTTGTATTTTGACCAGAACTTAAAACTCTGTCAACTCCAATGTTTTCAAGTCTGGTAATAATCTCAAATGGGTTGGGAACCCAATCAAAAGCACGATGAAAGGTAAAACTCATTGGCTTTGAAAGTTCAATCAACTCTTTCGTTCTTGGGAGATCGATGCTTTGATCTGACAATAAAACTCCTGACACGATTCCCGCACATCCCAATTCTTTACAAAATACGATATCCTGTTTCATGACTTCAAACTCATCATCCGAATAGGTAAAATCACCACTCCTAGGACGTATGAGTACATGAACAGGAATCGAAAGATTTTTCATTACCTTTTGAATCAATCCATGAGAAGGCGTAACACCACCTACAGCCAATTCAGTGCACAACTCAATACGATGAGCCCCAGCTTTTTCGGCATTGATCGCTGATAGGTACGAATTTGCACAGATTTCTAAAAGCATGATATATTTAAAAGATTAAAAGATTCAAGGGTTGAAAAATTATTAGGTCTTTAGACTGCGTCATTTTCAAATTGCTAAATTGTTACATTTTCAAATTACTTATTATTCAATCACAATTTCATCAATAAAGGTCCAAGCTCTATTTCCTGCCCCTTGTTTTCCCTCTGGAATCACTCCGTAATTTGGAATGATTAGCACCACTTTTTTGGCAATCATTTGAGATAGAGTATTAAAAGTCATTTCAGATGAAATTACCGTGGATGTATTCTCATCATTCACAATAAACTTGTTTGCAACTATGCCATCATCTTCTAAAGTAATTCTCGCAGCGATGTGCGTTGGTGCATATATCCACTGTCCGTTTCCGTTGTGAAATCTCATTGAGATAAACTTAATATCAACAGGCTTTTCGAATTCAATTTCAATTTCAACATCTTGTCCCCAAAAGCCCAACCATTCTTTATCTCCGTATCGTTTGTTATTCCCTGAAATTCCATTTATCAAGGCTTGTTTTCCTCCTGCATTGTAAGAAGGGTGTGGCTCCTTATCAATCGTTATTTTAGCACCAACTCCTTTGTGAACATTGATCATTTGCTCAAATGCATTCCCTAGAACTTGCTCATTATTTTTTACAAAAGCCTTGATCGTCATTGAGCTATCTACATCAATAGGAGTCAGATATTCTCTATTTGGATAGCCTCCATCTGTAGAAAAATAAATAGGGTAGGTGTTGGAAGTGGTATTCAACTCATAAGTTAATTTACCATCAGTATTTTTCAATTCTCCTGTTACCTCATAGATATGATTGGCATAATTCACGTTTTGCTGATCCAATCGTTTTTGAAACCGTTCCAAACGAGTGATGAAATTCTTATAATCTCTTTTCTCAGGTGAAGACCAAAGAACTTCGCTTAATGCAATAGCTCTGGGAAAAGCCATGTACTCAACTTTTTTCTCATCAGGCATGTATTCGGTCCATACATTTCCTTGTGCACCTAAAACATATTTTGATTCTTCTTCGTTTAGTTCTTCTGGAATAGGATTGAAAGCATATACTTTCTCTAAGGGTAAAAATCCGCCTATAGCCAAAGGCTCATTTTCGTTATCTGACTGGTAATAATCGAAATAGCAATGTGAGGTAGGTGTTAAAATTACATCATGCCCCTCTTTGGCAGCATCTACGGCACCTTTGGTTCCTCTCCATGACATCACTGTTGCATTAGGTGCCAGTCCACCTTCTAAAATTTCATCCCATCCTATGATCTGTTTTCCTTTCGAATTGATGTATTTCTCCATCCGCTGTATGAAATAACTTTGGAGTCCGTGTTCATCTTTAAGTCCTTTTTTACGAATTAACGTTTGGCAATATGAACAGTTTTTCCATCGAGTTTTTGGCGCTTCATCTCCACCTATGTGAATGTATTTCCCAGGAAATAACTGAACAACTTCATCAATTACATCTTCTAAGAATTGAAATGTTTTCTCGCTAGGACAATACACTTCTTCAAAGACACCCCATTTGGTGGCAACTTCAATTGGTTTTTGGGTCGCTGAGTTGTCAGACTGAGCTTGTCGAAGTCCTGTCAAAGCACAGCCCAATTCAGGATATGCAGCAATGGCAGCTTGCGAATGCCCTGGCATTTCAATTTCAGGAATAACGGTAATTTGTCGTTGTTGTGCGTAAGCAACAATGTCTTTGATTTGTTCTTGTGTATAGTATCCGCCATATCTCTTTCCGTCAAACTGATGAGGTTGGTCGCTGTAATGACCGATCAATGTCTCCTTTCTGTAGGCAGCAATTTCCTGAAGCTTTGGATACTTTTTAATTTCGATTCGCCATCCCTGATCTTCTGTCAAATGCCAATGAAAAGTATTCATTTTCAATTGTGACATGAGATCGATGTATTTTTTAATAAAATTGACGGAATACATATGTCTTGCTACATCCAAATGCATTCCACGGTATAAAAATTGGGGCTGATCCTTGATCTTTAAGCATGGAAGAGCAATGGGTTTTTCTCTGTTAATTTCAATTGGAAAGAGTTGCAAAAGTGTTTGAACTCCATAGAATGCACCTTTTTCTGTTTTGGCATCAATTAGAATTTGATTCGGTGTGATATGCAATTCGTACCCTTCTTCATGAGAAATTTTCTCATTGATGTTTAAGAAGATTTTTTGCTGACTTTCTTCATGTAAAGAAATGCCTACCTCTTTTTCTAAAAACAGGGTCAGGTATTCAGAGGTACTTATGAACTCTGAATTTGAGACAAGGGATATTTCTTTTTGAAATACAAAAGAACCTTTTGTTAAGGTTTGTTCTAACGGTTTTGGAATGATTGCAATTTCCTCAATTTTTTGTGGCTTTTGCTCACATCCAATTGAAAGAAATACAATCAAAAGAACCCAATAATATTGATAACGCATTTTTAGTATCTTCGGAGTCATAAAAATAAACAACTCAATCTAATGAAGAATACTTCTTGGCTTCTAATCCTTTTTTTTGTCACTATTTTCTCGTGTAAAAATAGAGAAACCCCTTCAGAAGCTACAAAAGATCAGCCTCTTATTTCTTATGTAAACCCTTTCATAGGGACTGGCGGACATGGACATACGTATCCTGGTGCTACCATGCCTTTTGGAATGATGCAGTTAAGCCCAGACACACGTCTAGATGGTTGGGACGGTTGTTCAGGATACCATTATTCCGATGAGTACATCTATGGATTTTCTCATACGCATCTTAGTGGAACAGGTGTTTCTGATTATGGAGATATTTTGCTAATGCCTACAAATAAGGTTGTATTCAACAATGGTGCTGATGGAAAAGCGGGATATCGCGCTCATTTTTCTCATGATAATGAAGTTGCAGAACCTGGCTATTACAAAGTTCATTTGGATGATACAAATATTGATGTGGAACTTACGGTCTCTGAGCGAAGTGGGATTCATAAATATGAGTTTCCCAAAGACGCACAGCAAATTGTTCTATTGGACTTAGAGCATAGAGACGAGGTTTTAGAAGCAAAAATCAATAAGGTAGATAAGAAGTCAATATCTGGTTACCGCCATTCGAAAGCGTGGGCTACCAAGCAGATGTTGTTTTTCCATATGAACTTCTCACATGCAATTAAAACAATTACATACAATAAGAACAGAACCATAGCGGGGGTTGAATTGGAGAACCCGAACAACGATCCCGTTTACGTAAAAGTGGGTATTAGCCCAGTGGATGAAAATGGTGCTAAAAAGAACCTAGAAACTGAAATAGGAAATAAAACTTTCGATCAGGTAAAAAAGGAGGCTCAAGACAAATGGGAAAGTCAATTGGAAAAAATTGTCATTGAAAGTGAAAATGTAAATGATAAAACCAACTTTTACACATCTATGTACCATGTAATGATTGCTCCAAACCTGTATCAAGATGTGGATGGGAAGTACAGGGGTATGGATTTAAAAGTACATGAGGCCAAAGATTTTGATTATTACACAGTATTCTCTTTATGGGACACCTACAGAGCAGCGCACCCGTTATATACAATCTTAGAACAGGATAGGACCAATGATTTTATCAATACTTTTCTAGCCAAGTACGACGAGGGAGGAATTATGCCTATTTGGGATTTATCGGCTTGTTACACAGGATGTATGATAGGATATCATGCAGTACCTGTAATTGCTGATGCTTATCTGAAGGGAATTCGAGGATACGATACTAATAAAGCTCTGGAAGCGATGAAGCACTCGGCTACTCAAAACCACCTTGGGCTGGAAAGCTATAAAGAATTCGGATTTATTCCTGTGGAGAAGGAATCAGAATCGGTTTCTAAAACGTTGGAATATGCTTATGACGATTGGACCATTGCTCAAATGGCAAAAGTGATGGGGAAAGAAGAGGATTATAAGACCTATTCGGAGCGTGCTCAATACTATAAGAATATTTTTGATCCAGAAAGTCAGTTTATGCGTGGGCGCTTTCGTAATACTTGGTTTTCTCCCTTCGATCCTTATGAAGTAAATTTCAATTACACGGAAGCCAACTCATGGCAGTATAGTTTCTAT
The DNA here is from genome assembly GCA_028280265.1 of Flavobacteriaceae bacterium. GTDB lineage: Bacteria > Bacteroidota > Bacteroidia > Flavobacteriales > Flavobacteriaceae > Polaribacter. The sequence continues at coordinate 55,261 of JANQMD010000046.1, forward strand.
GTCCCTCAAGATATTTCTGGATTTATCGAATTGATGGGAGGAAAGAAAGGCTTAGAAGATCAGCTAGATGAACTGTTTTCGGCCAAACAAGAAACTTCGGGAAGAAATCAGGCAGATATTACAGGATTGATTGGTCAATATGCTCATGGAAATGAACCAAGTCATCACATGGCTTATTTGTACAATTTTGTGAACAAACCATACAAAACACAAGAGAAGGTTCGTCAGATTTTAACCGAGTTATATACAAACACACCAGATGGAATTTCTGGGAATGAGGATTGTGGACAAATGAGTGCATGGTATATTTTTAGCTCCCTAGGATTTTATCCAGTAACGCCTGCATCCAATGAATACATTATTGGTTCACCATTATTCGATAAAGCAACCATCAACCTAGAGGGAGGAGAGAAGTTTACAGTTGTTGCTGACAATTTATCTGAAGAAAACAAATACATAAAGTCGGTATATCTAAATGGTAAGGAACATCCATATTCTTTTCTTACACACAAGGACATTACCAATGGCGGAAGTCTGGTTTTTGAAATGACCAACGTACCCACCAGTTGGGGTACAGAGGATAAGCATGTGCCTAAGACAGAGATCAATGAGCACAAAATTATCCCAGCACCCTTTATTGCTAAGGGAGATGTAGCCTTTAAAGGAAGTACAGAAGTTACATTGCAGTCGGTAGAGAAAGGAGCAGAAATTTTCTATGCACTAGGAGGGGATTTTGTGAAGTACACAAAACCGTTTACGATTTCCGAAAAATCCACCTTAAAGGTATATGCTCAAAAAGATGCATTAAAAAGTCCCACTATTACTACCGATTTTTACAAGATTGATCCGAATGTCAAAATTGAATTGAAAACAAAGTATGCAAATCAATACAATGCAGGAGGAGACAATGCTTTGATAGATGGAATCGTAGGAGCGAGGGATTTTAGAACAGGTACCTGGCAAGGATATTGGAACGAGGATGTTATTGCCATTGTAGACTTAGGAAAGAATAGAATGATGTCTTCCATTGAGGTTAACTTTTTAAGAGATCAAAGGAGTTGGATTTTCCTACCTGCCGAAGTGGAAATTCACATCTCTTTAGATGGAAAACGATTCCGAAAAATAAAAGATTGGAAATCACCTAAACCGTTTAATACTGATGAGGTAATCATTGAAAAAGTAAAGACGAAACAAAGAGTTAACATAAGATACATCAAAGTTGTTGCTAAAAAGTTAGGGAAACTCCCTAAATGGCATTTGGGATATCCTCACGATGGTAGATCGTGGATATTTATTGATGAGATTACAATTCAATGATTCAATGATTTAATGTGATAATGAACCAATGTAGCAATGTGCCGATGAAACAATGTATCAATGAAATGATGTGTCAATTTGATAATTTGAAAATGAAGCAATGTGTTAATTTGTCAATGATGTCATTCTGAGGAGTTTTACCCTGAGCGGCGTCGAAGGGAAGCGACGTGAGAATTTCAAAGTTTAAAAGTGGCAAAGATTCAAAGTTACAGAGTTATAGAGAGTCATGCTATAATGTATTGATTGGTAGATTGAAAAAGATTTTTGTAATATCACTAACAACTAACAACTAACAACTAACAACTAACAACTAACAACTAACAACTAACAACTAACAATGATACAACCTTTCCATTTAGCCATTCCTGTAAAGAATTTAGAATTGTGCAGAGCCTTTTATAGAGATGTTCTTCATTGTGAAGAAGGCAGAAGCGATACACATTGGGTAGATTTCAATTTCTTTGGACATCAATTGGTTATTCATCAAAAACAGGATTTTGATCCTCAACAAATCTCCAATCCAGTTGATGGACATGATGTTCCTGTTCCTCATTTCGGTGTTGTCCTAAGCTGGGACGATTGGCAAGTACTTTCAGAGCGTTTGAAATCCTTAAATACTTTATTTGTTATTGAGCCTACCATTCGTTTTAAAGGAAAAATTGGTGAACAAGCTACCCTATTTTTTAAAGATCCTGAAGGCAACGCATTGGAGTTTAAAGCATTTAAAGACATACAACAATTATTTGCAAAGTAATGCAAAACCTTGAAAATCATATCGCTTCAGTTCAACAAAACCCTATTCGATTACAAGAATATGCTGTAGGAATCTTCCAAAAATTATCCACACGATCAGCAGTAAAGAAAGCACTAAAAAAAGAGTTGATTTTGGTAAATGGTGTTCCTGGAAGTACTGCTCAGTTTATTAAAGGCGGAGAGGAAATTACGCTCCTACAAGCAGAGAAAGTACATAAACCGTTCGATTTGAAGCTTGAAATCATTTTTGAAGATGATTTTCTAGCAGTCATTAACAAACCTGCAGGGATTTCCGTGAGTGGCAACTCTTATCAAACCATAGACAACGCTTTAGAACAAAATATCTCTCTAAGCAATCAACAAGATGCTGTAAGGCCTCGACCTGTACATCGTTTAGACAACCCTACCTCTGGACTCTTATTAATAGGAAAAACAGCTAGCAGTATTCAACTACTTAACAAACTTTTTGAAAACAAAGAAATTCAGAAAACCTATCATGCGATTGCTATTGGTAAAATGAAAGAGGTTCATAAAATGACGCTACCAATTGACGGGAAAGAAGCGATCACGACGTACCAACGACTTAGTTTTCAAAGTTCAAATCGTTTTGGAATGCTCAATCTCGTAGAACTAACTCCCAAAACAGGCAGAAAACATCAACTCAGAAAGCATTTATATTCCTTAGGGAATCCAATTTTAGGAGATAAAGAGTATTTCATACAAGGCCATATTTTAAAAGGAAAAGGACTCTATTTACATGCTTCAAAATTGGTATTCGTTCACCCATTTACAAGCAAAGAACTCATCGTACAAAGCTCTTTACCGAAGAAGTTTTTAAAGATATTTCCTGAAAAGTCTTTTTAAAGCACATCACTAATTCTTCTATCTCTTCCTCATTTTTACTCGCAAAACCAATACGTATTGCATTATGACCCGTTCTACTGACATCGTAACGTTGCCATTCTCCTAACTCCAATTTATATTTTTTAGCCACTTCAGATACTTCTTTCCATGTGTAGGGTGATTTCAATTTCACCCAAACTGCCATGCCTCCCTTTGGAATATCAAACTCAAAATAGTCGCATAATTCTTGTTGAAACTGCTCACAAAAGAAATCTCTTCGCTGTTGGTAAGTCTTTAGTGTCTTCTTAATATGCCTGTCCAAATCACCAGACTCAATGAAATCAGCAAAGGTCAATTCTAAGAGTGCATCACCTTGACGATCTACATAACGTCTGACTCTAGAAGCCTCTTCTACAAAATCCTTAGGACCAATTAAATAGCCAATTCGAAAAACTGGAGCCACTGTTTTACAAATCGATCCAATGTAAACGACATTTCCTTGTGTATCGTGACTTGCCAAAGGCAAAATTGGCGCATGATTGTAATTAAAATCGTAGTCATAATCATCTTCCACAATCGCAAATCGGTACTCTTTTGCTAGGTTTAAAAGATGAATTCGTCTCTCTGCAGATAATGTAACTGTTGTAGGATGATGATGATGAGAGGTGACATAGACAGCCTTGATTTGCTTCCTTTTACACAACTGTTCTAAATCATCTGTCTTTATTCCATCTTCATCTACTGGCACTCTCAAAATACGATCTGTTCTCTCAGAAAAAGTGACGTCAGCAGCAATATAGTTTGTCTCACCTACCACAATGATGTCGTCCTTTTCCAACAAAAGTTTTGATGCTAGAAAGATTCCCATTTGACTCCCCCTTGTAATCAGGATATTTTCTTCTGTATATTGTAAACCTCTAGTTTTATTGAGATAACTTGCCAATACTTTTCTCAGTTTTCCGCTTCCAAAAGTTTCTCCATAACTCAGCGATTTTATGGTTCTTTTTCGATCGCACAACCTTCTGTAAGTTCTAGCAATGTCTTTCAAAGGAGTTAGTCGAACATCCGAAATACCATCATCTACCAATACCCAACTTTCATCGGTATTCACTCGTTTCTTATTAAAATTCTCATTTTTAGAAAACTTGAAATTCGCCTCATTCGACAAAACAGAGTCCTCTTCCAAAAATTCTTGCTGAGTTAATATAGGTAGTGAAGCTTTTACATAGGTGCCTTTCTTTGGGATACTATCTACCCAACCTTGCAGCATCAATTCATCATAGCAAGCCACAACTGTTTTTCTATGAACTCCGAGTAATTCTGACAGGCTTCTACTACTAGGAAGCTTTGTCTCTGGTGGAATTTTATGACTCTTAATCAATTCAATGAACTGATTTGAAAGTTGCAAATACAGAGGAGTATTCAGATTTCTGAGGAGCTGGAAACTTGTTTTGTACGGAAACATACTGGACTACTAAAAAAATAAAATCTGGACGAAAATAAAAGTCCATAAATGTACTAGTTTTGAAGCATAAAACAAAAACAATGTTCAATACAGACTTAAACTCAAAGGAATTCAACGAATATTATCAACGATATATCGATAAACTACCCTCCTCTATCCAACTAAGAGAAGGCTTCGTAATTGGTAAGAAAAGCGTTGTTGATTTTTTTCAAAACATTGATGATGATAAACTACTATACCGCTATGCGCCAGAAAAGTGGAGCATTAAAGAAGTGCTTCAGCACTTAATCGACACAGAAAGAATTTTTATGTATCGCTGTTTTCGAATTGCTCGCAAAGACAATACCCCTCTAGCTGGTTTCGATCAGAATCTATACATAGAGCCTTCAGGTGCCGATAAAAAAAGTAAGGAGGACTTATTAAATGAGTTTCTTGTCAATCGAAATCATTCTATTCAATTGATCAATAGCCTTTCTGATGAATGCTTGTCTTTTATTGGAAATGCCAGTGAAAATGATATTTCTGCAAGAGCTGCTGCTTTTATCGTTTTAGGACACGACATCTGGCATATGGATGTCATCAAAGAAAAGTATTTGTAATACTATTTTAGATTCTAATCTAGATTGAAAAATACTTTCATTTTTCCAACACAAAAGCTAAAAAACAAATTTTTAGCTTGAAATTTTTCACACTTTAAACTTGAGTAATATGTTAGAAATCCGCCCAAACTGCGAGCACTGTGGAAAGCATTTGAGTAACACTTCTACAGAAGCTATGATTTGCTCTTTTGAATGCACCTACTGTAGAGATTGTGCTCTTGAATTGTTTGAAAATGTATGTCCAAGTTGTGGGGGAAACTTCGTTGAGCGTCCGATTCGCCCTCAAGCTATGATCAAAAAATATCCTGCTTCACGAAAGGAAGTATTTAAACCGAAGGCCCCTAAAGATTACCATCTAATGAAACAAAAATACAGGCACATAGCACCCCAAAAGAGATAAAAATGATACAAGTAAAAGTAGCTAAACCCAAAGATGCACTCACTCTATCAGTATTGGGTAAAAAAACATACATAGAATCTCATGGTCATTATATTAATGATCAAAAATTGTTGATGAGCTACTGTGATAGAGTTTTTTCAGTAGAGAAAATAAAAGAAGAAATACAGGATTCTAATATCATTTTCTGGATCGCTTTTGACGGTGATTTTGCAGTAGGCTATGTACAATTAATCATAAACGAAGGAATAGAACACATAAAATCTGATAACATTTCTAAACTAGAAAGAATCTACGTATTGGATGAATATATTCCTAAAAAAGTAGGTCAACAGCTACAAAATCAATTACTCAACTATACACGAGAGCTAGGAAAAGATTTTTTATGGTTACGTGTGTATGTAAAAAACCAAAGAGCCATTCGTTTTTATCAAAAGAATGGGTTTAAAGATGTAGGGAAGACTACCTTTTATGTGGAAAACAAAGGTTTTGACAACCATGTTTTGTCCTTAGAATTATAACATTAAAACAGAAAAAAATGCAAGAGTATACCAAATCTTCTTTGAACAGAGTAAAACGAGGTCAAAACAGAGCAACGTATGACAAAGACCTCATCAACACAATTCTAGATGCTGGTTTTATTTGTTATGTAAGTTATATCTATAACGAAAAAGCAATTACGATTCCTATGGCATATGGCAGAAAGGGCAATAAAATATACTTACATGGATCGCAAGCCAACAGGCTATTAAATAGTTTGTTAAAAACTAAAGAGGTAAGTCTCACAGTAATGCACCTCGATGGTTTGGTACTAGCCAGATCGGGTTTGCACCATTCGGTAAATTATCGATCAGCCACTCTATTTGGAAAGCTTACTAAGGTTGAAGATGATGCAAAAAAGACAGAAGCTCTGGAATGTGTGATGGATCAAATGATAGAAAATCATTGGGAAACACTAAGGCCTATGCATCAGAAAGAACTAGACAGAACTTTGGTCGTGGAAATGACTATAGAAACTGGTTCTGCAAAGATTAGAGATGTGGGGGTTAATGACGAACCCGAAGATTACAATACAGATGTTTGGGCTGGAGTTATTCCAATAAAACAAATAGCAGGAGTTCCTGTTCCAGATGAACAACTAAAAGAGGGTATTTCAGTACCAAATCATATCACAAATTATTATCAACGTCACTCCTCTACTGTGTAACAAGCAATTTCTCATAAATTCCTTTAGTGAATAGTGTTTTTCTATAAGAGTTGATGTATTTTTAAGCATTCTAACGTATAGACACATGAAAAAAGTTTTTAAAGGTCTCGGGATTGTCCTCCTGCTTCTTTTAGTGACCATCGGAATTTACTACTTCTCTAACAACGAATCTTTACCTCAAGGAACTACAGGAGTAAAAGCAGATAGTCTTGCTTTAAAAATGACAACTGCCTTAAACAAAGAAGCGTTTGACAAAACAGAAATCTTAGAATGGAGTTTTCGAAATCAGCATCATTACAAATGGGAAAAACAGCGAGGAAAAGTTCAGGTTTCCTGGGATGGAAATTCTATAGAATTGGATTTAAACAATCACGCCAATAGCTCTGGAGGAGATCAAGAAACCATCCAAAAAGCACTTCATTATTTTAACAACGATAGTTTTTGGCTAGTAGCTCCTTACAAGGTATTCGATGAAGGTGTAGAGAGACGTTTGGTTAACTATGAAGATAAAGAAGCGTTATTGGTTACCTATGCATCGGGCGGTTCTACTCCTGGAGATTCATACCTCTGGTTCTTAGATGAAAAGGGCATGCCTGTTTCCTACAAAATGTGGGTGAGTATCATTCCTCTAGGAGGTGTTTCTGCCACGTGGAATGATTTAAAACTGACTGAGTCTGGAGTTTACCTTCCAACCACTCACGAGCTCTCTCTCTTGGGAATGGAAATTCCTATGGGAGAAGTAAAAGCTCGTAATCCCAATGCAGATGCTTTGGCCCAAAAAGTTTTAAAAGCCGTAAAACACGAGGCCTACAAGAAAACAAAATATATTGATTGGAGTTTCGGTGGAAGGCGTACATACAAGTGGAATAAAGAAGATCATATTGTTGAAGTTTCTTGGAATGATGCCAAGGTGATTCTACATCCCAATGAAATGGAAAAAAGCGTCGCTTATTTGAAAGAGGAAGAAGTATCTAACAATAAAAATTTGGTAAAAAGAGCTTGGGATTTGTTCAACAATGATAGTTTTTGGTTGGTGGCTCCACACAAACTCTTTGAACCAGGTATTCTTAGAAACATTGAAATGATAGATGGAAAAGAAGCTCTGCGTGTCAAATACACTACTGGGGGGACAACGCCTGGAGATTCTTATATATGGATTCTCGATGAAAATTACATGCCTGTTAGCTATCAAATGTACGTCCCTAGTATGAAAATGGTAGGTGTTCCTGCCACGTGGGAAGATTGGGTAGAAACAGAATCAGGAACCATGCTTCCTAAGAATCACACCTTTTCAAGCGGTGGAAAATTAAGTATGGGAGATGTTAAGGGTTATAATTAAATTGTTGATTTTGAATTTTATAAACTTGAAGTACTTACCTGTGGAGAATAATCTATTAAAATCTTGTTCTTTAGATATACTTAACCATAAAAATCATCCTAAATATAGAAGCAAATACCATAAACTAGTTATCAATAACTAAAAACTAAAAACATGAATGCTAAAATAATTTCTAACGGTATTTTAAGAACTCTTGCTGTTGTATTGGGAGTTTCTTTGCTCTGCTATTTTCTATATAAAATACAAGCTGTTCTTGTTTATATTGCCATTGCTGCTGTCATTTCTTTGATTGCAAGGCCCATTATCATGTTTTTACGAAGAAAGCTAAAGTTTCCAAACACTTTGGCAGTAATTACTACCATGTTTGTTTTTGTAGGGCTACTCATTGGTCTAGCTGGTTTGTTTGTTCCGTTGGTTACAGAACAAGGCAAAAACCTCTCATTATTACAAACTGAAGAGTTAAGAGAAGACGTTCAAAAAATTGTCAACGAAGCCAACGTTTATTTCGAGTCAAAAAACATAGATATTCTCAGCGAGCTACAAAGTGCTGACATCTTTTCTGGATTAAAATCCATTCCAGAGGTATTAAACTCTTTTGTAGGAGCTCTAGGTTCTTTTAGCGTAGGGCTATTTTCTGTGCTTTTTATCTCTTTCTTTTTTATGAAAGACAGTAGAATCTTTAAAAATTCAATACTTACCGTGATTCCCTCTGGGACAGAAAAGCGATTTTCTCAATCCATAGAAAAAATAAATGACCTCTTATCGAGGTACTTTATTGGAATTGTGATACAAATCACCATACTGTTTGTCCTTTATACCATTACACTTCTCATTTTTGGAATATCCAATGCTGTTGTAATTGCTTTCTTATGTGCACTTCTAAACATTATACCTTATGTAGGCCCATTAATCGGCGCCTTTTTAATGATCGTATTATCGATGACAAGCAATCTAGGGAACGACTTTCAATCTGTAATACTTCCTACGACCATTTATGTGATGATCGGTTATGCTATAGCACAATTGGTAGATAATTTTGCGAGTCAGCCCATTATATTTTCAAAGACCACCAAGTCACATCCTTTGGAAATCTTTTTAATCATCATCATAGGAGGCTTATTAATGGGTCCTTTGGGAATGATTATTGCAGTTCCATCATACACAGCTTTGAAAGTAATTTTCAAGGAATTTTTATCTGATAATAAAATTGTAAAGTCACTGACAAAAGACATTTAATTGTAATTGAATACGGCTATTTTACATAAGGATGTTCAGGGTTTTATAGTACAGAATTTGAAAGCAGACGTGCATCAATTGGCATTGAAAGGTTCTCCTTTTCCAAAGGTTGACTTAAAAGATTTGATGCATCAGATCGTTGGCAAGCAAAAAGCTCAAAAAAAACTGCCTACTTGGTTTGAAACAGAAGGCATTTATTTTCCACCAAAAGTAAACATAGAGCAAACCTCTTCAGAGGTGACAGCCAACTATAAATCTGAACTTGTTTCGGGTCAAAAACTGATTGATTTGACTGGTGGATTTGGGGTCGATTGCCATGCTTTTTCTAAAACATTCCAACAGGTAATTCATTGTGAGAAAAATGAAAGCCTTTCTAAAATTGCTGATCATAATTTCAAGCAACTAGATGTAAAGAATATCAAAACAATAACTGGTGATGGTTTCGCATATTTACAAAATACCACTGACAATTTTGACTGTGTTTACATAGATCCCTCCAGAAGAAATGATGTGAAAGGCAAAGTTTTTTTACTCAAAGATTGTGAACCAAACGTTCCTGAACATTTGGACTTTTTATTCCAAAAATCGTCAACCATACTCATCAAACTATCACCCATTTTAGACATTTCCAGTGTTTTAAATGAGTTAAAATTTGTAAGAAGCATCTCTGTTATTGCTGTGAATAACGAGGTAAAAGAACTCCTATTAAAACTTGAATTGAACTACAATAAAAATCCTATAATTCAAACAGTTAATTTTTCAAAAAATAAAAAACAAACCTTCAATTATGAATTAAATTCTTCAAAAGCCTCATTATATGATAATCCAAAAAGTCTTTTGTACGAACCCAACGCTGCCATTTTAAAATCTGGTGGTTTTCATGCAGTGAGCAAACAGTTTAATTTAATAAAATTACATCAACATTCTCATTTGTATACTTCGGATGTTTTGATTGATTTTCCAGGGAGATCCTTCCAAATTAAAAACGTGATTCCCTACGACAAAAAGAAAATCAAAAGAGAAATTACTGAAACAAAAGCAAACATCACTACACGAAATTTTCCAAAAAGCGTTCAACAAATTCGAAAAGAGTTAAAAATCAAAGACGGTGGTGACCTCTATTTATTTTTTACAACCAACTATCTAAACAAACTCATTTGTATTTTTTGTAAAAAGATTTGATTTATTAACATAGGTTAAAAAATAAGTGTCTACACTTAAAAACAACTATGTAGACATTTGTATTTCTTTTTTTACTACCTTTAAAATAGCAAACTCGTTAAGAGTTTACAAATTAGTGTTTTATTTTTAGGGGTATAAAACACTACAGAAGCCTTGTTCATTCAAGGCTTCTGCTTTTTTATACATATTTTTCAGTAAGTTTGTTTGTCACTTTATCCAAGGTATTTAAATGCAAATTCATAACTACGAAGGCATAAAAATTACTGATTATAATCAGTCTCTCACAAATGATTCCTTAGTCGTTGAAGCTCCTTTGCAAATCAATATCAATGAAAAAGCTTACACGGTAGTCATGAGAACTCCTGGAAATGACACAGAGCTTGTTAGAGGTCTATTGTTTGCTGAAGATATTTATAAAAATAATCTCCCTCTTCAAACTACCATTTTAGAAAAAGACAATCATATTCCAAAAGTGATTAATATTATGATTTCTAAAGATGATTTAGGAGCAGGATATTTAAACAAGAGAACACTCTTATCGGTTTCTTCATGTGGTATTTGTGGAAAACAGCAATTGGAAGATTTAGATGTATCGGGAGAAAAACTATCTGATGCTGCCTTGTTCTCCTCTGAAAACACTCGCATGATGTTTGATGTTTTTCGACAACAACAGAAAACATTTCACCAAACTGGAGGCAGTCATGCTGCGGGAGTATTTGATGAAAACTACCAACTCCTCACACTAAAAGAAGATATTGGAAGGCATAACGCTGTGGATAAGTGTGTGGGAGACTTACTCAACAAAGGAAAGCTAAAACAAGGAAGTTTTTTATTGGTAAGCGGACGTGTTTCTTATGAAATTGTATCCAAAGCTTTCTTAGCGAAAATTCCTGTAATTGTTGCTGTCTCTGCTTGTTCTTCTATGGCTGTAGATTATGCTAAAGAGCTAGGTATTTGCCTTATCGGTTTCACCAGAGAACACAAAATGACCATTTATTCGAACCCAACATTTTTAAAACCATTCACATCACATGGGATCTAAAAAAATACACGCACAACCTCCTGAAAATCTAACAGGAATTGAATTGAAAAAAATTCCTGAATCTGCTGTCGGTGTCAAAGCCATCCAATCTGCACTTTCTCATATCAGTTCTGAGGTTGGATTAGGTAAAGGGGTAGGCCTCTTGGCCAAACTTAATCAAACAGATGGATTTGATTGCCCAGGTTGTGCCTGGCCAGATCCCGATGAGAAAAGAGCTTTCTTAGCCGAATATTGCGAAAATGGTGCAAAAGCAGTTGCAGAAGAAGCAACAAAAAACAGGGTATCTCCCTTATTCTTTACGACACATTCTGTTCAAGAGTTATCGGAATTATCTGATTATGAAATTGGCAAAAAAGGACGTATCACACATCCGATGATTTTGAAAGAGGGAGCTACACATTACGAGGAAATTTCTTGGCAGGAAGCCTTTCAGATGGTAGGAAAAGAATTAAATGCTCTAGATACTCCCGATGAAGCTATTTTTTACACTTCAGGGAGAACCAGTAACGAAGCTGCATTTTTATACCAGCTTTTTGTTCGTCAATATGGTACCAATAATCTTCCCGATTGCTCTAATATGTGTCACGAATCCAGTGGTGCTGCATTATCAGAAACCTTGGGAATTGGAAAAGGCTCTGTGACTTTGGATGATTTTAATCATGCAGAATTGGTCATTGTTATGGGGCAAAATCCAGGAACCAATCACCCTAGAATGCTTACTGCTCTTGGAGAAACAAAAAAAAGAGGTGGAAAAATCATCACCATCAATCCATTGCCAGAAGTTGGATTGATGCGCTATAATGATCCTCAAAACCCATTGAAATGGATCGGTAAAGGGCAAAAACTAACCGATATTTTTCTCCAAGTGAAGATCAACGGGGATGTCGCTTTATTGAAAATTATCATGAAGTTATTACTAGAAAAAGAGAAAGTACAACCTCATTCCATTTTCGATCACGATTTTATTGAAAAAAAGACTTCTGGTTATAAAGACTTCATTAAAAATTTAGAAGAATATTCTATTGATGAGTTGTTGCCACAAACTGGTTTAGAATTTTCTGTAATTCAAGAGGCTGCAGACCTCATCGCGCAAAAGAAAAAAATTATTATCTGTTGGGCTATGGGACTCACACAGCACAAGAATGCAGTGGACAACATTCGTGAGCTTGTTAACTTATTGCTCCTTAAAGGAAGTATTGGAAAAAAAGGAGCAGGAACTTGTCCTGTTAGAGGTCATTCTAATGTACAAGGAGATCGTACGATGGGCATCTGGGAAAAACCAAAAGATGCATTTTTAGACAATCTTGAAAAAGAGTTCAATTTTAAAGCTCCACGAAAACATGGCTACGATGTGGTAGGTGCCATCGAAGCTATGCATCAACAAAAGGCCACGGTTTTTATAGGTATGGGTGGGAATTTTATCTCTGCAACACCTGACACAGAATATACAGCTGAGGCATTGAGAAATTGTAATTTGACCGTTCATATTTCTACAAAACTAAATCGAAGTCATCTCATTCATGGGAGTCAAGCACTGATTTTGCCTTGCCTAGGACGTTCTGAAAAAGACATTCAAGAAAGTGGTGAGCAGTTTGTAAGTGTAGAGAACTCCATGGGCGTAGTACATCAGTCTTCTGGACATTTAAAACCCTCTTCTGCTTCTTTACTAAGTGAACCTGCAATTGTAGCGGGAATGGCGGAGGCAACCTTAAAAAATTCTAAGGTATCATGGAAAGATTTGGTGAAAAATTACGATTTGATCCGAAACAAAATTGAAGTCACCATTCCTGGTTTTGACAACTACAATGAACGTGTACGCAAAAAGGGAGGGTTCTATTTACCCAACAATGCAAGGGATAATAACTTTTCTCCTACACATTCTGGAAAAGCGAATTTTACCATCAATCAGATTTCTGATATTGAACTGACTCATAATCAATTTATGATGATGACCATCCGTACACACGATCAGTACAATACAACTATTTACGGATTGGATGATCGATATAGAGGTGTTTTAAATGAGCGTAGAGTGATTTTTATGAATCAAAAAGATATGGATGACCAAAGACTTACAAAACTTGATTTGGTAAATCTTGTGAGTCATTTTGAAGGAGAAAAAAGAATCGCCAAAGGTTTTTTAGTAATTCCTTACAGCATTCCAAGACAATGCACAGCTACTTATTTTCCCGAGGCTAATGTTTTGGTGCCTATTAAAAGTAAGGCACGAATCAGCAATACTCCCGCTTCCAAAACTGTGATCATCACTATTGAAAAATAACATGAAAACTATTTTATCGCTTCTTTTACTACTCTTTGTGAGTCGCCTTGCTGCGCAAGAAAATGAAATTCCTAAGAGATATACGCAAAAAGGATTTGTGATGGCGGATTTCCTATCGGTTGACATGCCGACAAATGATTTAGGAATTGACGAAGATCATATGGGTTTATCTGGTATTCATTACAATCTTCAATTTCAGAACTTTTACACAGGTCTTGGGTTTTATGGTGCAATTCGAGGAAAAAGAGGTGGTTTTTTTACTTTGGGTGTAAATGCAGGAGTCAAATCAAACCTTACTGACAAATTGTTTTTAGACACTGGGTTACATTTTGGAGCTGGCGGTGGCGCTAGTGCTCCCGATGGAGGTGGTGCTTTTATATTGCCTCATCTAAATTTGGGGTATCAGTTTCATCGATTTTCATTGACTACAGGTTATAGCTATATCAACTTTTTTGATGGAGGGAATATCAGAAGTCATCAGCTAAATGTGGCTGTTCAAATTCCAGTTGATTTGAATTACACGGATTTCTCTTATCAAGACAAAGCTTTTAATGCTAATGAATTGACAAATTCTAATTGGGACAGAAAAGGAAAACGTCTGGCTTTTCAGTTTCATCTCAATAATTTATCACCAAGAGGGAGATCGCAAGACACAAGAGGAGAGTCTCTAAATGGCAATACCATTCGATTGGCAGGTTTTGAACTGAATTCTTATTTCAATGACCGTTGGTTTTTCTTTGCTAAGTTCGATGGTGCCTACGATGGGATTCCTGCAGGATACATGAACATATTTCTGGGCGGAGGCTACCACTTTTCTTTCAATCAAAACAGAACCAATATCCTCACCAAATTTGGATTGGGTGCTGGCGGCGGCGGCGGTGTAGATACCCAAGGAGGTATCTTAGTCTATCCAGACCTTTCCATAGAGCAGCATATAGTCAATGGCTTTTATCTGTCAGTCAATACAGGCTTCTTAATGAGTCCTAATTCCTTTTTTTCCACTTCTACTTTTGGTGTAGGCGTTAAGTATTATACCCAACTAAATGGCATACAAAGTAGTAATGATCAGAAACCCAAATTCAAAGGTTTTGAAATTATTACCAAGCAAGATGTATATCACAATGCAGAAAGGGGAATTAATCCTACAGAAAATTTATATCAACTTTCGATTCAGTTCAACTACCATTTGAATAAAAATGTTTATCTGGCAGGACAAACTTCTTTTGCCAATTTTGGAAATGCAGGTGCTTATGCAGAGGGAATAGTAGGAATGGGATTGCAAACCAATTACTTTCTAGCTGATAAAATAAATTTCTTCGCACAAGGATTGATTGGTGGTGCTGGCGGTGGTGATATTAGTACAGGACAAGGGCTAATCGTAAAACCTAGTATTGGATCTCATTATCGAATCAATGGGAATTTAGCTTTGCGTGGCGCCTTAGGGTATGTAAAAGCACGAGGTGGAAGTTTAAGCAGCCCTTTTGTAAACTTAGGATTGAGCTATCGCCTGTCTTTCTTACAAGCAAATTAGTTTTTTTTAAATCCTGAAATTGATGTATCAACTTCTATCCTAAGCTCGTGCTCACTGTTTAACTGAGTATAAAATCAATTCCTATTCTTATCTCAATCTATCTAGAGATGCCTCGATTCCACTCACAGACATGGCAGACTATTTTGTAACTGGAGTCCCATACAAATCAAAATCACCTGCTTCGTGGATTTTGATATCTACAAACTCGCCCATCTTGATGTAATGCGCTCTCGCGTCAACTAAGACATCGTTGTCTACGTCGGGTGAATCAAATTCGGTACGTCCATAGAAATAATTTCCTTCTTTTCTATCGAACAGACACTTAAAAGTCTTGCCTATTTTTTCTTGATTGATTTCCCAAGAGATTTGAGATTGCAACTCCATAATTTCATTCACTCTACGGAACTTCACATCGGCAGGAACGTCATCTTCTAAGACAAAAGCACCCGTATTCTCTTCGTGGGAATACTCAAAAGCTCCCAAACGCTCAAAACGCATCTCTTCTACCCAATCTTTTAATTCCTGAAACTGTTCTTCTGTTTCTCCAGGGTACCCTACTATCAATGTTGTACGAATGGCCATATTGGGAACTGCCTCACGGAACTTATGAATGAGAGCAGTCGTTTTTTCATGGGTCGTTCCACGCTTCATGGATTTTAAAATCTCCGTATTGATGTGCTGTAGTGGAATGTCTAAATAGTTGCATACTTTTGGTTCGTTCTTCATCACCTCTAACACATCCATTGGAAATCCTGTTGGAAAGGCGTAATGCAAACGAATCCACTCGATTCCTGCTACTTTCACCAAAGCTTGAAGCAATTCAGCCAAAGCCCGTTTCTTATAGATATCCAATCCGTAATAGGTTAAATCCTGAGCAATGAGCATGATCTCTTTGATTCCTTTCTCAGCTAATTTCTCGGCCTCTATGACGATCTCTTCAATGGGAGTGGATTTGTGTTTCCCTCTCATCAAAGGGATGGCACAAAACGAACAGGGTCGATCGCATCCCTCAGCAATCTTTAAATAGGCATAGTGTTTTGGTGTCGTGGTCAAACGCTCTCCTATTAGTTCATGCTTGTAATCTGCTTCTAAAACTTTGAGTAAGTTGGGAAGATCATGGGTTCCAAAATATTGATCTACATCGGTAATCTCCTTTTCTAAATCTGGCTTGTAGCGTTCACTTAAACAACCCGTTACAAAAACTTTATCTACGTCTCCAGCTTCTTTTTTACCTACATAATGTAAAATGGTATCAACAGATTCTTCTTTGGCTTTTCCAATAAAACCACAAGTGTTGATCACAACAATATTCCCTTCGTCATTTTCATCCTCATGAACAACTTCTTTCCCGTTGGCTTTTAGCTGCCCCATTAATACTTCTGAATCATAGATATTCTTGGAGCATCCGAGAGTTACTACATTGATCTTATTCTTTTTTACGGTCTTTGTTCTCATACTTTATTGGTTGAAAGGAGTAAGAAGAAAGGAGAAAATCTTTTTACTTCAAACTAACTTTCATTTTTTTGATATACGCATTTAAAATTTTTGATACCTCAGAAAGTTGTTCTTGTAAACTTTCAGTTGTTGAAAAATTCAAATCTTGAATCAGAATAAGAAAATACCTAGTTTCTTCTAAAGAACCATTGGCTATGTACATAAAGCGTAGTCTTTCTTTTAAACTTATTCTACCAAACCCTTCTACAATATTAGCAGGAACTGAAACACTACTTCTTTGAATTTGATTAATCAGACCAAACCTTTCTGAATCTGGTAGCTTAGAAGTCAGTTTATAAACCTCTAACACCAAATTGTGTGCTTTTCTCCAAAGCACTAAATCTTTAAAACTCTTTCCCATAGCTTTTATTTTTATTTATTCTTTCTCTTTAATTCTTTCTCATTTACCCTTTCTTATGTTTTCCTTTTCAATAGGCCACAAAAATACTCTTTCTGTTGAGAACTCTACTCATAACCTGAGGGCAATTTTCGATGCTTCGTTAGTTTTTCAAAGATGGTTCCTAATACTAATAATTTTGCTTCTTGCTTGGACTTCACAATGAAAGTCATACTTACCGGTTCACCCGATTTTTTATAACCCATAGGAACAGTAATATTGGGGTATTCTGCAACTGCAGAGTACGAAGAGTAGTAATTGTTGATGGATAAGATCGCATCCAAATTTTCTTTATCCAAGGCCTCGAAATAGCTATGAGCATTGCTCATCAAAGTCTTTTTGATTTTCTTCAATTGTTCAACTGTAGTGGTATCCTTTAGAATCCCCTCAAACAGTTGCTGTCCATAAGGCGCTCTTAACAATGTATCCTTCAAATTAAAATCAATAATATCTTTTATGGAACGAACAGTCACTTCTTTATCGGCATACTTTTCCAGATAGTCTGGAAGATCATGCTTCATATCGATGTTAAGCAGTGTTAAGAATCCTGTTAAACCCACTTGTGGTGGAGTAATCTCAACAATTGTTGCTCCATTTTCTTTCATTTTATTCACATTGGCATTGAATAGGGAATCTTGTAAGTATGATTTGATTACACCCAATCGCTTTCCTTTGAAACTATCATTAAACGTTCCGTAATTTTCATCTACATATTGATAGGATTTTGCATCAGAAGGATCGTAACCAAACATCGCATTGATCAAAATAAAATTATCCATCACGTTCTTGGTCATCGGGCCTGGAGTATCTAAGGTACTGGAAATAGGAACAATACCAGCTCTACTCAATAACCCAATCGTAGGCTTTAAACCGACAACTGAATTTTGACTGGATGGAGAAGTGATGGATCCTGAAGTTTCAGTTCCTACAGCTGCCACGGCATAATTTGCAGCGACGGCGACTCCACTTGCCGCACTAGAGCCTCCTGTTTCAAATTCTCCTCTACCATATGGATTTAATGTTTGCCCTCCCACTGCACTGTAACCCAAAGGACAGCCACTACAGAAGAAATATGCCCATTCACTTAAGTTTACTTTTCCTAAAATCAACGCGCCTTCTTCTTTTAATCGCTTCACAATAAAAGCATCTTCTGTGTTCTTATTCTCTGCTAAAGCCAAAGCTCCAGCTGTGGTAGGCATTCCAGAGGTATTGATGTTATCTTTTAATAGAATAGGCATTCCATAAATTTTATATGGAGTTACTTTTTTTCCACTTCGTTCCTGATCTCTTTTTCTTGCCTCCACCAAGACCTTAGGGTTCAACGCAATGATGGCATTTAACGATTTCGTAGAATCACTTTCAAACTTTCGAATTCTATACAAGTAGAAAAGGGTTAATTTCTCGTAAGAAAGTTTTCCTTTTCTGATGTGATCCTGAAGTGTAGGAATGTTTTGCTCAATGATAAGTGGCTTCAAAGAATCATATTGCTCCTCAGAAAACGCAGCCAATTCTTTTTCAAAAGGCTGAAACACTTCATTCATATCCAAATACTTGGACTGAATGAGTTTAAATTTCATTCTAGATTTTTGGTGATCTTGCTGCTTTTTTAACTGAGCAGATTCATCGTATTTCTTAAAATATTTTGGAGTTTCCTCTTGGTCACATGAAATGAAAAGTGCGAAGGAAAAAATGAGGAGTGTAATTTTTCTCATGGTATCTATTTATCTACCAAAGATACCCCATAAAATTCAGAAGAATTTATGCTCGCTCTTCGAAAGGAATAATGATTCCTTTTTCAACGTAATTTTTTAATCCGTTGAGTAAAATCGCCCAACAAAATGAAGAATGTTTTAGATGGTCATTCTCTTCTGGCCATCCAGTATGACTGAAACGTACATAGGTTCCGTTTTCTTTTTCTTCCATAGCAAAACCAAAGGTCGTAGGGTTCCAATCATCATCCGCATCTGTCATTTGAATAAAGAAAGATTCATTTTCTTTCACTTCAGAGACTTGTCCATACCAGTTGTAAGCATCTGTGAAATTGAGATTGTATATAGTTCCTGACTTAGGTTCTCCTGAAGACTTTAAGGACCACCAATTGTTCAAATGCTCTGGAAGAGAAATAGCATCAAAAACTTTTTTAGCAGAAGCTTTGATGAGTAAGTTGTGGTATATGGAAAAACCTGAGTTCATTTTTGGATTCCCTTTCCTGCCTGTCGCAGACTGGTTCAAGGGAATGACATAAAGGTAACGATTATTTGAAGAAACTATCTACAAATTCGTGTTTGTTAAAGACTTGTAAATCGTCAATGCCTTCTCCTACTCCTATGTATTTTACAGGGATTTGAAACTGATCTGAAATTCCAATTACTACTCCTCCTTTGGCGGTTCCGTCTAATTTTGTAACAGCCAACGAAGTGACTTCCGTTGCTTTGGTAAACTGTTTCGCTTGTTCAAAAGCATTCTGTCCTGTAGAACCATCCAAAACAAGCAATACATCGTGTGGAGCATCCTCTACTACTTTTTGCATCACTCGTTTGATTTTCGTTAGCTCGTTCATCAAGTTTACTTTGTTATGCAAGCGACCAGCTGTATCAATAATGACGACATCTGCCTCTTGAGAAACGGCTGACTTTAAGGTATCAAAAGCAACCGAAGCGGGATCGGACCCCATTTCTTGACGGACAATGGGTACCTCTGTTCGATCTGCCCAAACTTGCAATTGATCGATTGCTGCTGCTCGAAACGTATCTGCTGCTCCTAGCACCACTTTTAAACCTTTCTTTTTGAATTGCGATGCTAGTTTCCCAATGGTGGTTGTTTTTCCTACACCATTCACCCCAACAACCATTAACACATAGGTTTTTTTATCAGCGGGTATGGTAAAATCTGTCTCCTCCCCTACGTTAGTCTCTGAGAGCAATCCTGCAATCTCTTCACGTAAAATCTGATTCAGCTCTTCAGTTCCTAGGTATTTATCTCTAGCGACTCTTTCTTCAATGCGATCGATGATTTTCAAGGTGGTATCTACCCCAACATCGGAAGAAACCAATACTTCCTCTAAATTATCTAAGACATCATCATCTACTTTTGATTTTCCAGCAACTGCTTTGGATAATTTATTAAAGAAGCTAGACTTTGATTTTTCCAATCCTTTGTCTAACGTTTCTTTTTTCTCTTTTGAAAATATATTTTTAAAAAAACTCATGTTCTTTTGCTTTTTAATATCAAAGGTTCAAAAATACAGATTTTCTACTACTTAGATTCTCAATTTCTTGGGAATGACATCTGCAAAGAACTCTTTTTAGTATTACCTCTAAGGGTTCTTTTCTGTGAACAAAATAAACAGCATAAAAAAAGCTACCTTCTATAGAAAGTAGCTTTGTAATATTGTTTAAGAAATGACTTATTTTTTCGCTAAAAAGTCATTTACTTTTGTAGGATCCATAATTGCTTCAACAAATGTGTAAGCACCACTCTTTGGTGACTTTACCATTTTGATCGCTTTAGTTAATCTCTTAGAACCTGTTTGTAACGATGCTACTGCTTTCTTTGCCATGACCTACTGTGTTATTTAATTTCTTTGTGAACTGTCATTTTCTTCAAGATAGGGTTGAATTTTTTAATTTCAATTCTATCTGGAGTATTTTTCTTATTCTTTGTAGTGATGTATCTTGAAGTTCCTGGCATACCAGAAGCTTTGTGCTCTGTGCACTCTAAGATTACCTGTACTCTGTTTCCTTTTTTTGCCATCTTACTAAACTTTTACCTAGAGATTACTTTGTTAAGAAACCTTTTTCTCTTGCTTCTTTGATTACAGCAGAGATTCCTTTCTTGTTAATATTTTTTAACGCAGAAGCAGATACTTTTAATGTAATCCATTTATCTTCTTCTGGGATATAGAAACGCTTCGTCATCAAATTAGCGTTGAATTTTCTTTTCGTTCTATTCAAAGCGTGAGAAACGTTGTTCCCTACCATCGCTTTTTTTCCTGTTAATTCACAAACTCTAGACATCTTCTTACAGTTTTTATTCTTGTCTTTAAACGAGGTGCAAATGTACGACATTTTTACAATCCTCCAAAAACAATCTTAGTTATTTTTAAGAATTTCTTCTTGTAATAATTGTAATGATTTATTTACCGTTCGGTTCATTACTTTTTCTCGAGGCTGTCCAAAGTTAAACTCTTCGCAAAAGACACGGCTTTTGGAAGCTATTGCAATAAAGACAACTCCCACAGATTTATCTGTTTCATCCTTTGTGGGGCCAGCATTTCCAGTCACAGCAATGGCAAAATCTGTATCCATTTTCTTACGTACCTGAGTAGCCATCTCCATAGCCACTTCTTCGCTAACAACCGAGTACTTACCGATAGTCTCTTCAGAAACTCCTAACAATTCTTTTTTTGTCTCCGCAGAGTAGGTAACAACGCTTCCTTTAAAGTAGGCTGAGGATCCTGCTACAGAAACAATGGTAGAGGCAATTCTCCCTCCTGTAAGACTCTCAGCTGTCGACAAGGTTAGATTTCTTTCTTTGAGAAGGTTTCCCACATACTGTTCTATGGTGCCACCTTGGTCAAAACCCGTAAAAATATCAGGAATGATTTTTAACAACTCTTCTATTTTTTGATCTAAAGACTGTTGTATCAACCCTCGATCATCCCCTTTTGCTGAGAGGCGTAAGCGCACTCTACCAAAAGAAGGCAAATAGGCTAATTTAATAAAGCTTGGTAAACTCTCTGCCCAATCTTCTATCCGCTCCGCAATCATACTCTCCCCTTGACCGTAAGTCATTACTGTTTTGTGGATGATATGAGGTAGCTGAAATTGTTCTCTAATTCTCGGTAGTGCCTGATAGGTCATCAAACCTTTCATTTCATATGGTACTCCTGGCATGGAGACAAAGACAGTATTTTTTTCGTAAAACCACATTCCTGGTGCGGTTCCTAGGCGATTCATCAATAATGTTGCTTTTGAAGGCAGCTGTGCTTGGTATTTCTGAACTTCGTTATAAGGTATTTTATACTTCTTGAACATTCTTTTGATATGTTCAGTTACTTCTGGATATTCAGTAATTTCTTCGTCTTGAAAATATTCTGCAATTGTTTTTTTGGTGATATCGTCTTTTGTGGGCCCCAAACCTCCTGTAATAAGAATAATATCAGCTCTACTTTCCGCTTCCTCCAAAGCCAATAAAATATGTTCTCTATCATCTTGTACCGATGAAATTTGATGAACGGATACGCCAATTTTATTCAACTCGGTAGCCATCCATTGAGAATTGGTATCTACAATCTGACCAATGAGTATTTCATCGCCAATGGTTACAATTTCTGCATTCATTATTTATTGAAAATTCTCTTATTTGGAAGTGATCGTTTATTCTTTTAAATTTACTAGAACAAACATTGCAAATATACTTAATATGAATCTGAAAAAGGTAGATATAATTAACTTTAAGTCTATTAAAAGAACTGTAATCAATTTTGATTTAAAGGATGATTCTCAGTGTTATACCCTTCTCGGAATTAACGAGAGTGGAAAATCTAATATTTTAGAAGCCCTTTCTTTCTTAGATGATACAAATATCAACTCGAATATAACTTACAATAAAGTTTGTCACAAACCATCACAAGAAAACGATGAAGAAGTTATAATAGAATATTCATTTATGGGTGATTTTAACTCAATTTTTGATTTAAACTCTATTAACAATATTCCTGATGAGGTAAAAAGCAAAATAAAGATAATTGGAATTTCAAAGCATGTAGAAATTTATTACGACGATAGCATCGGACAAGGTACTACCGTAAATATAAAAGACTATGTATTGTTTAAAAGTTATGTTTATGACACTTCTACAAAATCTATCAAAAAGCTATCAGATATATGTAGCGACCTTGGATTATTAAAATCAGAGGTTAATAATAAAAATATTAAAGAGAAATTAGGTTCTACATACGCTTTCTTATCAAAATATTATTTAAGCAATATTTTAAAGAGTAACTTTAAAGAACAAATTAATAATTTGATTCCTAAGGTTATTTATTGGAAAGCAAAACCTGAATATTTAATTAATGCTCCAATAAACCTTGTTAACTTTATAAGCAACCCTAGCATAAGTAGACCTCTTAAAAACATATTTAATATTTCTGGTTACAATGAATTAAATTCAATTATAGAAAAAATTAAACGGAATGATGAGGAAAGGATTTATGTTGAAAAGCAGTTAACGGAGAGGTCTACAAAATATTTAAATGAAGTATGGCAAGATCATCCAGTTAATATATATGTCAGAATTGAAAACGATCTAACATGTAAAGTATCAGTTGAAGATAAAAGTAATACTAAAGCAAAATATTTAATGAATCAAAGAAGTGATGGATTTCAACAATTTATTTCAATTTTATTAAACCTATCCATTGAAAATGAAACTAATAAGCTTGAAAATACATTAATACTTCTTGATGAACCAGAAATTCACCTTCATCCAAGTGGAGCGAAATATTTAAGAAATGAATTATTAAAAATAGGAGAAAACAATACATTACTAATAGCAACTCATTCAATCTATTTAGTTGATAAAAATACTATCAATAGACATTATAGTGTTAAAAAGGAAATTGCAGAAACTGAAATTAGTCAGATTGAAAAAAATCCTTATACCGAAGAAGTACTCTATGAGGCTTTAGGAACAAGCATACTGGAACATATTAATAAAAATGTTATTTTATTTGAAGGTACCACTGACAAGGACATTTTTGACAGTTTTAATAAAAGGTTCAAAAAAGAATTAAGTCCTAAAAATATTACTTCAATCTCTTCAGATGGAGTTGGTAACATAAGAAAATATGCCAAGTTTTTCAATAATAATATAATCAAGGGATACATCTTAGTCGATAGTGATAATGATGGTATTCGAGAAAAAGATTTTGTTAAGAAAGATATTAAGAGCTATAATACAAGAAATACTTTCGAAATTAACGATATTATAAAAACTAATAAGAAGTCCACACTAGAAGATTTATTTCCAAAAGAAATAATTGAGGATATTATATTTAATCAATATAAGCAAACTATTATATTAGATCCCTGTACCCCATATATAGAACAAGTACAGCAGTTAAATAAAAAATTATCAGGTAAGATAAACATCAAGGATCTAAAATCTAAGGTAACCTCTTTTGTTTTAAATGAAGTAAATTCTAATATCACAAAAGACTCTATAGAGAAAAAATATTCTCTCTATTTGAGCTTTGCAAAAAAGTTAAATTCAAAAATTAAATAAATTACTTCACTCGAATTTGAAAAGCTTCTTTTCCTTCTATGGTTCCGACCAATTCATCATTTTCTACTACTTTTCCAACACCTGCGGGGGTTCCTGTAAAAATGAGATCTCCTTTTTTCAATGTAAAGTATTGTGACACATAACTGATCAGTTCATCAATTTTCCATAACATCGCTTTTGTATTCCCATCCTGAACCACTTCATTGTTCTTTAGTAACTGAAAGGATAGATTCTCTAAATCAAAATCAGATTTTGGATAAAACTGACCTACAATGGCACTCCCATCAAATGCTTTTGCCTTTTCCCAAGGCAAGCCTTTTTCCTTACAATGCGCTTGCACATCACGAGCCGTAAAATCGATCCCTAGTCCAATCTCATCATAGTATTTGTGAGCAAATCGAGTAGCAATGTGTTTGCCTACTTTGTTGATCTTGACCAAAACCTCCACTTCATAATGAACATCCTTGGAAAATGGTGGGATAAAAAACGGATTGTTTTTGGGTAGTATGGAAGAATCGGGTTTTAGGAAAACAACAGGATTCTCTGGTTTTTCATTTTCTAATTCTTCTATGTGCTTGGCGTAGTTACGACCGATACAAATTATTTTCATATTCAATTATCAGTGATCATTGTTCATTGTTCATTGTTCATTGTTAAGGAATCCACTTTTTCTCAAAATTAGGTTTACGCTTTTCCAAAAATGCGTCTCTTCCTTCTTTTGCCTCATCGGTCATGTACGCCAACCTTGTTGCTTCACCTGCAAAGACTTGTTGTCCAACCATGCCATCGTCTGTTAAATTCATCGCAAACTTGAGCATTTTGATGGAAGTCGGTGATTTCGCTAGAATCTCCTGAGCCCATTCATAAGCAGTACTTTCTAACTCATTATGAGGTATCACAGCATTCACCATTCCCATTTCATAAGCCTCTTGAGCAGAATAATTACGACCTAAGAAAAAGATTTCCCTCGCCTTTTTCTGTCCAACCATTTTTGCCAAATATGCAGAACCATATCCTCCATCAAAGGAAGTAACATCCGCATCTGTTTGTTTGAAAATAGCATGCTCTTTACTGGCCAAAGTCAAATCGCAAACCACATGCAAACTATGACCTCCTCCTACTGCCCAACCGGGTACCACTGCAATGACAGCTTTGGGCATAAAACGAATGAGTCTTTGTACTTCTAAAATATTCAATCGGTGGTATCCATCCTCTCCTACATAACCTTGATGCCCTCTCGCCTTTTGATCTCCACCCGAGCAAAAACTCCAAATTCCATCTTTGCTGGAAGGCCCTTCTGCAGATAATAATACAACTCCGATACTTGTGTCTTCATTGGCATCATAAAACGCATCGTATAATTCACTGGTAGTTTTGGGTCTAAAAGCATTTCGAATATCGGGTCTGTTAAAGGCGATTCTCGCTACACCATTACTCTTTTTATAGGTAATATCTTCATACTCTTTTGCAGTTATCCATTCTGGCTGTATCATATTTCAGAATTTTTATCGTTTTTACAGTAACAAATCTATTTGTAAAGGATCACAAAAATAAGATTTTCAAAATTGAAAAAGCTATCCAGCAATTAAAAAGATAAAACCTGATTGTTATCTTTAATAACTCCAAAAAAACTGAACAAAATGCTTGCTTTGCATGGTATTTTTACTATAGATCATTAGAGAAAATGATACTATCATTTTTTGTACAAATAAGGCTTTTTTTTTTCATTATATTTGATTTATATATCAAAAATAATTATAATGGTTAAAAAATTATTCTCTCTTATCTTTCTTGCTTGTTTTGTTGGATTCTCTTCTGCTCAGACAATAGATTATCGGAGTGCTCCTTTGAAAAAAAACAGCAATTATTACGAAATAGTGAATCAGGTGAATGCTCAACTGAGCCCCTTGTTTGGAAAAACTGATCGAAAAAGCAAGAAAAAGCTTAAACAATTTAGGCGCTGGGCGGCTTTTTGGAAAGATCGAGTATTACCAGATGGTTCTTTTGTCTCAGCGGCGCACGACTACAAGGAATGGCAAGTTGACAATATTAGGCAGTCTCAATTCAGACAAGCTAGTATGAATACCCAATGGACATTAGTCGGACCTGCACAATTTCCTACATCTACATCAGCAATCTATCCCGGTATGGGAAGAATTAATACAGTTGCTTTTAATGGAACCGATACTAATACATTGTACGTGGGATCTCCTGCTGGAGGTGTATGGAAAAGTACAAATGGAGGAACTACCTGGGTACCTAAAGGGGATAATTTCCCAAATATGGGAGTTTCAAACATCGTTATCGATCCATCTAATGCCAATGTTCTCTATCTCGCAACTGGTGATTGGGATGGTCAGCATAATAGGTCTCTAGGTATTTTAAAATCAACAAATGCTGGAGATACTTGGACTCAGACAGGTTTAACATTTACTTTAGGACAAAATGATCTCATTAGTAAATTATTAATTGACCCTAACAACACCAATACAATTTTTGCAACCACTAGAAATAGTATCAAAAGAAGTACTAATGGAGGTACAACATGGACAGATGTATTTACAGAAACTGGAGCTCTTTTTAACGATATACAGTATAAGACTGGTAGCAATGCGGTCTTGTATGCAACTTCTAAATTAGGAAAGTTTTACACTTCTAGCAACAACGGGAACAGTTGGTCAGTTACTTCAACAATAACACCTGTCGGGCAAAATTTTAGTTCAAGGGTAGATATTGCTCAAACAGCAAATGATCCAAATCTAATTTTTGCTTTAGACGAAGCTGGTAAAATACAGCGGTCTACTAATGGAGGGGTTAGCTGGACTACAGTTTCAACAATCGCTGGATATAGTTCTCAAGGAGGATTTAATATGGCAATTAACATTTCTCCTATTAATAAAGATTTAATACTAGTAGGAGGAGTTCATGGATGGAGATCATCAAATGGTGGTACTAGTTGGGTAAAGTACTTAGACGGGTATTGGCCAGGAGCTGGAAGTCCATTTTTTTATGTGCATTCAGATCATCACGATATGAAGTTTGTTCCTAATTCTAATATGGTTTTTTCTGTAAACGATGGTGGTATTCACAGAGGCAATGCTTCTTTAGATACTCCTTGGACAGATTTATCTTCAGGATTAGCAATTACACAATATTATAATGTTTCAGGAACCCCACAAAATGCAGGAAAGTTAATCGCTGGAGCTCAAGATAACGATATTGGGATTTATAATGGAACTACATGGTCTGGTCAAAATGAAGGAACAGACGGAGTAGAAGGTTTATGGGATTATTCTAATGAAAATATTGCGTGGAGTTGTAGTCAAGCAGGATTCATGTTGAGAACGACAAATAATTTTGCGAGTACACAACAAGTTACCACCCCATCTGGAGCTCCTTTTGTTTGGGAATTAGAGATTCATCCTACTGTTCCTACTACTATTTTTGGAGGTTTTGGTGATATTTATAAATCTACCAACAGAGGAGATTCATGGACTAATTTAAATTCGAATGCTGGAGAAATAGAATTTATTTCAATTGCTCCTTCTAATCCGGATATCATTTGGGTTTCAGGAAACAATATTAATACCGGAACTAATAGTGTGAGGAAGACAACCAACGGAGGTACAAGTTGGTCTACGATTTCTGTACCTCAATCAAATGGGAATGTTAAAAGTATAGAGGTACATCCCACAAATCCAAATGAAGTTTATATTGCATATTCAGGGTATTTATCAGGAAAAGTGTATAAATCTACCAACGGAGGAGTAAGCTGGACCAATATTACTGGAACCTTACCAAATGTTCCAACTCATAAGATTCTTTATAGAACTGGAAGTACAAATGGAGAATTGTTTTTAGCGACAGATTTGGGAGTATATTATCGTACTAATACTTCTGGCGATTGGGTAAAATTAAGTAATGGTATACCAAATGTCATTGTATATGACATAGAGATTCATTACAGTACGCAAAAAATTAGAGCAGCTACTTTTGGTAGAGGGGTATGGGAAGCATCAATAAGCCAGGCTGCACTAGGTGTAGATGATACTTTACCTCCTAACGCGATTACACTTTATCCAAACCCAACTGAAAACAAGTATTTTAGTTTGAAACTAAATAGTTTACAAGGAACTAGTAAAGTTATGGTATATAACATTATAGGAACTGTTGTTAAAGAATTTAGCACTCAAGACATCCTTAATTCTATAGACCTCAATAATTTTTCAAGAGGTGTATATCTAGTTAAAGTAATTAACAATGGGAAAAGTCTAACCAAAAAGTTAATTGTAAATTAGGCCTGATATTCTTAAAGAAGAAAATTCTCTGCTTAGTCATTTTTGCGACTACAAAGAAAAATTATTTTCATAATCGTAAAAATGGCTAAGTTTTGAATGTTTAACATTCTGAAAAATCAAACTAGTTACTCCTCAAAAACTTTGAAACTAAATTTATTCGTGTGAAAAAGTTCTTCATTTTAATGCTAATCTTATCTGGTTGCACCAAAACTTTCATAATTTCATCCTCTGCAAAAGAAACAGTTATTCCAGGGTTACGACAGGCTCAAACATATTCAAAATACGTTTTTGATATAAAAATCAATATAGTGACAGACATTTCTGTAGATAGCCTTATAGTTTATGAAAAGAATCAATGCTATAAGCCAAATTTATCAATTCTAGAGACAGGAACTGGAAGACTTATAAATAAGATTACTTCAAAAGGTATCTATAAAATAGAGGCAGTTATGAGAAAAGGAAATTATACCATTACTCCCAATTGTTCTGAATCGGAAAACAAAGCTGTATTTTTTATAAAAAATAAAGGAAAGCAACGCGAGCTAATTATAAATTCTTTTGTAAAAAGAAAAAAAATAATGAGATAGTTGTAAATAGAGGATAAAAATAATCTCTTTTTACATATCGCAGATTAACAATTCTTTTTCTATCTTTTGAAACTTACTATCTTTATCAAAGAAACAGTTTAGTACATGATACGATATACAATTTCACTTTTTTTATTGGTTTCTTTTTCTCTTTGTTTTGGGCAAAAAACAATCTACAAAACTTATGATTCTCAGGAATTAAAAGATTTGAGAGAAGTTGTCATTCATTTACCAAAGGGATACCAGAAAGATTCTTTAGCTAATTTCCCATTAGCTCTTGTATTAGATGGAGAAAAACTATTCGATTTGTATGTTGGAAATGCGAGCTATTATGCTTCGCAAGACAATGCGCCAGAGCAAATAGTAGTTGGAATTAACACAAAAAAAACTCGTAATACCGATTTAGGCTTTGAAATTATCAATAGTAAATTAACTCCCGAAGCAAGAAGTTTTTATTTGTTTATAAGAGATGAACTCATCCCTTATGTAGAGGCAAATTACAGAACTTCTCCTTTTTTAACTGTTGTAGGGAGTGGCTTATCTGCAAATTTTATCACCTATTTTTTGAAGGAATCTGAGCCTATTTTTAATGCCTATGTTTGTCTGAACCCTACATTGGCACCAGATATTACAAACCTTATTCAAACCTATAGGCTTGAGAAATTAGCATCGCAAGACAATACGTTTTATTTTTACCTTTCTGGAAGTCCACATTCTAAAACTGAGAAAATAAAAAAAGTAAGTGTTTTTGGGGATTTTATGAATTCTATCGGTATCAAAAATTTTAACGTTGTTTACGACCCTGTAGAAAACACTCCCACATCAACCGCTAGTATCGCAGAGGGCTTGTCCAAATCTTTTGCTAAGATCTTTGAAATTTATTCTGGGATTACAAAAGATGAATATGATAAAAAGATTAAAGATTTAAGTCCTCCTGATGCAATTGCTTATCTAGAAACAAAATACTTAGATATTGAATATCTTTTTGGAACCAATATGGGAATTCGAAAAAGGGACATAATTGCCATAGAGAATATTATTATTGAGAAAGACAATGGCGATTATTTAAAGGACTACGGAGAAATGATTTTAAAATTATTCCCAAAATCTGAAATGGGACACTTTTACTTAGGAAAGTATTATGAGCTTGGCAAAGATTATAAGACAGCTCTAAGAGAGTACAGAACTGGTTATGGGAAAATGGATCCTAACGACCCTAATGCAGATTTATATTACCAGAATGTAGAACGGGTTTTAAAAAGGCAGCAGTAATATCAACTTAATTCGGTACTAACCTCCAAGAAATTCCACCGCCAAAAGTAAAACCGTTGTTGTTTTTTTCATTGTATCCGCTTAAGATATCTAGTTGAAGATTATTATGTACTAAATATGACAGTCCTGTATTAAAATTAACTCTGATTTTAGGATTATCATATCTATTAAATCCTCCATATACCTCTGCAAATGTGATCCATTTATTATTTATTTTGTAACTCAAATTTGTTGTATAAACACCTTCGATGATAACAACACTCTTTGGTTGCGAATTTTCAATAACGTTGCTTTTACCTAAATCTAGATTTGTCCCAAAATTAAAAGTGTAACTCCATTTTTCATAAGGGGTATGTGTAAATAAAAATAAAATTGAAGAAGAGGAATTTAAATTATTGGAACTAGGAAAATTAAATAAGGTTTGTACACCAACTGATGGAGAAGAATAATCTCCTTCATAAATATTATACTTAGCCCCTATGGAATACAACTTATTCTCGTTTGTATTGTCGGAATGATTGTATACAATTCCACCTATAATTTCTAATCTATCCAACACACCATATTTCAAAAGTGTATTAGATACAAAAGCACTGTTTTTCTTCAAATAATCAAATCCCGTCTCTATTTGAAATACATCTTTACCAACTGTAAAAACATTAATCGAATTACCAGGCCTGTTAGACTCTATTGTCTGATGATATTGTGCTTTTACATGATAAACTAAAAATAAGAACACAAAAGTTATATATGCTTTTTTCATTTCTTGACTAATTTTATTTCTTCAGAAGTAATGTTAATTTTTTTCTCTTTGTATAGAGCTCCCAATGCTCTTTTAAAAGCTTTTTTACTCATTTGTAAATGAAACTTAATAGACTCTGGGCTACTTTTATCTGTAAAATTTAAAACTCCGTTGTTTGATTTAAGCTTGGATAATATTTTCTCTTTATCAATGTCAATTGTTTTTCTATAGCCTAAAGGTTGTAATGAAACATCAATCTTTCCATCTTCTCTCACATTTTTGATATATCCTACGGTTTTTAACCCTTCTTCTAAAGGTTTAAAAATTTCGTTCCTATATATCAAACCTTCATAGGTTTCCTCTATCAATACGGTATACCCTAATGCGGTCTCTATACCAACTACTAATTCGACTTTTTGTCCCACTTCTAAATCCATTATCTTAAATAATTAATGTATTCTTTTAGTACAATATCATTTTGATCATTTGGAGTAAATATTTCCAAAATCTTTGGATGATCATCCTTGTAAAAATCTGCCAACTGTTCCTTTAGTGATTTCAAATTAGAGGCAGATTTATACTCTAATCCGTACATCTCACTTAAATATTCAGCTTTTAATCGATGTGGTGCCTCAAAATAATGTAAGGCATCTGTTGATTTTGGGCCTGGAATAATTTTAAAGATACCTCCACCAGAGTTATTAACGATAATAATTCTAAAATCTTTTGGGATGTAATCATTCCACAAACCATTGCTGTCATAGAAAAAACTCAAATCTCCAGTAATCAATGTTGTTCTATTTGTATTCACATAAGCAGCACCAATTGCTGTGCTAGTGCTTCCATCTATACCGCTGGTTCCTCTGTTACAAAAAACAGTCAGGGATTTTTTCATTTTAAACAACTGAGAATAACGAATAATTGCACTGTTGCTAAACTGCACTTCTGATTGTTCAGGCAAAGATTCCAATACGCTCTCAAAAACTTTTAGATCTGAGTAGGGAGCAATTTTCAGATACTCTTTATGTCTCTCATTGGTATGATTTCTATATCCCATCCATTTAGATTCATAGTCGCTTCCATTTTCATATTTAGTTTTTTCACTAAAACTCTTAAAGAATGTTTTGCTGTCAATTTTAATATGATTTGTTAAAGCAAAGTAGGTATTAAAAGCTCTCAATTCATTAACATGCCAATGCTCTTTTGGCTGATAATCTCGTAGAAACTTTTTAATCTTTTTTGAGATGATCAATCCTCCAAAAGTCAATAGTATATCAGGTTGTAAAGAGGTAAGTTCTTCATTGTTTAAATTGAAAATCAAGTTATCAATCGAATTGATAAAACGATGATTATGAAGATTTGAAGTGGTCTCTGTCAATACCAAAACTGAAGGATCGTTCGCTACTTTATCCAATAAAATTTCTAATTCAGTATCTGGATAGTGAACCCCTACCAGAATCATCTTTTTCTTCGAGGCATTCCATTGAGAAGACAGTTGTTCATAATCGACCTCATCCATTTGAATTTGTTGATTTACTTTAAAAGGAAATTCCATCATTTCATCAACAGTTTCATAGAGAGGCTCATCGAAAGGAGCATTGATATGAATAGGTCCTTTTACCTGAGTGAGCATAGAAAATGCCTCAGTCAATAACTCAAAATTCTTTTCTGTTTGCTTCTCTTGAAGGTTCGCATTAAACAGAATATGGTTCTGAAAAACATTCTCCTGGCGAATGGTTTGTCCATCTCCTATATCAATCAAGTGCTTGGGTCTGTCTGCTGAGATCACAACCAGTGGAATCTGACTATAATAGGCCTCCGCTACTGCGGGATAGTAATTTAAC
Organism: Flavobacteriaceae bacterium; assembly: GCA_028280265.1. Lineage (GTDB taxonomy): Bacteria > Bacteroidota > Bacteroidia > Flavobacteriales > Flavobacteriaceae > Polaribacter. The sequence goes on from JANQMD010000046.1 coordinate 88,374, forward strand.
ACGGCGGAACCCGATGTACACACAATAGCAACAGGTTTTTGTTGTTGCTGTGCAATTCCTAAAGCAAAAAATGCAGCACAACGTTCATCTACAATACTAATGGTATCAAAATCTTCATCATTCGCAAAGCCGATCGTCAAAGGAGCATTTCTGGAACCTGGTGAAATGATTACCGTTCCGATTTCAAATTGACGACAAGCAGAGATGATAATTTGTGCTAATTCCTTTTTAGGGTACATTTTTTCGAGTTACAAAGTAGCACAGTTACGGAAATGCAAAGTTCTACAGTATTCTGGTTGCAAAGGTAAACCTTCTTATGAATTTTTATAAAAAAGAAAGCCAGAAAATATCTTGCGAAACTTTCTGGCTTTGAAGCTTTGTAACTTCCCTCTTAGTTACCTTTTTTATAGTCTGCTAAAAACTTAGCAAGTCCAATATCTGTTAAAGGGTGTTTTAACAATCCAGTGATAGCACTCAAAGGGCCAGTCATAACATCAGCACCAATCTTAGCACAATCAATCACATGCATAGTGTGACGTACAGAAGCTGCTAAAATTTCCGTTTCAAACATGTAATTATCGTAAATCTGGCGAATCTCAGCAATCAAATTCAATCCATCCGTAGAAATATCATCTAAACGCCCAATGAAGGGAGATACATAAGTTGCCCCGGCTTTGGCTGCTAAAAGTGCTTGCCCAGCAGAAAAGACCAAAGTAACATTCGTTTTAATTCCTTTGTCTGAAAAATATTTACATGCCTTTACACCGTCTGCAATCATTGGAAGTTTTACCACAATTTGTGGATTCAATGCAGCAAGTGCTTCTCCTTCTCTCACCATTCCTTCAAAGTCTGTAGAAATTACTTCGGCAGATACATCTCCGTCTACTAAGTCACAGATGGCTTTATAGTGATTAATAATATTTTCTTCTCCAGTAATTCCCTCTTTTGCCATCAATGATGGGTTGGTTGTTACTCCGTCTAAAATTCCTAAAGCTTGGGCTTCTTTAATTTTGTCTAAGTTAGCTGTATCAATAAAAAACTTCATTGTTGTGGTTTTGTTTTACACCACAAATATAGAGTGAATATCAAGAGTATAAAACTAGAAAATATGCAAACATTTCAGTAGTTATCAACACTTAGAAGACAATTATATTTATTACTACAACTTGTAATGGTTCATCAGTAATTTCTCATAAACTTTATCGGGAAGGAGTCGTTTTAAAACGATTGAGAATTTTTCCATGAACCCTCCTACTTTGTAGTGAACGTTCGGGTCATTTGTATGAATAATCTGTTCTATTTTTTTTGCCATGATGACTGGGTCCATTCCCTGATCTACATGAGCATCCATCAAATCGAGGTTTGCTTGGTATTTTTGTTTGTACACAGAATCTTCGAAAACAGGTGTATGATATCTCCCCACAGCAATGTTTGTAGCAACATCCCCTGGAGCGACATTGGTTACACGAATTCCAAATTCTTTCACCTCCATTCGAACCGCTTCCATGGTCAATTCTAGTGCTCCTTTTGTCGCTGAATAGATTCCTCTGTAGGGCAATCCCATATAACCAGCAATCGAGGTTACATTTACAATCAGTCCTTTGCCTTGCTCACGCATTTGTGGTAAAACAGCTTTTACAACATCTATGGCACCAAAATAGTTTGTATCAAAAACTTTTCTCATTTCATCAGTAGGAGTATCTTCCACTGGACCTGTGATGCCCATTCCTGCGTTGTTAATCAACACATCAATTCTTCCAACTTCGTTAACGACAGTTTGAATTGCTTTTTTTATAGAATTCGATTTGGTGACATCCAATGGAATCATCTTGTAGTTTTCAGGCTCACCTTTAGGATTTCTACTCGTTCCATAAACTACATAGCCTTTGTCTGATAAAAGCTCCGCTGTAGATTGTCCAATACCTGAAGAAGCCCCAGTAATAAAAACTACTTTCGACATATCAAATTAAAATTAAAAACAAATATCTGAAAACAAGATTGAATAAAGTGGTGTTTGGTATAAAAGTTACAAAGGTTTAAAATAGCAAAGACTCAGAGTTAGAAAGAAAAAAGAATTCTAACAATCCAATTATCTATAAATCTAAATATCAAAAAAAGTGAGTAAAAAAATGAAAAGAAAAATGGCAAGCTATCTACATCACACTGCTACAACCAAGTACCCTTGCTGCGTTCCCGCCCTGGGGGATTCCGAGGGAGCTAGTTGTGTAGGACTTGCCGAGGCAAAGTTACAATCAATTTTTAGCATACCCAATGAAAACTTTCTCAAATTTTATGTAACAAATCGACTTCTCGAGTCACTAATTAGTGATTTCATTCAGAATAAAACACAAATAAACTGACAATGAATTCATTATATTTCTCTGGAGTTTTCGTAAAAATTACGAAGCAGAGAAATCTTACATAAATAGATCGTCTTTTGTCGACAAAAATTTATGTAGGTTTGTAATACTAACTAAATTCAAAACACAATGGAAAATCAAGCATCTAGTAAAAATGTCATTTTAAACTATGGGGTATACCTAGGAGTTGCTTCTGTACTTATTGCCGTGGTAAAGTATGCAATGGGGGCTTTGTATGAGCAAGAATTTATCTCGGGAATATTAGGCGTTTTAATTCTCATCGTATTTATTGTATTAGCAATAAAGAAATTCCGTCTAGATAACATGAATCTCATCTCCTTTGGACAAGCTGTAAAAGTAGGAATTGGAACTACTGTTATTGGAACTCTGATTATTATAGTGTACTACCTTCTTTTTTCAATGGCTATTGAACCAGATTTTAAAACACTTTCAATTGAAGCACAGAAAGCTGTTTGGGCAGATTCATTTGGTATGACTCCATCTCAAATTGAAGAAGCAGCTAAAAGTTCTCAAGATTACTTTTATCTTTCCCTTTTTGGAGGAATTTTTATTGTAAACTTATTCTTAGGTGGAATCACTTCTCTGATCGCTGGAGCAGTAATGAAAAGATCTGAAGAAGACGGATACTAGATTCTTGTTTTTAGTGTTAAGAATATGATTACCTTTGCGGCTATAAAGAACTATTTATGGATATATCGGTAGTTATACCTTTATTAAACGAAGAAGAATCTTTACAAGAACTATACGATTGGATTGCATCGGTTATGCAATCCAATCGGTTTTTATATGAAGTCATCTTTATAGATGATGGCAGTACGGATCAATCTTGGAACAAAATTGAAGAATTAGCTCAAAAAAGCGATGCAGTAAAAGGGATTCGTTTTCAAAAAAACTATGGAAAATCTCAAGCTTTAGATGCGGGTTTTAACATTGCAAAAGGTCGTGTTGTCATCACTATGGATGCAGATTTACAAGACAGTCCAGATGAAATTCCCGAGTTGTATGATTTGATCACAAAAGAAAATTTCGATCTGGTTTCGGGATGGAAGAAAAAAAGGTATGATAATGTAATTGCAAAAAATCTTCCGTCAAAATTATTTAATTGGGCTGCTCGTAGAACTTCAGGGTTAAAATTGCACGATTTTAATTGTGGTTTAAAAGCCTATAAAAATGCTGTCATAAAAAGTGTGAAAGTGAGCGGTGAAATGCACCGTTACATTCCTGTGCTGGCAAAAAATCAGGGTTTCACAAATATTACTGAAAAAGTAGTAATACACCAAGCAAGAAAATATGGAAGTACTAAGTTTGGAATGAATCGGTTTGTAAATGGTTTTTTAGACCTAATTACCATTTCATTTCTTTCTAAATTTGGTAAGAGACCTATGCACTTTTTTGGTCTTTGGGGAACTTTGATGTTCATCTTCGGCTTCATATCCGCTGGTTACATTGGGGCTACGAAGCTCTACAAATTGTCACAAGGAACTAAAGCTATTTTAGTTACAGACAACCCTTGGTTTTACATAGCTCTTACTGCTATGGTCCTAGGAACTCAATTATTTCTAGCTGGTTTTATTGGTGAGTTACTTTTAAAATCAAGAGATCAAGAAAAATATTATAAAATTCAAGAAAAATTAAATTATTAACCATTCAATGGAAGAGATAATAGTAAATGCAAAGGAATGGCTTTCTGCCCCTTTCGATCAAAATACAATTGATGAAATTCAAACATTAATCGATCAAAAATCTCCTGATTTAACAGATCGATTTTACAAAGACTTAGAATTTGGAACCGGTGGAATGCGCGGTATTGTAGGTGCTGGGACCAACCGAATTAATAAATACACTCTAGGAAAAGCAACTCAAGGCTTAAGTAACTATTTGCATAAGGTTATTAAAGATAATTCCATTAAAGTTGCTATTGGTTATGACTGTAGAAATGATAGTGAGTGGTTGGCAAAAACAGTGGCAGATGTTTTATCTGCCAATAATATCCAAGTATTTCTCTTTGAAGATTTACGACCTACTCCTGAACTTTCTTTCGCAGTAAATGAATTAAACTGTCACGCTGGAATTGTTCTAACAGCTTCTCACAATCCACCTGAATACAATGGGTATAAGGTATACTGGACAGATGGAGGTCAGATTGTTCCACCTCAAGACAAGGGAATTATTGACGAGGTAAATTCTCTGGAATACTCTGATATCAATTTCAATGCAAAAGAAGATTTCATTACTTATATCGGTAAAGAAGTAGATGAAGCTTTCTGGAGAGCTTCTTTAAAGAATGGAACCTTCGATATTCAGGGGAGAGAGGATTTAAAGATTGTATTTACCTCTTTACACGGGACTTCCATAAAACTGATTCCTGAAGTTTTAAAAAGAGCTGGATATACTCAAGTACATATTGTAAAAGAGCAAGAAACTCCAGATGGTAATTTTCCTACGGTTAAATCACCAAATCCTGAAGAGCCTGAAGCTTTAGAAATGGCCATGCAATTGGCAGAAAAAATCGATGCCGATATTGTCTTAGGAACCGATCCTGATAGTGATCGTATTGGAATTGCTGTTAGAGATAATAATGGAAAAATAAAATTACTCAATGGTAATCAGACCATGGTCGTGATGACGGATTTCTTGATTAATCAATGGAAAAAGCAAGGTAAGTTAGATGGAAATGAATTTGTAGGATCTACCATTGTTTCAACAAATATGGTCAATGATATTGCTGCTAGCTATGGCGTAGAAGCAAAAGTTGGATTGACTGGTTTCAAGTGGATTGCCAAAATGATCAAAGATTTTCCTGAATTAGACTTTGTCGGTGGTGGTGAAGAAAGTTTTGGTTATATGGTAGGTGATTTTGTGCGAGATAAAGACGCAGTAACCTCTGCACTTTTAGCTTGTGAAATCGCCGCTGATGCAAAAGCGAACGGAAACTCTTTCTACAAGTATCTGATTGACCTCTATGTACAACATTCTTTTTACAAGGAACGACTTGTTTCTTTCGTAAAAAAAGGAATGGATGGCGCAGAACAAATCAAACAAATCATGAAAGATCTGAGAGACAACCCTCTTACGCATATCGATGGATCCAAAGTAACATTTATCAATGATTATCAGTCTTCTGTTGAAAAAAATATGTTAAGTGGTGAAGAAAAAGTTATGGACTTACCTAAGTCTAATGTATTAATTTATCACACTGAAGATGGAACCAAGGTTGCAGCAAGACCTAGTGGTACAGAACCCAAAATTAAATTTTACTTTAGTGTACAATCTCAACTAGATGCTAAGGAAAATGCAAAGCAAGTAGAAGTTGACCTTGAAGCTAAAATAGATCGCATTATTGAAGAAATGGATATTTAATGAAGCATTTCAGAAAAGTTTTAAAATTTGGAAAACCCTTTTTAAGGCACGCATGGTTGAGTGGGCTATTTAATATTCTATATGCTATATTCAATATTTTAACCATACTTTCCTTCTTACCTGTTTTATCTATCCTATTTAAAACAGATTCGAAAGTATATGTAAAACCTACTTATGAAGGCTTAACCAAAAGTTTTGACTATTTAAAGCAAACTTTCTATTATGAAATTACGAGACATGTAGAATCGGAAGGCATACTGGCTACTTTAGGAGTCATTTGTGTGATTTTAGTAGGACTTTTTTTCTTTAAAAACCTTTTTCGATTCCTTGCTATTTATGAATTAGCATTTATCAATAATGGAATTATTCGTGATCTACAAAATGCGATCTATCATAAAATTGTTAGACTTCCAATTTCATATTTTTCGGAGAAAAGGAAAGGAGATTTAATTTCTAGAATGACACTGGATGTTCAGGCTGTGCAAGCTTCATTTTTATCGAGTTTAGAAACTATTTTTAGAGATCCTATCACTATCATCATCACATTGATTATGATGTTCTCAATGAGCGTAAAATTAACGCTTTTCGTATTCATCCTTTTGCCTGTTTCTGGCGCTATTATTTCTGCTATTGGAAAAAAGCTAAAGGCGAATTCGATGAAAGCTCAGAAAGAGGGCGGGCGTTTTTTATCGATCATTGAAGAAACTTTGGGTGGACTGAGAATTATTAAAGGATTTTCAGCAGAAAAAGTAATTGAAGAGCGTTTTAATACATCTACGAATCTGTACAATCGCTTAATGACGAAGGTTACACAAAGACAAGGATTGGCATCTCCAACAAGTGAATTCTTAGGAGCTTTGACTATTATCGGGATTCTTTGGTTTGGTGGAAATTTAGTCCTGTCTTCGCAAAACACAAGTGGATTGGATGCTCCTACCTTTTTTACATATATTGGATTATTTTATTCTGTTTTAGCGCCTGTAAAAGCCATTTCTGGTGCGGTTTCGAAAATTCAAAAGGGAGATGCTTCAGCAAAACGTATTCTCGAAATTTTAGAAACTGAAGACCCTTTGAAAGACAAAGAGAAGGCATTGGATAAGAATGATTTCACATCCGAAATTGCTTTTAATAATATTTCTTTCAAATATGAGGATGAGTATGTTTTAAAAAACTTCTCATTAAAGATACCTAAAGGGAAATCGGTGGCTTTGGTTGGACAATCTGGAAGCGGAAAATCTACTTTAGCCAATCTTGTTACTCGTTTTTATGATGTAAATGAAGGAAGTATTACTATTGATGGTGTAGATGTAAGAGACCTTAAAAAGCAGTCTTTATTGGGTCTCATGGGAGTTGTTACTCAGGATTCAATTTTATTCAACGATTCCATTTCAAACAATATTAAGCTAGGAAAACAAAATGCTACAGATTCTGAGGTCAAAGCTGCTTCAGAGATTGCCAATGCTCATGAGTTTGTTCGTAACTTACCTGAGCAGTATAACACCAACATTGGAGATGGGGGTAATAAATTATCAGGAGGTCAAAAGCAACGCTTATCCATTGCCAGAGCTGTACTAAAAAATCCACCTATAATGATTCTAGATGAAGCAACTTCTGCTTTGGACACTGAATCTGAGCAACTGGTTCAATTAGCACTCGAAAATATGATGCAAAACAGAACTTCACTCGTTATTGCACATCGATTGTCTACAATTCAAAAAGCAGATAATATTGTGGTACTTCGCAAAGGTGAAATTGTAGAACAAGGGAAACACGAAGAGCTAATTGCAAAAAAAGGCGAGTATTTTAAGTTGGTGAACATGCAAAATTTGTAGTAGCGTGAAAGAGGCTATTGTCTTTAACCTACTTTATAAATGGAAATATTTGATTGCTATTTTCAAATCGAAGTTTCTACCAAATAATAAATCATCCAAGCTCAAAACTATTACCTATGTAGCTCGTGAAGTAGATAAAGACTGGGTTTTTGGGATGAAGACTAGAAAACTTGCCAAAGCATCTGGCTTGCAAGCATCTACATATTTTCACAATCGATTAAAAGATTTACCAAATTCTGACGGATACTACTTTGTATTCCATCAGTACTTTTATCGCGCCATGCGGCACAATCCAAAAATTCTGAAAAAGAAAAATATTGTCATGTTTACCCATCCTAATTGGACATTTTCTTATTCGAAAAAGCATGTAATCTGGTGTTTGAATAAAGCAGATTATGTAATCTGTTTGAATTCTGATGTTAAACAAATGCTTATCCATAATGGATTGAAAGCCGAAAAAGCAGTATTAATTCATATTGCTTCCGATCCTGAGTTCTTTTACTTTCATGAGAGAAAAACGGGCTCTGCGGGTTTTTGTAGTGCTTTTGGTGATCGTAAAAATCCGGAAATGGTATATAATCTCGTAAAATATATGCCAGAGCGACATTTTTATTTGCTAGGTAAAAATTGGGAACAGTTTGATAAACTTTCTGAACTAGAAGCTCTTCCAAATTTCACTCATTATAATGACGAGGATTACAATACCTTTCCTGAACTGTATAGTAAGATTGACATCTTTGTCTCCCCTTCTACTCTAGAAGGTGGGCCCGTTCCAATACTTGAGGCTATGCTTTCTAATTGTATACCTGTCGCTTCCAAAACAGGCTTTTGTCCAGATATTATTCAACATGGAAAAAATGGTTTTTTATTCGAAATTGATACAGACTATAAAACAGTCATGGAATTGATTCGAAAAGCTGATACCATGAAAACTGATATCCGGTCAACAGCTATGGAATATTCGTGGGAAAATTGTTCTAAAAAACTAGATCAACTCTTCTTAAATTGATTTCTGAATTCTAAAATAACCTGATATTATTAAACGTATTCGAAAAATCTACTCAAGACACTTCTTATATACATCCATATAGCTCTCGTAAAACCTATTTTCCTTATTGTAATCATCAAAAGCCTCTTTTAATTTATTTTCACCGATCTCATTTAAGGTTTGGACTCTCTCCTCCCAAGTATTCATATCAAAATCATCAATTACTAAATCGGGAAATTTACTTTGTACATATTTTACGATCTCTCCAGTATTATATGTTAAAAAGGGCAGACCTTGAGCCAAAAATTCCAATAATACTAGCGGTCCTGACTCAGATAAAGAGGGATTAAGGGCAAAATCGTATTGAAATAAATCTTCCTGTACATTAATCTTATTGTACATAAAATGAACTCTGTCTTTGCTGTATATTTCCTCTATTTCTTTGACTAAACGCTTGAAGTATTTATTTTCATTTTTAGAAGTATAGATTGTTAAATCTAAGTCTAACTTTTTAGCTAATTTAACCGCAAAGACATGGTTTTTTACGGGTTTTAGATTTCCTACTAAAACGATTCCTTTTTTATCAAAATCTTTAGGTTTGTTGCTATTGTACTTAAGAACTAAATTACTGATAAAGAAAACTTTTTTAGGATTCATTCCCACGATATTCGTTGCCCAACTAGTCAATGACTTAGAGCAACCAATGTAAAAATCAGGTTGATAAAACGATCTGTAAAATGTAGGGATTCTCTTGTTTACGGCTATTTCACCATAATGATCATGAAGAATTAGTTTTTTCTTCACCCCAAAAGCTAACAATGTTTTTTTAACGAACTTAAAACTTTTTCGTATATGTATATGAACAATATCGGCTTGTTTTACTTCTTTAATAAGTTTTTTATAAGCCTTTAGTTTATTTTTTTTGCTTTCCAGAACAACAATTTCTATTTCTTTGTTTATTAGTTGAAATAGGGGACCAATCTTATTAAACACAATTAGCTTAACATCTTGTTTATTATCGTGCAGCAGGTTGGCTATATTTATACAAACTCTCTCTGCCCCCCCAGGTCCTAATTGATCTATTACTTGAAGTATTTTCATTCAACTGCTATTTTCAATCCTAATTCCGCTCCCTTTTTTAACATGTATTCATAAGAAGCTTTGTGTTCATTGGGGATTTCACCCTCTAAAATAGCCTCTTTTATAGCCTCTTTTATTTGACCAATCGCTCTACAAGGCTTTAAATTAAAGGCATTCATAATCTCTTCTCCTGTGATGGGTGGTTGAAAATTACGAACTCGATCACGTTCCTCTACTTCTTTAATTTTTTTTCGAACTAACTCGAAATTTTTATGATAGCGCTGGAACTTTCGCGGATTTTTAGTGGTAATATCTGCTTCGCATAAAGTCATCAAAGAGTCAATATCGTCCCCGGCGTCAAAAATCAGTCTTCTCACTGCTGAGTCTGTTACCTCTGTTGCCAACACAATAGGGCGAGAACTTAATAAGACCATCTTTTGTACAAATTTCATCTTATTGTTTAACGGCATTTTCAAGCGTTTGAAGAGCTTATACACCATCTTAGAACCTACAAACTCATGAGAATGGAACGTCCATCCATTTTTCTTGTGAAAGCGCTTGGTTGGAGATTTGCCAATATCATGTAAGAGTGCAGCCCATCTTAACCAAAGATCGTCAGTATTTTGAGCAATATTATCCACTACTTCCAGGGTATGATAAAAATTATCTTTGTGTTTTTGCCCTTCTACCTCTTCTACTCCTTTTAAAGCTATTAATTCGGAAAGGAATCTTTCCAGAAGATTTGTTTTTTCGAGCAATAAAAAGCCAATAGAAGGTTTTGGGGAAGCTAAAATTTTATGCAATTCTTCAACAATGCGCTCTTTTGTAATGATATCAATGCGGTTTGCATTTCTGGTAATCGCATTTAATGATTCTTTTTCGATTTGAAAATCCAATTGTGTGGCAAATCGAATGGCACGCATCATTCTCAGTGGGTCATCGGAATAGGTAATATCAGGATTTAAAGGAGTTCTGATAGTTTTATGTTGTAAATCCTCCACCCCCTTAAAAGGATCTAGTAAATCGCCATAAGTACCTTTGTTTAAACTAATTGCTAAAGTATTGATTGTAAAATCTCTACGATTCTGATCATCTTCCAAAGTACCTTCAGAAACTTCTGGGTTCCTACTTTCTTTTGAATAGGATTCTTTTCTTGCCCCCACAAATTCAAGCGCTATATCTTTATATCTCAGCATGGCTGTTCCATAAGTTTTAAATACCTGAACTTTAGGTTTATTGGGTAATAATTCTGAAACTCTTTTTGCTAATGCAATTCCACTACCTGTTGCAACAACATCTATGTCTTTAGTAGTTCCTCTTTCTAAGATATAGTCACGTACATATCCGCCGATTACATAGCTTTCTAACCCTAAATCGTTCGAAGCCTTAGATATGATCGAAAATATTTCAGAAGAGATTGCTGTTTTATATGAATGCTCTGGCATATAAGAAGTTGCTATAGTTTAAATTCTGTCTGACCTTTTTGTGATTGAATTAAATGAGAATAATGCTGACGTAAGTTTTCTTTAATAAAATCTACAGGTACATCTTCAAAATACCCATAATCATCTAAATACTCCATAAAAAGACTTCCTGAACTATTGTATTTCTGTAAAAATGAGTCATTCTCACCATCAAATTCTAAGGGCTCTACATTGAACTTCTCACAAAGCTCTTTATTGAATGCTGGAGATAACTTTAACCATTTTCCATGTAAGAATACGTTCACCATTCCATGAGGAGTTAACTCATCTGTACCAATTCTTTCTACAATTCGCTCAACAGCAATATGATTTTTTACTTTCCCTAAGTGCAGTCTCGAGGGAATCCCCATTGCTCTGAGTCCTGCAATCAAAACAACAGATTTTTCTATGCAATGACCTGTAGACTTATTTGCTATGAAGCTCGCCCGCATTTTTTCTTTAGAAAGACTAATTGTGTATGGATCGTATATCCATCCATCTCTTACTTTCTTGTATAATCTAACTGCTTTCTCCTTATCTGTAAGGCTTGTTTCCTGAAATTCAGCAATTAATTCTTGAATGATCTCATGCTCAAAATCAAAATAATATGTTGAAGCTAAGTATTTCATTCAATGGGCCTAGTAATCTAGTTTAGGATCGAATCACCTCAATATCATCACCTTTAATTTTTAAAATAGCTGATGATTTTTCGGTAATTTTTTGACGCTCCAAATTTACGACATAATCCACGCCTTCCAAAATAGGTTGGGATATTTCTGAAAATGACTTTGGCGTCGATTCCCCACTTATATTTGCAGATGTAGATACAATAGGTTTCCCAAACTTTTCTATGAGTTCTTTACAAAATTGATGGTCTGGTATACGAATGGCCACAGTACAATCATTTGCAACTGTATTCTCTGCTAGACCTTTTGGGTTGTTATATATAATTGTTGTTGGGCTCTCAGCCTCCTCCAGAAGTCTTTTAGCTTTCTCAGGAATAAAATCAATGACGTTCTGTAGCATTTCTAGAGAACTTACCAGAATGACTAGACTTTTACTTTCTTCTCTATTTTTAAGTGAAAATATTTTTTTGACAGTGTCTTTATCTGTAGCATCACATCCTATTCCCCAAACAGTATCTGTCGGATACAGTAACAGTCCTTTTTCCTTTAAACATATTAGTGCTTTTTTGATTTCTATCTCCACCTACTTCTTTTTACAAACGGTTGCATATTGCATGTAAAATATATCCAACTGACTGAATAAAAACAGGACATTAAAAAGAAATGCAAACGGGAAAAAGGCAAATGATTTTGTTCGATTCACTCCTTTTATTTTTTGTATAGAATATCCATTTTCTTCCCACAGTCTACGAATACTCTTTTTTGTGAAGAAACGATAATGAGTGATATCTAAAATTCGATCATCTGTATATTTCCAATCTCTTTTAAACAATAAATTAAAAAGATTCTTAGCATATCTCACATTGGGAATAGAGGAAACAAAAACGCCTTCATCTTTTAATTTTGATTTTAAATTTTGGATATCGTCCCATGGCTCAGTCAAATGTTCTATGACATCATTCATGATAATAACATCAAAATAATTGTCTGGTACTTCTTTAAGTCTGTCATCAATAGTTCCATGTAGCACTTTGAACAATTTTTCTGATGCCGATTTGGCTGAGCTTTCGTTAGGCTCTATAGCCCATGTCTCAACGCCCTCTTTAATCAATTGTGCAGAGAAATTGCCATCGCCACAACCTACTTCTAAAATTTTTTGACTTCCTACAGGAATAAAAGGCAACATTTCTGGTCGCGTATTTCCATAGTATGCATCGTTTTTAAGGTGTTCTGCCATTGCTTAGTTCATTTTATAATTCATAGACCTAGGACTTAACCACGTTCTAAATCGTATCGAATATACATAATATCCTAATACTCTCAGTCCAATATAAAGCTGTAGTTTCAATTTAGGGATAAAGAAAAAAATTAGTCCTAATAGTCCAAATAACAACCTTGAGATCAAAACATTGATTATGATTAAAAACTGGAGTATGATTTTATGCAAACCTCGAAAATGATTGTGAATATACACATGTTTGGAAATAATAACTTCAGTTTTTGTTAAGGAAGCTGTATTAAAATTGATTCGTGATGCACCTCCATGACTGTGCATAATCTCTGTAGATTCTAGAAGAGCCACTTCACCACCATTTTCTCTTACTTTTTTCGATAAGTCTACATCCTCGAAATACATCCAATAGTCCTCATTCCAAGCATTAATTTTTTCAAACCAATTACGACGAATTAAAACCAGAGAACCAGACACCCAATCTGGAAAAGCCAGCTCATCTAAACTGTTGTACCTATTGGACAATTTCTTGTAATTAAAAAATTTGTAAATAGCCCTGGTGAGTCCGAAAAGAGTGAATGAATTTGGAAAAAGTCTTACAATACTTTCATAAAATCCATTTTCATTCTTTTGCAGACAAGAGATAATTCCAACTTTTTCGTGAGACCTACTGTAAGCCAACATCTTTCGTATAGCCTCTGTATTGGCCTTAGTATCTGGGTTTAAAAATAGAATATGTTCTCCTTTTGCTAGACTAGCTCCAGTGTTACAACCATTCGCAAATCCATTGTTCCCTGAATTTTTCACAAATTGAATACTATGAAATTTCTCTTTAAATTCCTCAAGCTTACCATCGTCAGAGCAATTATCTACGACAATTACTTCAGAAGAAAATTTTAACTTGGAAAGACTCAAAAGTGATATCAAACATTGTTCTAAATGTGTCCAGCTTTTATAATTTACAATCACTATAGAAAGATCAACAGAAGGAGTTTGATTCTTGAATTGGAAATGGTAATTACCATCTCTTTTTTTCTTGTAGCGGATTCGAAGCAAATTTTTATACCTCATGTACACTCCATAAGCGTGCAAACGGCAAATTGAAAAGCCATAAGCTCCATCTAAAAAACCTAGTTTTATAAAATACTGAATGACAAATCTTGCTAAAGGTTTTATTGCAGTATGATAAGGAGTAACAATTTGATGCCGCTCATAGAGTTCGAGAGCTTGTAAAGATGCATAGAACTTCAACTTGCCTTTGTATCTTTTAATATCCTTTAAAGAGTAATGCTCAATTTTGTTTTTTAGAAAACCTATTTCTCCATCAGAAACGATTTTCTCATGAACCTTCCCCTTGTATTTACAGGAATTTTTGTTGAATAATCGAATAACTTTATCGTGCCTCCAACCACTATACTTTAGGTTTTTTCCTTTGAAATAAAACCTTCTGTAGATATAAAAACCAGCGTACCCTTCTGGATTATTTGCCTTTTCGATTACCTCTTTTTGTAAATTTTCATTTGCTACCTCATCAGCATCTAATAAAAATATCCAATCATTTTTAGCCTGTTGAATCGCAAAGTTCTTCTGATTTGAAAAATCATCAAACTTTCTTTGAATCACTTTTGCTCCATAAGATTTGGCAATATCTACAGTAGTATCAGTACTAAAGGAATCAATGACAATAATTTCATCGACAAATGACAGAGACTTGAGAGCATGACTCACATTTTTCTCCTCATTTAACGTTGGAATTATTGCTGTAATCTTAGTCATAGCAATAAAGCTTTTAAATAGCTACATCGTATTCACGAAGTGCATCATTTAAAGAAGTTTTCTTATCAGTACTTTCCTTTCTCTTTCCTATAACCAAAGCACAAGGAACATTGTACTCACCAGCATTGAATTTTTTGGTATAGCTTCCTGGAATGACCACTGATCTTTCTGGCACAAATCCTTTTGTTTCAAATGGTTCTTCGCCAGTTACATCAATAATTTTGGTGCTCATGGTTAGCACCACATTTGCTCCAAGCACTGCTTCTTTACCGATACGAACTCCTTCCACTACAATACACCTAGATCCTATGAATGCTCCATCTTCTATAATAACTGGTGATGCCTGCAAAGGCTCTAGCACACCGCCAATTCCTACTCCACCTGAAAGATGTACATTTTTTCCTATTTGCGCACAACTACCTACCGTGGCCCAAGTGTCAACCATTGTGCCTTCATCAACATAAGCTCCAATGTTCACATAACTTGGCATTAAGATTGTTCCTGAAGAGATGTACGCTCCATGTCGTGCCACTGCATTGGGCACAACTCTGATCCCTTTCTCTTCATAATTTCTTTTCAAAGGAATCTTATCGTGGTATTCAAAAATACCAGCTTCTAAAGTCTCCATTTGCTGAATTGGAAAATAGAGAACTACTGCTTTTTTTACCCACTCATTTACTTGCCAGCCATCACCAGAAGGTTCCGCTACTCTCAATTCACCTGAATCCAGTAAATCAATCACTTCTCGTATGGCTTGGATGGTGTTATTTTCTTTTAACAATGCTCTGTTCTCCCATGCATTTTCTATAGTCTGTCTTAAAGAACTCATTTCAGTTTTTTTAATATTTTATGGTTATAATTTGTACATTTTTAAAGCGTACAAAGATACCATCGAGAGCACATCTCGACTGCGAAGATACATTTTTTAAACAGATTTATTTGGGTTGTTTAAATTCATTATTTTTGCTATTAAACCAAGAAAAATGGGAAGAATATTAGCGCTTGATTATGGTACGAAACGAACAGGGGTAGCTGTCACCGATGAATTAAAAATTATCGCATCTGGACTTACTACTGTCGACACAAAAGAGCTTATTCAATTCCTTAAAAATTATCTATTGAGAGAGAAAGTTGAATTGTTTCTTGTGGGAAAACCCAAACAAATGGACAATACTGCCAGCGAGAGCGAAACCCACATACTTCCCTTCTTAGATTCTTTGAAGAAAACCTTTCCTGAAATCCCCATAGAAAGAGTCGATGAACGTTTTACTTCCAAAATGGCTTTTCAAACGATGATTGATAGTGGTTTGAAGAGAAAACAACGAAGAAACAAAGGATTGATCGATGAGATAAGCGCTACAATTATTTTACAATCTTATTTATACAGTCAATAACGACTTAACTGAAAGTTGGAAAGGAAAAAAGAAGTAATCCCTCTCTTATTTTTACAGGTTCCAGCCTAGAAACTTTCGCACTTAAGAACTTTCATGTTCTGTAACTTTGATGCTTTCTTGCTTTCTAAACTTTTCACTTTTAACCTTCTACTTTATCCGTCTAACTTTGTACTTTTGCCGAAACAAAAAGTTATATGATTTTACCAGTAGTGGCTTATGGTGATCCTGTTTTGAGAAAAGTAGCAAAAGAGATCGGTCCAGATTATCCAAATTTAACCCAGTTGATTGACAATATGAAGCAGACCATGTACAATGCTTCTGGCGTTGGTATTGCGGCTCCTCAAGTAGGAAAATCAATTCGATTATTCGTGATCGATGCGACACCATTTGCAGATGATGATGAGCTAAGCAAAGAAGAGCAAGAACAACTAAAAAACTTTAACAAAGTATTTATCAACCCCAAGATTATTGAAGAAGAAGGAGATGAATGGGCTTTTGCTGAGGGATGCCTGAGTATTCCAGATATTCGTGAAGATGTTTTTAGACAGGAATCCGTTACTTTTGAGTACCAAGATGAAAACTTTGAATCGCACCGCGAAACATTGACTGGAATTGCTGCAAGAGTATTTCAACATGAGTATGATCATATAGAGGGAATTCTATTCACGGACAAACTCTCTTCTCTGAAAAAGAGAATCTTAAAAAAGAAATTAGAAAAAATATCATCAGGGAAAATCAATCCAGATTACAGAATGCGTTTCCCTAATATTAAAAAATAACACCCATTTATGGATTTTAGTAAAATTATAGCTGTTGCTGGGAAACCAGGTTTATATTCAGCTGTCTCTCAGACAAAAACAGGCTTTATTGTTGAATCTTTGGAAGATAAGAAGCGTTTCCCAATCCCATCAACAAACAATGTTAGCTTGTTAGAAAATATTGCCATTTATACTTACGAAGAAGAGAAGCCTCTTTTGGATGTTTTTAAAATCATGTACGAAAAGCAAGAAGGAAAAGAAGCGATTAGTCATAAAGAAAGTGGTCATAAATTGGCAGCTTATTTTTCTGAGGTTTTACCTGATTATGATGAGGACAGAGTGTACACATCGAACATTAAGAAAGTTATTCAATGGTATAACTTACTTGTAAAATCAGGATTGGACTTTTCAAAAGTGGAGTCTTCACAAGAAGATGTTGAAGAGTAATAAGTAATTTGAAATTGAAATTGAAATTGAAATTGAAATTGAAATTGAAATTGAAATTGAAATTGAAGTTGAGAATTGAGAATTGAGAATTGAGAATTGAGAATTGAGAATTGAGAATTGAGAATTGAGAATTGAGAATTGAGAAT
>JANQMD010000009.1 GCA_028280265.1 Flavobacteriaceae bacterium
AACAGCATTTGAAAATGCAAAAGAAGCATTGGTGGCCGAATTGGATTCCGTAACAGCATAGACCCAAATATGATTATTGAGAACACCATTTCCTAAAACCCCTCCACCAGTGATTTCTAAATCTTGAGAGTTGGCTTCCGTAAATTGTAGGGTAGGATTGAAGTTAAGACCATTCGTTGCGGTACCGTCACCTAGTTTAGCAGGACCAGTTCCTGTATTTGTAGCATTGCGTCCAGACCCAGATTGGTCTGCCCAATTGGTTACTTGACCAACCCCCGTTACGCCAATATCTGCACGTAACCAAAGGATGTTTCCTGTAACAGAAGGAGGAGTTCTATCATCATCAATATCTCTATAATCGACATCGTTGTATAGAGCAGCATTCGGCTGAGTTCCATCAGCGACGTTTACATCTGTATCAACATCTGGTAAATCAGTAGCAGGGTTGTTAACATCATCGTTTACATCATAATCTGTAAGAACTCCCTCAAAAGCATCGTCATAACCATCTCCATCTGTGTCAGTTCCTGACAATGTATTAGCATTGCCATTTTCGTTGATGTCTAAAACCCCATCACCATCAGTATCAGTATCTAGATAATCAGGATTGGCATCTGAATTGTTACCTGTGATGGTATCTGTGTTTACAGGGGTAAGTCCACCAAGATAAGCAGAGTTTACTCCATTATTGGTTGTGTATGTAGCAGCAGAATCATTATTAGGAGCAACATAACTTGAGGTTAATTGAGCCTCTATGTTGTCTGGAATACCATCGTTATCTGAATCAATATCCAAACGATTTGGGATACCGTCATTATCGTTGTCAATATTATAACAGGCTCCGTTATTTGCAGCTCTAACCCATATGGCTAAACTTTCATTATTTGCAATCTCACCTGAGGAAGATCGTATTCTTTGGATACCTCCTTGAGAATCCCATATAAAAGAATTATTGTCACAGCCAGCAAATACTGAGCTTTTTAAGTTTAGACGACTATTAGATGTAGGACAATTCTCGTCTAATATGATGTTTGAAGCTCCTGTACCTGACCATCCACTATTAATAGAATTGTCTTTTGGTCCTCTATAGAATCGTTTACTTAATTGAACTCTTGAAAGAATACCTAAATTGCTTGTAGTTACGTCTAGCCTCCCACCTGAGTGTGAGATTCTAACTTGGTTAATCTCAGTAAACTTTTGTAATGCAGATGGGGTTAAAATTCCTCTTGATGTATTGGTTAAGTTACTGCTTTCTGGAAGGTCTCCTAGACCATTTCCAAAATCAATTGCAATTTGTATGTAACCATTGGTGTCTACATAAGTAGAAAATACAGAGCCTTTAATATTAAAGAAATAAACTCCAGCTGTTGAAACATTTCTTGCTTGTCCCAAAGAAGTAAAAGCGGTGCCAGAAGTTAAACCATTAATATTACACGTGGATTCTTCCACAGTATCTAAAATCCCATCATTATCATCATCTAAATCAACATTATCTGCAACTCCATCTTTGTCTGAATCAATAATAATATTTATATCACGATAATCAAGATCTCCAGTAGTTCCGCCATCTTTGTCAGCATCTAAAAGATCAGTTATTGGATTGTTAATTTGATCATTTGCATCGTAAGCTTCACCTGCTGTAGCATTAGATCCTTCATAAAGATTATCGAGTCCATCTCCATCAGAGTCTGTTCCAGCAATTACTGAGTTTAATGTTATCCCACTTTCTATTGTATCAGACTTTCCATCGTTATCTGAATCTATATCTCTAAAGTCAGCTTGGTCGGTCTTGTCAAAGTTAATAGGAGTAAGAGCTGTTGCTGTAAAAGTATCATTATTTTCATAAGCAGCATCAACACCATTTTGACCTACATTTCCCGAAGGAGTTTTATAGCCTACTGTAGTTTGAGCTTCTACATTATCGGGGATTCCATCGTCGTCGGTATCAATATCTAAATAGTCTGGAGTACTGTCTGTAGCAGTCGTTACATTTGGTGTTAAACCTGTAGCAGAAGAGGTATCATTATTCTCATAAATATTGTATAATCCATTAGTCCCTACAGAACCAGACGGAGCAACAAAACCAGCAGTAGTTTGAGCTTCTACAACATCAAGAATACCATCATTATCTGAATCCTGATCTAAATGATTAGGGATACCATCGAAATCAAAATCCGCGCTACAAGTATATGAAAAATTCCCTTCAGAAGGAAAAAAAATACTACCTTTTGAGACACGTATATACCCAGATTCTAAGGGACTTGAAGCTGTTCCAAAATCAAACCTACCTATAATGTTATTTTTAGCATCTGTTATTACAATAGATGTTAAAGGAGCATCTGTTCCTACGATATTAATATCATAAGAACTCGCTGCAGTAGGTGTATGATTCACAGTTTGAAAGCTTCCAGCGACAGTATTAAAAGCTTGAGAAACACCTGATATTATTACATTTCCAGTTTTTGCAAATTGATTGTCCCCGATAGTTGTTCTTATGATTACAGGTGTAACAGAGTTGAATCTAATTCTAAAAATATAGTTATCTCCAAATACAAAATCTCTATTTATGTTGTTTGGAGTACCTCGATCGATTTCTCCGTCAATAACTCCAACTAATTTATAAAAAACACCACAAGTATTATTAGAGCCTTCTACGGTATCAAGAATACCGTCATTATCATCATCAATATCAACTGAATCTACAATACCATCTCCATCTGTATCTGAACCTAACAAAGTGTCTCTATAATCTACATCGCCACCAGTAGTAGCGTCTGAATCAGCATCTACCAAACCAGAGGTTGAAGGAGAGGTAATTCCGTCATTTACAACATAACCATCATTTGTAGATCCACCTTCATAAATATTATCCAATCCATCTCTATCGGTATCAGTGCCAAAAGCTCCACTAACTCCAGTTCTTCCTTCTGCACTATCATTTGTTCCATCCCCATCTGAGTCTACATCCCTGTAATCAGGTTGAGCATCCCCATCTTTATTGATAAGAGTCGCAGATAAACCACTACTAGAGAATGAGTCGGTAAAGTCATAAGCAGAATCTAAACCATTTTTTCCAGGAACGCCATTGGGAGCTTTGTATCCAACAGTAGCCTGAGCTTCAATATTATCAGGAATTCCATCATTATCAGAATCAATATCTCTGTGATCAGGAACTGTATCAGAATTTGAAAAAGAACCATCTGTGTTTGTCCATTCCGCTTGAGTAATACCATTTGAATTGGCTGCTCCACTTAGATTATCATCATAAGCATCGTCTAAACCATCTTTGTCTACATCATTTCCAGATTTGGCTACATAGCCTGCAGTAGTTTGTGCTTCATAATTATCAATAATTCCATCATTATCAGAATCAATATCTAAAACATCATTAACACCATCACCATCGGTATCAACTGGACTACAGGTGTTGAAAGAAGCATATTGTAAATAATCTAAATTAATTCTACCCCCAGCTCTTTGTGGCATACTAATTCGAATATGAGTAGCATTCGTTGCAAGGGTATAGTTAACTGTAAAGACATTACCATTACCACTACCATTGAAGTTCTGATTCCCTGATGTAGAACTGTTGTACGATGCTACCCAATTGTTAGAGGTATTATTTCCACTAGCGTCTGATTGTTGAAAGAGTAGTCTTTTGGCAGCAGTGTTAGAAGCTGTGGTAGTGACAGTAATAACCGTTCCAGCAGATACAACTGCGTTATTAGCTCTTAGCTGTAATACCAAAACATCGTTGGTATTATTCATTCTAGCACCATTACCACCTCCTTGAATTCCATTTAATATTTCATTTCCTCTTGCAACACCTCGATTTATTGCAATAGCATTGGCACCGCCACCAGGCGTTACTACATTATTACATTCTGCTGTGTCTAAGATTCCGTCGTTATCATCATCGATATCAACTGAATCAGGGATTTTATCACCATCAGAGTCTAATCCAGTAACATCATCTCTAAAATCTACATCACCACCTGTATTTACATCTGAATCTGCATCGGGTAAATTTGTAGAGGGAGTATTGATGTTGTCATTTACATCATAATTTGTATTGTCAGCATCAAAGTTATTGTCTAAACCATCTCCATCAGTATCTGAACCACTCAAGACATTTCCTTCACCATTTTCATTAATATCTGTGGTGCTATCATTATCAGAATCCGTATCTCTAAAGTCAACTTCATCCGTACCATCTGTATTTACTGCAGTAATACTAGTTGGCGTATAAGTGTCAACATTCTCATAAGAAGAGTCTACCCCATTATTTCCAACATTTCCGGTAGGAGCTGTATAGCGTAATGTAGCTTGTGCTTCTACATTATCTGGGATTCCATCATTATCTGCATCGATATCTAAATAGTCTGGCCCTCCATTAGAATCAGTATTGGTAGGTGCATTTGCAGCTGTCCCACTATCTGTAGAAGTTTCGTATATATTGTAATATCCGTTGGTGCCTACAGAGCCAGAAGGAGCAGTGTACCCAGTAGTTGTTTGGAACTCTAGGTTGTCTAGCAATCCGTCATTATCTGAGTCTAAATCTAAGTGGTTAGGAATTCCATCACGATCAAAATCGTAAGCGTCAGGAAATCCATCTGAATTTGCATCTGTGTAATTTGTTGTAGATCCATCTCCAGTACCATCGTCATTTACATCTTGGTAGTTAGGAATCCCATCTCCGTCTTCATCTCCATTTGGATTATTACCTCCACTTTCTGTAACATCCAAGATTCCATCATTGTCATCATCAATATCAACTGAATCATCAATCCCATCACCATCAGTATCCAGTAATGATAACGCATTGACACCATCGACAGAAATATTGATAGCTTCGTCAAACAAACCAACTGGACTATCGTTCGCATCAGAATCAGCTCCAGGGAAAATACTGAAAGTTTCGCTGGTAGCTTCTGCAATAAAAATAATAGTATTACTCACCCAAGCATTTCGAGCGCTGGTAGTAACAGTTATAGTTCTTCTAGGCTTGTTACCTACTTGAATGTCAAAATCTTCTATAAATGTTCCTGCATAGTACAGGTTATTCGAACTGCCACCATCTTGATTTGATACTGAAGACATTGAATAGATGACTAGTTTGTATAATTTACCAACGACTAGACCTGTCATGGTAGTTGTCACATTTTCTTCAATACTTCCTGTAGTTCCTACATCTCTAAGTGTAATCCATCGAACATCACCAGTGGGAGGTAATGGAAGTGGCGCAGCGGCCCAAGTTGCATTTCCTCCAAAATAACCATTTCCACCAGCCTGATTTCTATTGGAAATATCGGGTGTACCATCGGTATTTGGATCTGCATCTGACCATCCTGTGGGATTACAATTTCCACAAATACCCGCTGAGGTACCTGTACCAGGTATGGATTGTGCAACGGCTTGTTGGCTAAAAAATAATACTAGTAACGAAATAAGTAGAAATGCTACTCGTTTTCTTAAAAAAATAGACTTTTCCACAAAAGCTTCAAAAGTAATTTTTATCATCTTCATTGTTAAATTACAATCAATAGAGGGGGCAATTTCTTTAAGTTTCGGGGGGAAATGCAGTACATTCTTAATGACCGCATCGATTTAGCAATAAAAACTGTTTTTATTTTTTGCGCAATGTTACTGTTTCTTTGTGCATATTTAAGCTAAAAACATTTTTAAAGCTCTGCAAATATACTACTTAGTATTACTTATAAAACTACGTGTAAACACGTAGTTTTATCAAAAGGAAAATAATGCGCTACCTTTCGCCTTTACTAGATTTTCTCGATGTTTATTTATAAAATGATCTACTTATCTGTTCACAAAAAAAATTCTGGGTGGAAAACAAGTTATTTTCTCTGTGCTTTGTTATACTCTCGTATCATAAAAATGGCCCAAAGAAAAACGCAAATAGCGACAAAGATGGAAAAGTAAAAAACGATATTATCGGCGCTCATGATTTACAAGTTTTAGATATATCATAATGCCAAGTATGGTAGGAGCCCACAGACCAAGAAAAATCCCATGTAGTTGGTTTCCTGATAAAAATAAATATTCTGCGACAACAATAATAAGGACACATAAAGCTAACATAAGTAGGTTAGCTGTGCCCATTTTCTTTATGAAGTTCATATTGGAAGGTTAGTTAGCATAAAGTTAATAGAAATTTTTAAAAAACATTTGAATAAATGAAAAAAATGAATCAGTTTTGTATTGACAAATGAAAGCTCAAAAACAAAATATAATTTCTATTTCCATTATCATGATTTTATCATGAGATGGGGGAGAATATTTAAAATATAATTGAAGAGCCTCCTACATATTGGGAGGCTTTTTTATTCTCGAGGATGAAGAATAACAAAACTATTATTAACAGCATTATTATCATTATTAGCTCACCACCGAGTTGATAAGGTTTATGTTATTTGTAAAAGCCTGTATCAACTCTGATACAGGCTTTTTTTAATAAGTAAAGAATTTGAATGTCAGATTTTTAAAAATGTAAATTATTGACATTTAAGTATTTAACTTAAATAAGTGATGTGTGATTTTCATTAAAAACTAAAAATCAAGAAAAATTAAAGTGAAACCTAAAATATTTTTGAATAAAAATGAGAAGTTCCAAAATGAAAGAGCTCAACAAATACAGTAAAACTGTCACACAAGATCCAACCCAACCAGCTGCTCAAGCAATGTTGCATGCAATTGGTTTAACTAGAGAAGATTTAGAGAAACCATTGGTAGGAATTGCCAGTACTGGTTACGAAGGAAACCCTTGTAACATGCACTTAAATGATTTGGCCAAATTGGCAAAACAAGGAACCTTGAACGAAGATTTGGTAGGATTGATTTTCAATACCATTGGGGTAAGCGACGGAATTTCTATGGGAACACCAGGAATGCGTTATTCATTACCTTCAAGAGATGTGATTGCAGACTCTATGGAAACCGTTGTACAAGCAATGAGCTATGATGGTTTAATTACCGTAGTAGGCTGCGATAAAAATATGCCAGGAGCACTGATGGCGATGATTCGTTTAAACCGCCCCTCTATTCTTGTGTATGGGGGTACAATTGATTCGGGTTGCCATAATGGTAAAAAATTAGATGTTGTTTCTGCTTTTGAAGCTTGGGGAAGTAAGGTAGCTGGTACCATGGAAGAATCCGAGTACCAAAGCATCGTAGAAAAAGCATGCCCAGGAGCAGGCGCCTGTGGAGGTATGTATACAGCCAATACCATGGCCTCTGCTATTGAAGCTTTAGGAATGGCTTTACCATTTAATTCCTCCAACCCAGCGCTGAGTGAGGCAAAAAAAGAAGAATCTGTTAGAGCAGGAGAGGCATTGAGAGTTTTATTAGAAAAAGATATCAAGCCTCTGGATATTGTAACCAAAAAGTCTCTAGAAAATGCCGTACGATTGGTGACGATTTTAGGAGGTTCTACCAATGCCGTGTTACACTTTTTAGCCATAGCCAGAGCAGCGCAAATTGAATTTACCTTAGAAGATTTTCAAAGAATAAGCGATAGTACACCATTCTTAGCAGATTTAAAACCTAGCGGTAAATACTTAATGGAAGATGTACATGCAGTGGGAGGAATTCCTGCCGTATTGAAATATTTATTAAAGAAAGGACTGCTTCACGGTGATTGTTTAACAGTTACGGGAAAAACACTAGCAGAAAACTTACTGGATGTAGAAGACTTGGCAGAAGGTCAAGATGTAATTAAGCCACTAGAAAGTCCCATCAAAGTTTCTGGACATTTAAGAATGCTCTACGGAAACTTAGCTCCTGAGGGAAGTGTTGCAAAAATCACAGGAAAAGAGGGACTTCGATTTTCAGGAAAAGCAAAAGTGTTTGAAGGAGAATACGAAGCCAATGATGGAATTCGTGATGGAAAAGTAGAAAAAGGCGATGTGATTGTTATCCGTTATGAGGGACCTAAAGGAGGTCCAGGAATGCCAGAAATGTTAAAACCTACTGCTGCCATTATGGGGGCTGGATTAGGAAAAGATGTAGCATTAATTACAGATGGACGTTTCTCAGGAGGAACTCATGGGTTTGTAGTGGGGCACATTACACCTGAAGCTCAAGAAGGAGGTCCACTTGCTCTTGTTAAGAATGGAGATATTATTACGATTGATGCTGAGACAAACACGATTCAACTAGAAGTTTCTGAAGAAGAATTAGTAAAAAGAAAACAAAAATGGTCAGCACCAGAGCTAAAATTTGATCGTGGAGTTTTATACAAATACGCAAAAACAGTTTCATCCGCTTCAAAAGGTTGTGTAACTGACGAGTTTTAGCAGCATAGCTTGTTGTTAGATCAAAAAAACTCTCAAAAAGAGAAAAGAATTATGAAAACAGTCACTCATACTATAGAACAGAAAGTAAACCAACAGACAGAACGCATCACAGGAAGTGAGGCAGTCATTAAATGTTTGTTGGCTGAAGGTGTAGATACCTTATACGGATACCCAGGAGGTGCCATTATGCCTGTCTATGACGAATTGTACAAGTATCAAGATCAATTGCATCATGTGCTTACGCGTCACGAGCAAGGTGCTACACATGCAGCTCAAGGATATGCTAGAATTTCAGGAAAAGTTGGAGTTACCATTGCAACGTCTGGTCCTGGAGCCACAAACCTTATTACTGGAATAGCAGACGCCCAAATCGATTCTACCCCGATGATCTGTATTACAGGACAAGTGGGATCTCATTTGTTGGGGAGTGATGCGTTTCAAGAAACAGACATTGTAGGTATTTCTACGCCTGTAACCAAATGGAATCATCAAATTACCAAAGCTTCTGAAATCCCTGAAGTCTTTGCGAAGGCCTTTTACATAGCGAAAAGTGGAAGACCAGGTCCTGTTTTAATTGATATTACCAAAGATGCTCAATTTGAAGAATTTGACTTCACTTATGAAAAATGTGAAGTCATCAGAAGCTATAAGCCCGTACCTAAAGTAAATCCAGACAAAGTAGCAGAGGCTGCTGAGCTCATTAACAATGCCAAAAAGCCTTTCATTGTATGGGGACAAGGTGTTATTTTGGGAGAAGCTGAAAAAGAATTAACAGAAGTTATTGAAAAAGCAGGAATTCCATCAGCATGGACCATTCTAGGAGCTTCTGCAATACCCACATCTCATCCATTGAACGTAGGTATGGTGGGAATGCATGGAAATTATGCGCCTAATAAGTTAACCAACGAATGTGATGTTTTAATTGCTATTGGGATGCGTTTTGATGATCGTGTTACAGGTAACTTAGCGACGTATGCTAAGCAAGCTAAAATAGTACATTTTGAAATAGATCCAGCAGAGGTAGATAAGAATGTAAAAACGGATGTAGCTGTTTTAGGAAACGCCAAAGAAAGCCTGCAGCAGTTAATTCCATTGTTACATTCAAACTCTCACCCAGAATGGCATCAAAGATTCAAAGATTTGTACCAGATTGAGTTTGAGAAGGTGATAAAAAATGACCTACACCCAACCAAAGAGGGATTAACTATGGGTGAAGTACTAAAAGAAATCAACCTGCAAAGTAAAGGTGAAGCAGCCATTGTTTCCGATGTAGGGCAGCATCAAATGATTGCCTGCCGCTATGCAGATTTTAATGTTACCAAAAGTAATATCACTTCAGGAGGTTTAGGAACTATGGGCTTTGCGTTGCCAGCGGCAATCGGAGCTAAAATGGCAGCACCAGACAGAGAAGTCGTTGCTATTGCTGGAGATGGAGGATATCAAATGACCATCCAAGAATTGGGAACCATTTTTCAAACCAAAGTACCTGTAAAAGTTGTGGTATTGAACAATGACTTTTTAGGAATGGTACGTCAGTGGCAACAGCTATTTTTTGATAAAAGATATGCTTCTACAGAATTGGTAAATCCAGATTTTGTAGCCATCGCAAAAGGATACCATTTACCTGCAAAAAGAGTAACCAAACGTTCCGAATTAAGTGCTGCAGTAAAAGAAATGATGGAATCTAAAGAAGCCTATTTCTTAGAAGTATGCGTAGAAAAAGAAGACAATGTATTTCCAATGATTCCTACAGGATCATCGGTTTCAGATATAAGATTAGAATAGTTCAAGGAGTAAGGAGAAAGAAGTAAAGACAAGTCTTTTCTCTTTTCTCTTTTCTCTTTCATCTCTAGAAAATATGGAAGAAAAACAATTATACACCGTATCAATATATACCGAAAATAACATCGGTTTGTTAAATCGTATCTCTGCAATTTTTCAGCGAAGACACATCAATATAGAAAGTATTACTTCCTCTGTATCGGAGATTGAAGGAGTTTCTAGATGGACGATAGTTGTAAAACTCGCTGAGGAGCAAATGAAAAAAATCATTGGACAGATAGAAAAGCAGGTAGAAGTTATCAAAGCATACTATCACACAGATGATGAAACCATTTACCAAGAGTCTGTACTTTTTAAAATAAAATCTGATTTATTGTTTGAAGAACGTCAGATTCAAAACATCATTAAAGAAAGTTACGCAAGGATTGTTACGGTAAACAGAGAATTTTTCGTGTTAGAAAAATCAGGGAGAAGAAGTGAAATAGAATTATTATACAGAGAATTAAGCGCCTTTGGTATCATGCAATTTGTGAGATCAGGGCGAATTTCAGTCACAAAAGAAGAAATGAAAATATCAGAAATGCTAGCTGCATTCAACTAAAAAAGAAAAACATGGCAAATTATTTTAACACCTTATCATTAAGAGATCAGTTAGAACAACTAGGAAAATGTAGATTCATGGATGCTTCAGAATTTGAAGATGGAGTGAATGCACTAATTGATAAAAAAATCGTCATTGTAGGATGTGGCGCACAAGGATTAAATCAAGGTTTGAACATGAGAGATTCAGGGTTGGACATCTCTTATGCATTGCGGGAAGAGGCCATCAAAGAACAAAGAGCTTCTTACAAGAATGCTACTGCAAACGGATTTACGGTTGGAACCTACACAGAATTGATTCCTACAGCAGATTTGGTTTTGAACTTAACCCCAGATAAGCAACATACCAATGTAGTACAAACCGTAATGCCTTTAATGAAGCACGGAGCTACCTTGTCTTATTCGCACGGATTCAATATTGTAGAAGAAGGAACGAAGATTCGTGAAGACTTAACTGTTATTATGGTAGCACCTAAATGCCCTGGAACAGAAGTTCGTGAAGAGTATTTACGCGGATTTGGAGTGCCAACATTAACAGCTGTGCACCCAGAGAATGACCCAGAAGGGAAAGGATGGGCACAAGCCAAAGCCTATGCAGCAGCAACAGGAGGACATAGAGCTGGTGTGTTAGAATCTTCTTTTGTTGCCGAAGTAAAATCAGATTTAATGGGTGAGCAAACCATCTTGTGTGGTGTTTTACAAACTGGATCTATTTTATGCTTCGATAAGATGGTAGAGAAAGGAATAGATGCGAATTATGCTGCCAAATTAATCCAATATGGATGGGAAACCATTACAGAAGCATTGAAGCATGGAGGAATTACCAACATGATGGATCGATTATCCAATCCTGCTAAGATCAAAGCTTATGAATTATCAGAAGAATTGAAATCCATCATGCAACCTTTGTTCGAAAAGCACATGGATGATATCATCTCAGGCCATTTTTCAAAAACCATGATGGAAGATTGGGCCAATGACGATGTGAATCTCTTAAAATGGAGAGCAGCAACAGGAGAAACTGCGTTTGAAAAAACACCATTAACAGCGGATGAGATTTCTGAGCAAGAGTATTTTGATCACGGAGTTTTAATGGTTGCTTTTGTAAAAGCAGGAGTAGAGCTTGCTTTTGAAACCATGGTGAGCGCAGGAATTATTGAAGACTCAGCTTACTATGAATCATTACACGAACTTCCATTGATTGCAAATACCATTGCAAGAAAGAAACTATATGAAATGAACCGTGTCATTTCCGACACAGCTGAATATGGATGTTACTTATTCGACCATGCAGCAAAACCATTGCTAACTGATTTTATGAAGTCTGTAGATACCGATATTATTGGAACGTCATTCTCAAAATCAAATCAAGTTGACAATGCAAAATTAATTGCCGTAAACGAAGCAATAAGAAGTCATGAAATAGAAGCTGTAGGAAAGCGTTTACGAGGTGCTATGACGGCTATGAAATCTATCAAAACTGTTGCTGAAGAAGCACCAGTACTGACATAAACAAAATGGATACAGAAGTACACTACATACCTACGATAAAATCGGTTCAGAAAGCTTCAGAAGTTCTCAAAAATGTGGTTTTAAAAACCCCTTTGGTTAAGAATGAATACTATTCCAAACAGTATTATTCCAATGTGTTTTTCAAAAGAGAAGATCTGCAGCAGGTGCGCTCGTACAAAATCAGAGGAGCCTACCATAAAATGTCTTCATTGACAGCTGAAGAGAAAAAAAGAGGTATTATTTGTGCCAGTGCAGGAAATCATGCACAGGGAGTTGCATTATCGTGCAAATTACTCAAAGTAAAAGGAGTCATTTACATGCCCTCTCCAACACCAAAGCAAAAGATCGATCAGGTGAAAATGTTTGGTGAGGATTTTATCGATATTGTTTTAATCGGTGACTCATTTGACGATGCACAATATGCTGCCAAATTAGAAAGCGACCGATTGCAAAAATCGTTTATTCATCCCTTTGATGATCCTAAGGTTATCGAAGGTCAGGCTACTGTGGGTTTGGAAATTTTAGAACAATCAGATCAGCCTATTGACTACATTTTTGTACCCGTGGGAGGAGGAGGTCTTTCCTCTGGAGTGGCTTCTTATATCAAACAAATCCATCCAGATGTAAAAATCATTGGCGTAGAACCTTATGGAGCACCTTCCATGACCGTTTCTTTGGCTGTGAATGAAAACACACGTTTGGATACCATCGATAATTTTGTCGATGGGGCTGCGGTAAAACAGGTAGGAAAGCACAATTTTGCTTTGTGTAAAGAATACTTAGACGATGTAATTACCGTAAAAGAAGGAAAGATTTGTGAAATTATTCTAGAGCTATACAACAAAGAAGCAACTGTAGTAGAACCTGCCGGAGCGCTCAGTATCGCTGCTTTGAAAGATTATAAAAATGAAATCTATCAGAAGAATGTAGTTTGTGTGGTTAGTGGTAGTAACAACGATATCACTCGTACCGCAGAAATCAAAGAAAGGGCCCTTTTGCATGCCAATTTAAAACATTATTTTATTGTGAAGTTCCCTCAGAGAGCTGGAGCTTTGCGTGAATTTGTGGCTGATATTCTAGGTCCCGATGATGACATTACACATTTTGAGTATACCAAAAAAACCAATAGAGAAAATGGAGCTGCAGTCGTAGGCTTGGAGCTCAAATCACCCAATGATCTACAGCCCTTGATTTCCAGAATGAAGCGAGCCAATTTCTATGGGGATTACCTAAACGACAAACCTGATTTATTTCAATTTTTAATCTAA
>JANQMD010000031.1 GCA_028280265.1 Flavobacteriaceae bacterium
TGTAAATCAACAATTTGGATTGGATTGTCATTCCTGCGTAGGCAGGAATCTATTAAAATAATTGAATTTAGATTCCCGTTTTCACGGGAATGACACCTAGTTTTTAAATAAAATAATGCAACTATCTGACTATCAGAAACAATTATATCGAACTCACGTTATTTAGTTTTCCGTCAACGCATCGTATACTAGCACCGATGTAGTTGCTAAAATATGATATCAAAGGTGCTGTCGATTTTATAGTATGTGTATTGAAAGAAAGACGTGATAGGAGTACTTGGTAACAACTACCTAATCACTCTCCGAAATCCAACCGTCGCCAACAACCCAACTAAAGGAAACAAAGCAAACAGCTGAAATAAATTTTGATATTCTACAACTGTTGGATTTTCTCCTAGCATGTAACCCGAGAGCAAAGACATAAAGATATCAGGCGTGTAGCCAATAAAAGAAATGATTCCTACCAAAGTTCCCGTCACAGCAAGTGGTATTTTAGCTTCTTCTATGATGGCAAAATACAAACCTCGAAGTGAGTAAGTGCCAATCACCATTAAAATAAATGTAAAAATAGAAAGTAGAATTGGAAGGTTGTCTAAAAGTCCAAAACCGATAAAGACAGAGCAAATAACCATGATTCCAAAACTCCATAAAATAAGTTTTGAGGGTAAAAACTTGTCTGCAACCCAACCAATACTTACCGCTGCAATAGGACGTACCCATTGAATTAAAACACCAAAAAAAGAAGCCTCTTCCAATGTATAATCCCACACATCCTTTGCATAGGTAGAATACACATCTGTGATCTTATAAGCAGAATAAGCACAGACAATAATTATCATGTGAAAAATGACTTTGGGTTGTCGCATTAACCCAACTACTTTATTGAGATCGAATAAAGGAACTACCTGATTTTCTTGATTTTTTGAGCTATTTTTAGGCAATATAAACCAGATAAAAATAGAAACGAGAATTACAATCACAGTAACAAAACTAATGATGTATTGTATGGTTTTGACTTTGTCTTCATAAGTTACTTGTGTGTCATCTTCTGGGAAAAATATTCCAGGAATCAGCGCACCAAATGTTGCAATTAAAGCAGCAAAAGCACCACGTCCGCCGTCTAGTAAGCCAAAAGACAATCCCTGGTTACTTTTATTTCCCCATTGTCGTGTTGCTTTGATCAGCGCAGCCCAAAACAATAAAATGGTAGAGACACCCCAAAAGCCATAGAGAATTCGCAAGCTTTCAAAAGAAGGAATGGTAACCATCCACAAACCTCCTAAAGCTGTCAGAATTAAGGAAATTGACAATAGTTTGCGCGCTTCCAGTTTATCAGCAAAAAAACCACCAAAAATATAGGAGGCCATTGCTGTAACTCCATAGAGCGCTTGTGCTTTTCCAATTTCAAAATCAGAAATTAAAAAGGCTTCTCGAATAATAGGTCTAAAAACACGAATCAGAATAAATGGTAATAGAAAAATAGCTTCCCCTGCTATGATGAGTGCAAAAATGGATAAGGCTTTATTTTGTTTAAGCATGCTTAAATGTATAAATCAAATGTGAGTTGAAAATATTTCTAAAAGGATATAAATAAAAAAGCAATTTAGTAAAAACTAAATCGCTTTCTCATGTGTTTTTATAAGGTATCTCATTCTTTGATAAACTTTGCAATTCGCTTACTATTTTTTAATAGTAATATATACATACCACTCGTTAAATTACTCGTGTCTATTTTTTCATTTGGATTTATAATTCCCTCTCGTATCATTTTTCCGATAGAATTAAACAATTGATAATTTTCGGGTTTGTCTAAGTTTTTCAAAGAAATCGCATTCAGAGAAGGGTTGGGGTGAAGTTTTAAAATTTCTAGATCTGAATTGTCATTTGTTGAAAGTGTAGCCAAATCTATTACTTTAACTTTTCCAGCAGAACTGTCTATAAAGTACATTTTGTTATTGTAAAAATGAGTCGCATTAGGTCTGCCTATACCTGATAAAACTGGTGTTATACTTGGTGTTGGTGCTGTAATATCTGATTTGTAGTATTTCCCACCATTAAAATCTGCAATATATATATCATTTCCAAAAATGGTCAGACCTGTCGGCCCAACAAGGTCGGTAGATGAAATAAAGACCTCAGCTGTAGGTTTAGAAATAGTATGGTCAATTCTGTAAATATTTGTGCCAGAAAAACTAGAGACGTATAAAAAGTTCCCTTTACGTACCATACCAGCGGGTTTGTCTAAACCTGTAGTGATTACATCTACTGGAGTGGGGTTGTTAGCTGTGATGTCTATTTTAAAAATCTTATTTGCATTGAGTTCAGTTACATAAAGCTCATTACCAATTAATACGGCTCCAACAAGATTGGTTAATCCAGTTACAACATTTGTGGCAGTAGTAGGTAAAGAGGCTGTAATATCGAATTTAAAAATGTTTCCGCCCCAACTACTAACATACATTGTATTTCCATTTAAAGTCATACGCATGGGGCCGCTAAGCCCGTCTGCTACAGTAACAGGGGTTGGATTTGCAGCTGTAATATCTACCTTAATAATTTTATTAGCTGTATTTTCGGCAATATACAGGTCATTGCCATTTTGTAGAAAGTGAATAGGCCAGCTTAAACCTGTTAAATAATCAGTGCCCTGAGCATTTATTGTTTGAAGGAAAAAGAATGATATCAAATAGATAAAGTAATGTTTTTTCATATTGACGATTCACTTATAATGACTTAAATTAAGTCGAATTTAATCAAAATCGGTGAAGCTGTGATTCAAAATAGAATAAATACGTGTTGTTACTTAATAGTCTATGAACTATTTTTTTGAAAAAAAAGCATTAAACAAGTGCTTCTTTTAAAATGGTAATAGGATGCTTTGCAATTCGTTTCGTACCATCAAAAATTTGATGTCGGCAACTCGTACCAGCCGCAGCAATAATAGTGTCTTTTGAAGTGTTTCTTACTTTTGGGAACAAAGTGTCTTCTCCCACTTGCATACTCACTGCATAATGCTCTTTCTCATAACCAAAAGAGCCTGCCATTCCACAGCAACCGGTGTTCATAATTGTTGGTTTGTAATTTTTTGGAATGTTTAAAATTTGAAAAGTAGCATGCGTGCTAGACAGTGCTTTTTGATGACAATGTCCGTGAATCTTAATCTCCTGTTCTTTATCGGTAAACTGAGCTGGTTTGATATTTCCTTTTTCAGACTCTTTGGCTAAAAACTCTTCAATCGTAAATGTGTTTTTCGCAATTTGTTTCGCTGTTTCTTTATCATCGGCTAATCGCAAATACTCATCTCGGAATGTTAAGATTGCAGAAGGTTCGATACCAATCAAGGGAGAATTCTCTGAAATCAAACCCTTAAAATAATCAACATTTTTATTTGCCAGTTCTTTGGCTTCTTTGAGGAATCCCTTGGAGATGTACGTCCTTCCACTTTCCAAATGATCTACAGGTAGCATATGGTATTTTAGAGAAGTCAAAAGACTTACTGTATCTAGAGCCAATTCTGATTCTAAATAATTGGAGAATTCATCTACAAATAAGTATACGGTTTTCAGGGATTCCTTCCCATCAAGATGTAGAGATTTAGAAACTGCTTTGAAACTTTTAGTCGCTTTTGGAATCGTTCGCTTAGGGTGAATTCCAATCACGCTTTTGATCAACGATCCAGTAATTGGATTTCTAGCAAAGGCATTGTACAATCTAGGTACTTTGGAAGCAATACGATTAAATTTGGTAGAAGTTGCAAATGACTTGCTACGAAAAGAATAGCCATTTTCTTCTTGGTATTGATACAGAAATTCTGCTTTCAAGGCTGCAACATCTACATTACTAGGGCACTCAGAGGCACAAGCTTTACAGCTTAGGCAGAGGTCAAAAACCTCTTTTAATTCTTGATGATTAAACTTATTGATTTTTTCAGAATTGGTTAAGAATTCTCTTAGCGTATTCGCACGAGCTCTTGTGGTATCTTTTTCATCTTTCGTGGCACGATAACTAGGACACATGGCTCCACCTGCAGAAGCAGGCTTTCTACAATCACCTGATCCATTACACTTTTCGGCCAAACGAAGTATGCCTTGATTGTCTGAAAAATCTTGAATGGTTGCGATCTTTGGTTCATCACGATCAATCTCATAACGAAGACTTTCGTCCATTGGAAAAGCATCGGTAATTTTTCCTTTGTTAAAAATATTGTTAGGATCAAAAGCCTTCTTGATACGTTTTAGCAATTCGTAATTCTTTTCACCAATCATCAAAGGAATGAACTCAGCTCTAACGATACCATCTCCATGTTCACCACTAAAAGAGCCTTTATATTTCTTGACTAATTCAGCAGTTTCAGTAGTGATTTTACGGAATAAATCGACGTCTTTAGATTTTTTCAAATTTAGAATAGGACGTAAGTGCAATTCGCCAGCTCCCGCATGTGCATAGTAGACAGCCTTTTGCTTATACTTTTCCATAATTTGGCTGAACTCTTCGATGTAACTAGGAAGATCATTCAAATCTACCGCAGTATCTTCAATACAAGCTACTGCTTTGGGATCACCAATCATATTTCCTAACAATCCTAAGCCAGCTTTTCTAAGATCAAAAACGCGCTTGATGTCTTTTCCTAAGATTTTAGGATGGTGATAACCAAAACCATTTTTCTCTAAATCCTGAATCAGTTTATCGGCTAACTTTTCCGCCTCAATAGATGTATCAGCTGACACTTCCATCAATAAAACAGCTTCAGGGTCACCTTTTATAAAAAATCGATTTTTAATTTGCTCACGATTGTTTTTTGTACAATCTAGAATCACTTTGTCCATCAGTTCACAAGCATACAACTCGTGCTGCATGCTAAGAATGGTCGCTTCTAAACTTTCATGAACACTCGTAAAGTGAGAGGCAACAACAATACTCTCTTTGGGTTGTATGGTATCGAGCTGCAATGTAATGGCAGTAGAAAAAACCAATGTTCCTTCACTACCAGACAATAGCTTAGCTACATTAATAGTGTCACTACTTCCTCCAAACAAATCTGAATCTAATAATTCATCAACAGCATATCCCGTATTTCTCCTGTGAATAGAAGGTTTGGGAAACTGTGATTTTATTTCCTGCTGGATTTTTTCTTCAGATAGCTCCTGAAAAAGTGATTGATAGACTTTCCCTTCTAAGGTATTTTCTCTAGCTTTTTGTTTGAATTCTGATGAAGTGATCTCCCTAAAAATTACTTTAGAGCCATCACTTAATAAGCCCTCAATTTCAAGAACTTTATCGCGAGTGACACCATATTTTATAGAGGTGCTGCCAGAAGAGTTATTTCCTACCATTCCTCCAATCATACAGCGATTTGATGTAGAGGTGTTAGGCCCAAAAAACAAACCGAAAGGCTTAAGAAATAGATTTAATTCATCTCTAATAATTCCTGGTTGAACAGTAATGGTTTTTTGAGCTTCATCAAAAGCTAAAACCTTAGTAAAATGCTTAGAAACATCTACAACAATACCATCTCCAACACATTGTCCAGCCAAAGATGTTCCTGCTGTTCTAGGAATTAAAGTTGTCTTGTTTTGCTCAGCAAAAGCAATAAGTTTTTGAATGTCAACAATATCTTTTGGATAGGCGACAGCCAGAGGAATTTTACGGTATACGGAGGCATCAGTAGCATAGATGCTTTTGTGTAGTTGATCTAAATGTAGTTCGCCAGATAGATCGTTCTTCAGTTTAGAAAATACTTCCTGTTCAATCACTTTTTAAATCTATATAATAGTAATTTTCTGTTTCTACAATTGAGTAAGATGGTAGTTTAATATCTAACTGAAAAAAAGGAGCACCGATCACCATGGTATGGTATTCTCCATTTTCTCCACACATATCTATTCCTTTTTGTTGTAATTCAATCAATACTTTGAGGGTTATTTTTCTACCCAACCAACTTGCATCAAAAAAGGGTTTCTTTACCAGCGTAAAGATCGTATTAAAGTTGGAATTGATAAGTTCTTTTAAAAGATCTTCTCGATTTTTTTTCCACAAAGGATTGAAAACTTTCATCCCTGATTTTTCACAACATTTTTCTATCCAATTGTCATGGTTCTCAATTTCATCAATGTCACCTGTCACTAAGGTTTCAATCTGATAATTAGTCTTTAAATGTTGGATTTGATCTTCATAGCTTTCTTTCATGGGTGGCTTTACCAGAAGCTTTATATGAGGCAATCCAATAGCCTCTATTTGTAGCCTCATAAGATGTAAAGAATGGGCTCGAAAGTTAGCACTTTCAGGCATGAAAGTAACCAAATGAGTAATATTATACCCCGCTTGTTGCGCTTTGTGAAAAGCTAGCGAACAGTCTTTTCCGCCTGTCCATAAAACTGCTGTATTCATTTTACTATTATTCTAAAGGAACATTTCTTTGAAAACCTGTATCGAAACAAATAAAAGAATCTGTTCCAGCAACTCCATTAATTAAATGGACTTTGTCATATAAAATCCGCTGTAAATGTTCATTGTCTTTTGCAAAAATAAGGATGAAAATAGCATAACTCCCAGAAACGAAATTACATTCTACAATTTCATGAATTTTGTATAATTCTTCCATCACATTCTTTGCAAAGCGAGCTTCTCTCAAACGAATTCCTGTATAGGACTTTGTTCGATACCCTAGCATTTTCTCATCTAAGACTAAGGAGGCATTTTTTACAACACCTTCAGAAACTAATTTTTTGATTCGTTGATGCACTAAAGAGTTAGAAATTTTTAATTGCTCAGCAATTTGAGAATAAGGTTTTCTGGCATCTTCTCGTAAATGAGAGAGTATTTGTTTGTCTACATAATCAAATTGATTTTCCATGTTTGTAAATATTGCTTTAATGAGTCAAATTTACTGTATTTGAGTTAAATAAAGTTAATTAAACATAATATGTGTTAATAAAAAGTTTAAATGGTTTTATAAGTATGTTAATGTAGTCAATATAATTTATTTTTGTATTGTGTAATTATTTGAATTAAAACAATGACAGTAAATCAAGTTTTTGAAAAGTTGTGGAAAGAGTACACGGAGAGAACTCCTTCTGCAGAAAAGATTAAGAATTTATTCGAGAGAGAAGGTAATGAGGTCTATAACGATCACGTGGCTTTTAGAACTTTTAATGACCCTAGAGTGAATATAGATGTCCTAGCAAAACCATTTGTTGAGCTGGGTTATGAAGAATGTGGAGAATATCATTTTCAGAAAAAAAAGCTGTACGCAAAGCATTTTGAACATGCAACAGACAAAAAAGCACCACGCGTTTTTATCAGTCAGTTGTTAGTAGAGGAGTTTTCTACTTCTTTGCAAGCTAGTGTAAAAAGAATGATTGATGAGATTCCTGAAGATATATTAAATTCTTCTAGTTTGGTTTTTGAGGGACGTTTGTGGGAAGAGCCTAATTTTGAGGAGTACAATCAGCTATTAGAAGAAACGGAATATGCTGCATGGCTGTACGTAAATGGCTTTTGCTCAAATCATTTTACTGTAGATGTAAATCGATTGGAAACTTTTTCATCATTACAAGAGGTCAATGAGTTTTTAAAAATGAATGGTTTTATAATGAATGTCTCTGGAGGAGAAATTAAAGGAACTCCAGAACAGCTTTTAGAGCAATCGAGTGTACTAGCAGATAAAATACCCGTAAACTTTAAAGAGTTTACAAGAGATATTACTTCATGCTACTATGAGTTTGCATATCGCCATCCAATGTCCAATGGAGAATTGTACTCTGGTTTTATTGCGGGTTCAGCAGATAAAATCTTTGAAAGTACCGATATGAGGTTACAAGAAGCTTAAGTAAAAAAGAGCTGTTTAAATAACCTCAATATTTAAACAGCTACTTTTGTTCTGTTACATCTGTACGTTTTTCTCTTCAGGAAATTGAGCAGGAATGTTGTCTGTTTTTTCATCTAGCATCTCACGAAGATTGATCTCAATTCCTCTAGCTATATTTGAAATTGGTACATCATTGGCGGTACCTTCAAAAGGGTTTTCACCAACTCTTGCCATACGCTCCATGATATGAAATGCCCAAGAAACACAGGCGCAAAAAGGAATAGCTAACCAAATGAAGAAATTTCCTATTTTAGGATAATCAGTCATAAAATCTTTGCTGATTTCTGCAAATTCAGGAACAATACCAAAAGGAAGCAAAACGACGAATAGTCTTACTAAGTAAAAAGCCAAACTTGCATACTGTCTTGGATAAGGGAAATTCTTAATGCGCTCAGATTTCCCCTGATGTGTAAACAACTCCTCCAAAACATTTTCTAACTCTATAAATGCAAATTCCCAAATATGACCTTTGTCTTTGAGTTCTCTAATATGACGTGATTGTAAATATAAAATTGCCGTTTGCTTATTTCCTTTACTCATCACATATTCTAGCTCCTTTTGAGACAAATACATCAATAAGTTGTCTTGGAGTGTCGATACTTTTTCAGGAATATGAATCATTTTTGACCATTCTCTATTTGTAGATGATTCCTCAAAAGCTTCCCAACTTTTCTTCTGTCGCATAGAGTAGCGAAGTGCAGTCATCCAAGCGATATGGCGATAAACTAATGTTCTTTTTTGTTCTTTTAATACCTCTTCAGACATCGATTTAGATGCATGTTGATTGTCAATCATGTCTTGTATCATCATTCCCCAAGTTCTGGAGGTATTGACTATTGCACCCCAAATTTTACGCGCCTCCCAAATACGATCGTAGGCAGCGTTATTCTGAAATCCAACCAAAAAAGCAACTGCTGTACCAATAAGAGCAACTGGAGTCCATGGGACATTTAAAAATTCAAAACCGAATACTTTGTGGAGTGAAGTAATAATTCCAGTATACAATAGGAAAATCAAAATTTCCCATCGAGACCATAGGAACATTTCTTTAACACTATATCTTTTTTTAGTTAGCATGATTACAGGTAAAAACCAAATGTAAGAGTTTCTTTTGAAAGTTAAAAGATACTCTGATTAGTCATATAGTAAATGAGATGGCTTAGATGCAAGTTCAAAGCCGATCAAATGAATTGGCTTTTCTCTAACAAATAACAAAATATCTAATTCTTATATTTGTTCAAATCAAATTCAAACCATACATGAAGAAACTAACCTTGGCTTTTGTGCTATTGTCTATTACACTATCGATATCGGCACAAAAGGTAGATTTACGCTACTACATTCCAAACAACGAACGTTATAATACAAACATTCCTACTCCTAAAGAAGTGATTGGACATGAAGTTGGTGAATGGCATATTACTCACGATAAACTAGTTGAGTATATGAAATCACTAGCGAAATCGTCAGATCGAATTACACTTGAAGATCGAGGAAAAACATTTGAGGGACGACCTATTTTACTGTTGATTATTACAGCACCTGAAAACCATGCTCGTATAGATGAAATACGTAAACGTCATATAGATGCAACAAATGATGTATCCATGGATGTAAGCAATGATCCTATTGTCGTGTATCAAGGGTTTTCTATTCACGGAAACGAATCGAGTGGTTCCAATGCAGCATTGGCAGCGGCTTATTATTTGGCGGCTTCTACAAAATCATCGACAGAGCAACTGCTGAAGAATTCAGTAATTCTTTTTGATCCTTCTTTAAATCCGGATGGATTGCAACGTTTTGCCTATTGGGCGAATACAAATAAAAGTAAGAACATTAATCCAGATCCAAATGATAGAGAGTATACGGAAATATGGCCAAGAGGAAGGACCAATCATTATTGGTTTGATATGAATAGAGATTGGCTTCCTGTTCAGTTGCCTGAATCGAGAGCAAGAATTGCTACTTTTCATAAGTGGTTGCCTAATATTTTGACAGATCATCATGAGATGGGGTCGAATTCAACTTTCTTTTTTCAACCTGGAATTCAGAGTAGGACTCACCCCTTAACTCCAAAAATGAATCAGCAATTGACAAAAGAAATTGCTACTTTCCATGCGAAAGCACTGGATAAAATTGGGTCTCAATACTATTCCGAAGAAAGTTTTGATGACTTTTATTACGGAAAAGGATCTACTTTTCCTGATATCAATGGAAGCATTGGGATTTTATTTGAACAAGGGAGCTCCCGAGGTCATGCACAAGAAACGAGTAATGGGTTGCTAACATTCCCGTTTACGATCAGAAACCAGTACACAGCAGCGATGTCTACCTTGGAAGCTGCACAAAACATGCGTGTAAAGATTTTAAAGTACCAACAAGACTTCTATGAGAAAGCCAGAACTGAAGCAACGCGTTCAAAGGCTATTGTTTTTGGTGATGAAAAAGACGCAGCAAAGACCTATCATCTGGCTGAGGTTATGAAGCGCCATAACATTCAAATACACGAGTTAAAATCAGATTTTACAACCAACGGAAAACGATTCAAAAAAGGATATAGCTATGCGGTTCCTATGAATCAGAAAAACCATCGATTAATCAAGGCGATGTTCGATGTAAGAACTCAATTTCAAGATAGCTTGTTTTATGATGTATCTGCGTGGACATTCAATTATTCTTTTGGAGTAGATTATGCAGACAATGTTTCTTTGAATAGGTTAGGAGACGAGGTAATGAACCTTGAATTTAAGAAAGGAGATGTGAGCGCTAAAAGTACCGTAGGATATTTGATGCCCTGGAATGAATACTATGCGCCTAAAGCTTTAAATGCCATTCTATCCAAAGGATTGAGAGCCAAAGTATCGATGAAAAACTTTAAAAATGCAGGTACTTCCTATGATTATGGAACTATTTTTATTCCTGTTCAAAATCAAAAATTGAACGCAAATCAGTTGTATCAGTTTTTAAGGAAGGTAGCTGATGAATCTCACTTACAAATCAATGGAGTAACTACTGGATTAAATGAAGGGATTGATTTAGGAAGTAATAATTTCAGAAATATTAGAAAACCAAAAGTTGCTATGTTGGTTGGTGGTAGTATTTTTGGAAATGATGCGGGAGAAATTTGGCACTTGTTTGATCAGCGCTATGATATGCATGTAACCAAACTAGACATGTCATATTTCAATCGTGTAGACTTAAGTAAGTACACGACGATTATAGTTCCTAATAGTTTTCGAATGGAAAAATCGGCTGTAGAAAAATTGAAAACATGGGCACGTAATGGAGGGCATATCATAGGGTATCGTAATTCTGTGAACTGGATGAATAATCAAAAGCTAATTAGTTTGAATTTTGATAAACCGAAAATAGATTCAGTGAAGAATGTTTCCTTTGAAGATCGATCTAAGCAAAATGGAGCACAAGTGATAGGAGGAGCTATTTTTGAAGCAAAAATCGATCGATCTCATCCGATTAACTTTGGATACAAGAACGATAAAATTGCATTGTTCAGAAATACGACAAGGTTTATAAAGCCAGATAAAAGAAGTTACAACAATCCTATTCAA
Source organism: Flavobacteriaceae bacterium (assembly GCA_028280265.1). Classification (GTDB taxonomy): domain Bacteria; phylum Bacteroidota; class Bacteroidia; order Flavobacteriales; family Flavobacteriaceae; genus Polaribacter. The sequence goes on from JANQMD010000031.1 coordinate 11,437, forward strand.
TATACTTCCAACCCTTTGTTAAGCGGTTATATTTCTAAAGAGAATGCAAAAGTGATTAAAAACACAGTGCCCTTTAAAGTACAACGTATGGGTAGAGGTAGAGTAATGGTCTTTACAGATAATACCAATTTTAGAGCTTTCTGGTATGGTACCAACAAACTATTAATGAATGCTGTTTTCTTTGGAAGTCAGATGTGATGCCAAAGAAGTAAAGAGAAAAGATAAAAGAATAAAGGGAAATCTCGCTTATATTGAGCATAGTCGAAATGTAAGCGAGATTTTTTATGTAACAAATTTTGCTAAGACTCGTCTTATAAATGTACTAACCAACAACAATAAGCTATGAGTTTTTTACGTGTATTATTAGCCATTTTATTTCCGCCTCTGTCGGTAATTGACAAAGGGTGCGGTTCTTTTTTTATTATTTTACTGCTAACACTTTGTGGATGGATTCCAGGAGTTATTGGCGCTTTGGTGATTTTGAACAATCCGAAGAATTAATTTTCAGAAGTAGGAAAGAGGAAAGTTATAAAGTTTTAAAGTTACCTAGAGCAAACAGGTATAGAATCTTAGGATAAAGTATAGATAGATTCTTTTCAATAAGAGAGATAATAAAACCTAAAAAATATGGTTTAAATTATTAATACATTATAAGCTTAAAAAAGTGAAAAAGAATCTTACCATCATCCTTTTATTTTTTACAATCTATAATACTAGCTATTTTTGGATGCAGTTACCTTTTCCTTGGAGTATCGTATTTGGGCTGTTTATTTATTCCTCTTTCTTATTTCTTCTTGTATGGTTGATTTATCAAATCGCTTATTTCTATATAGGTAAAAAAGAAAATAAAAGAAAAAGAGTTACAACGATTGTTTTAATTCTCCTGGTTTTTATACAAGGATACTTTTTCCCTAGCATTTATAATTTTGAAAAAAGTATTGAAGGAAAAAACCTTTTTACTGCTCACTATGAAGGAGTAGCGAACTGCATGTTTCTTGTAAAACTAAAAGAATCTCAGCAGTTTAAAACTGAGTCATTTTGTTTTGGTTCAGAAAGCAAGACAGGAAACTATCAAATAAAAAATGATACGATTCACTTTTATTTTGATGATTATCCAACATATGAAGAAAAATATACATATGGAGTCTTAAAAGAAAATAGTAGCATTAATAAAAAGAAATTTTCTAAACTTCTATACTATAAAAAAAAGACAGACTCCATTCCTCTAAAAATGGTAATTACAAAGAACATATTATTAGAAAGCTTTGGAAAATAATTCTTTGATAATTAATGATTTATCATTGATGGCAGGTAATTGGTCACTGATAACTGATCAATGACAATTGTTAACGAATCTGTTCTCCGTTTTTAATGGTTTTAGAAGCTTGTAATAAAACTACATTTCCTTTTTTATTGTAAACCCCTAATACTAAGCACTCACTCATGAAATTTGCAATCTGACGAGGTTTGAAGTTCACAATAGCACTTACTTGCCGATGTAATAAATCTTCTTTAGAATACAAATCTGTAATTTGCGCACTGGATTTCTTCACTCCCAGATCACCAAAATCGATTTGCAATTGGTAGGCCGGCTTTCTCGCTTTTGGAAAGTCATTTACTTCGATCACCGTCCCTATTCGTATGTCTACTTTTGTAAAATCTTCGAATGAAATTTCTTCTGCCATGTTATTTTCCTAACTTTTTCACAACCCAAAGTGGTCCAATCAACAGAAATTGTAAATCCTTAATAAAGGAAGGTTTTTTACCTTCTACTTTATGCCCATAAAATTGACCAATCCAAGCTACGATAAAGATTCCAATGGATGTATATAGTAAATTGACATTATTGCCTAGCCAATAATTTCCTATGATGGCTAATAGAATAAAGAACAGCATTTGCAGAAAATACCAGAATCCTAATCTCAAATAAAAAAATGAAATAAAAATTGCAACAACTACTGCCCAATTTTCTATCAAGGGATTGTACAAGCCGAGAGTTTCTTCTATAAATGTTGTTGGGATACTCATTAACAATCCGATAACACTAAAAAATATAGCCGGGACACAGATGTAATGAATGATTTGGTTGGTGTGATTTTGATGACTTACAGCATAGTCATCAAACCAGTCTTGTGCTGATTTCATGAATTAAAATTTACTCGACAATCGATCCTTAAATATTCTGACGCTAACGCCGAAATGTTTTTACTTGCTTTCTTTCAATACCTCGTGAGCTTACTCCTAAGTAGTTGATTTTTTAAAGATAGGAATTATTTCCAACCTTTTCTGATGAGTAAATTTTCAATATGTGCATAATGGTGATTGCAGTGCCAAGCATAAACTCCTATATTTTCTCTCAAACCTACAGTTGCTCCGCTTTCAGGGTGTACAAAAGATCGCTTCAGGTCATCATCAGATAAACCTTTTAATAAGTAGACAAGTTTTGCGTGGACAGCTTTTAGATGCGTAATAGAAATATCAATTGGAGCAGTTCTAGTATCAAAGAGCTCAGCCCAGTCAGCTTCATTATATGCCTTAATCAAAGGATTGTTTTCGGTTAAAGCCCATTTAAAACGAATATAGCTGTGATGATGACTGTCAGCACAATGATGAACAACCTGTCTTACTGTCCATCCGCCTTCTCGATACGGTGTATTGAGCTGCTCATTGGAAAGGTCTTTGACCAAACTTTCAAGGCGATTGGGAAAGTTTTCCAGAGTGTCAATCCATTCATTTTTTAACTCTTCAGAGATGATTTCTGGTTTTGTGAAGGTTCCGATTGGGTAGCGTAGGTCAGTCATTATTTTTATTTTCTATTCGTTCAAAAAAGGAAAGTGCTCTATTGTCATTTGGATCTATTGCCAAGGCTTTTCTATAGTTTTCTACAGCACCTACAGTATCTTGAGATTCTATAAGTGCATAGCCATAATTTCTGTAAGATCTTGGTAAATTAGGATATAGTTCAATATTGATTTTGAACATCTCAAAAGCTTCTTCTTTTTTTCCAGATTCAAAGTAATTATGAGCGGTTCTATTAATTCTCCGCCAGCTAATAGCAGGATCTAAAGAGTCTCTTTTTTGAGCTGCCAAAAATGCTGATAATGCTTTGTCATACTCTTTGCTTTTAAAATATTCACTTGGTGTTTTTGAACCTTCTTTCAATTTCAAAAAGCTATATTTTCTTCCCTCGTGCTCCCTTTTTTCGGCCAACTCAATATGCATCTCAGGTTTAGAAACAAAAACCAATTTTTCATTCATCTCTTTCAGATAAAAGGCACTATCATTGGCTTTGATAGGAGTCATATCTTGTCCACGCCATTTTACTTTCATAATACTTTCTTCAAAATAAATTTCTATTGCTTCATTTGAATTGAATAAATACCTTCCTTGGGCTTCGCTGATAAACTCAGCTGAATTTTTAGAATCTCCGCAAGAAATGAACAGGAATATACTTAATGCGTAAAATAAACGTTTCATGTAGTGAGGTTTAGTTGTTAAAAGTAAACTTTTGTTTGTAAAAAGAAAAGTCGTTTCACTCTTGTGAGACGACTTTTTATTGGTTTTTGTTACAATGGTTTTTAAAATCTTTTTATAAGTAACTCATTCTTCGATGCATGGGAATAGTATGGTCTTGTTTTGATGTAGATTAATAATTTTTTTACCTGAACCTCTAAAGACTCCTAAACCATAGGATTTTCCATTCAGAAAATGACAGGAACCCGTTAAGTGAATGTGGGTAGATTTATCTGACTCATAAAACTCAAAAGGTTTTTGATCTATGTAAGGTTGTACCATATAATCCTGCCATTCTTCTTCTAGAATTTTTCGCCATGTAACCGCAGTAGAACTATTCTTTATGTAAGTATCTGAAATACTACCGCCGCTATTTTTTTTGAGAATCCAATCTTCAGAAGATTGAATGAGAGTTTCTCTATTTTCTATGGTATGCAGTGTGTAGCTAGGAATTAGATAATCAAGCAAAAATTGATAGTCATCCTGGTACATATAACTTCGCATAACCTCAATGTCAGATAGCAAAGCTAAAATCCTTTTATCATGAACCAAAATAATGCTTCTTACATCATTGATACACCGATTGGACGAAATGATATATTTTAAAACTTGTTCATCAAAATCCTTCAATTCTTCTCTATCTACTTCAAGGTAAAACTGACGTGCTGCTTGATCGAAGTAATGCAATGCATCATTTTCAATTTTTAGCTCAGAAGAATGAATAGTGATATGTTGAAAGCCTCTGTTTTCAATTTCCTTTTTTAAATATTCAGTTTCATTGTTTTGTTTGTTTTGAGTGATAAAGAAAATAGGTTCCTCCTTATCGTATTGAGTCAAGAAATCATCGATAAAATCTGTTTTTTTCTCAGAATTTAAGGCATTATTCATATAGTAACTGTACATCCAGCCATTGGATGGAAAGCGACAACTGATTTCACATATCTTAGGGTTGCCAGTATTGTCGAGAATAAAATCACTTCTGTACATTCCTATCTCGTAGGGAGTTCCCTCAGCCATCAACAAGACTTTATTTAGCTGGTCATCTAGTTGAAAGTAACTTTGAACTCTATGATCTCTTGTGTAGTTGTAAACAATTTTGACAAGCACTTCGTTTAAAATAGAGCAGATTCTGTTAAAATTTTCTACTAATTTGTTTGAAGTCACTATCGGATATCGTGAGATTTTTATCTCCTTGTTTAATAACAAAGAATCAATTTCTTCTATCCCGTTTAAGAATTTGTCATTTGCGAGAATGAAATGGGACAGGTTTTCACTAGCTTTTTTTAAGTCGGACATAGTTTCTAATTAATTTCTTAGCTGATGGGTTGGATTAAAGGTAGCTATAGAGTTGAACTTTTTTGCAGGTGTTTTTACCTGTTTTAAAAAATAGTGAGTTTCTTTTTACGGACGATAAAACTATTTCAAAGAAGTTGGGTCTAAGAATGAAACTAATAAAAACACAAAATGAAAGCCATACAAACTTGCACCTTATTAATCCTATTGATTTTTATTTCTAGTTGTAGCTCTTCTGATGGGATGACAGATGAAATTATAAATGATGAAAACCCCATTAGCAGCAAACCCAACATTCTTTTAGTGATTGCTGATGACTTTGGAAAAGACGCTTCTCCTAACTACAATGAAGGAACCATCAAACCCAATATGCTAACATTGCAAAGCTTAATTTCAACAGGGATTACTTTTGAGAATTTATGGTCGTATCCTGTTTGCACACCTACAAGGGCTTCAATTCTTACGGGTAAGTATGGATATCATACGAATGTATTGGAGGTTGGAAACACAATTTCAACTTCTGAAACATCTTTACAACGCTATATAAATAACAATACTAGCAATGCGTATGCTACAGCAATTATTGGGAAATGGCATTTGTCAAATACAATTTCAGATCCAAATACGATGGGAATTGATTATTACGCTGGAATTTTAAATGGAGGTGTACAATCTTATACTAATTGGAACTTGGTTGAAAATGGGCAATCCTCAACTTCAAATGAATATACGACGACAAAGCTGACAGATTTGGCTATCAATTGGGTTCAAGGTCAATCGAAACCGTGGTTTCTTTGGTTGGCTTTTAATGCTCCACATACACCATTTCACTTAGCCCCCACAAGTTTGCATTATCAAGGGAGTTTGCCAGAGGATCAGGCTTCTATAGATGCCAATTCTTTACCGTACTATTTATCTGCAGTAGAGGCTATGGATAGTGAGTTGGGAAGGCTTTTAAATAGCTTATCAGCTGAAGAACGAGCAAATACCTTAATTGTATTTATTGGTGACAATGGTAGTCCGAATCAGGTTGTACAGTCACCCTATAGTAGAATGAGAGCAAAAGGTTCTATCTATCAAGGTGGCGTAAATGTCCCGATGATTGTTTCTGGATACGGAGTGCAAAGAATGGGAGCTAGAGAAGAAGCGTTGATTCATACTACAGACTTATTTGCTACCATCGCTGAAGCCACAGGGATATCCATTAATCAGATTCACAATAGTACTAGTTTTTATCAATTGCTAAACGATTCCAATGCGAATAAAAGAGAATATGTTTATACCGAAAGATCACAAAATGGCTCAGTGAGTTATACAATACGTAACAATAACTACAAGTTGCTTGTTCAAGCAAATGGAACACAAGAGTTTTATAATTTAGTTTCAGATCCTTATGAGCAGCAAAATTTGATTGGAACGACGTTAAACTCAGAAGAACTGGCTGCTAAAACAGCATTGGAAACTGAGGCCTCTGCGATAAGGCAGTAGTTATTTTTTTGCCAATTGTGTTATAGGAGTATTCTCATTCCCAATATAAAAAACAAGAATCTCAGCAGTTTCTGTTCCTGTGTTTTCACCAAAATGGATCATATTAGAAACCTCTACGAGAACGTCTCCTGCTTTTATAGTGGTCTGTTTATTATGAACATCTGTAATGGTTAGTTCTCCTTTGGTTAGCATGCCAGTGGTAATTACTGGGTGAATATGTCTGGGAAGTTTCGCGCCAACAGGAATGACAACTTTACTAATCGTTACTTTAGGTTGACCATCAATTTTAGGAAGCGGATTCCCATTCCAACTCTTAGTAGTTTCTAGCAAGGTAGTGCTTTCAATCTTTGACGGTGCGTTCTCTTCTTTTGCTGATGTGTTCTCTTCGCATGAAAAGAGCACTGATATAAATAACAATAGAAGTATATGTTTTTTGATCATGATCTATGTATTTGAGCAAATGTAAAAAGAAAAGTTCTTAGAGAGCTAAGAACTTACTCGTATACTTTAAAATTGAATTTAATTTTTATTTGTAGTCAAAGTGTTTTGGATGAGATTTATTCTTTTAACCATTCAATAGCTCTATCTAAAACAGTATCCATAGTCACGTCTTCATCGGGTAAAATTTCGTTTCCATACAATGTTTTCTCTCTGTCTGCCAAAGTGCTAATTGTTAAAAATAGTTCTCCAAAGCCACCAAAATTATAACTGGTGTTAGCGGTTGATATACCATAAGTTGGTTTCCCAAATAAGCGTGTATTAGATCTTTTTATAAAACTTATGGTGACTGCCTCACCTGAGCTACCTACTGTACCACTTATAATAACTGCTACTTTTGGATTAGGACTAATTAGCTGATATCGATTGTTGTAATTAGTATGCTTAGGAGTTTCTCCATATTGAGGTAATCCTGCTTTTATACTCCATGAAGTTTCTACACCATCTGGATCTATAAAATATCCTGCGATACCATTGCCTAAAATAGGAGATAAGCCATCAAGCATTGGCCACATATTTCCTCCAGTATTTTCTGTTAAATCTACAACCCAACCTTTAATATTCTGATGATCTTGACGACGAATTTCATTTTGAATTTGCTCTACAAAATGTGAGGCGATAGCCGTGCTTCCACTGTAACCACGAACTTTAATGTACCCAACATCTGAGGGTATGGTGGTACCCATAGCTATGTTTTTCACATAAGGTTTGGTAGGAGCTGGTCTTATTGTGAAACCAACTTCTGGAACAAAAAAGCTATGATTGTCATTTAGTAATTCCAAAGCCCTTAAAATGGCAGGAGTTGCATCGGGAATCGTTTGAGCATCATCAGCAAGCGACATCACTTCTGTTCTAAAAGCATTCCAATCAATGATCTTACGATTGACAGAATTATTTTGCATGGTTGTTATTATATCTGATAAATACCTCTTTACAGAAGAATTCGTTAATTCTTCAACAGTAATCCTTGAATCGCATGAACTAAAGAATAAGAAACAGGTGACAATAACAACAAGCGAATAAATCTTTCTAGGCATAAAGATTAAATCTTTGATTTGTAGTATTTTACAAAGATACGGCATTTATGATCCCAGTAGACTGATGAGAGGCGACTTTCAGATTAAATTAACATTTATAAAAAACAGTCCAAGGAAACTTGGACTGTTTTTTATGTGCTAATAAAATGCGACTGATTATTTTACATTCATCAATTCAACATCAAAAATCAATGTTGCGTTAGGAGGAATTATACCACCAGCACCTCTTTCTCCATAAGCCAAGTTCGAAGGAATTACCAAACGAGCTTTGTCTCCAACTTTTAAAAGTTGAATTCCTTCGTCCCATCCAGCAATTACCTGACCAACACCAATGGCAAAGTCAATAGGCTGCTTGCGTTTGTATGAAGAATCAAAAACAGTTCCATCTAAAAGTTGTCCTTTGTAATGTACAGATACCATGTCACCTTTGGAAGCTTTTTTACCTTCTCCGTTTTGTAAGATTTTATAACGCAATCCGCTTGGCGTTTCGTCATATCCAGCTGCAATTTGGTCTAATAATTCCTGTTGCTTTCTTTTTTCTTCAGCTTCTCTTTCAGCTCTGGCACCTTCAAAAGTCCTAAATGCCTCTACAGCATTCCATTTTTCAGCAGCATTACCAACCTTCACAATCTCTACTGACATTTCATCACCTTGTTCAATTGCATCTACTACAGATTGTCCTTCTATTACATTGCCAAAAACAGTATGCTTACCATCCAACCACGGAGTTTCTGTATGGGTAATGAAAAATTGTGATCCGTTGGTTCCTGGACCTGCATTAGCCATAGATAATTTACCTGGTGCATCGTGTTTTAAATCTTCGTGAATTTCATCATCAAACTGATAGCCTGGATTTCCAGTTCCAGTTCCTAGAGGACATCCTCCTTGGATCATAAAATCTGGGATGACTCTGTGAAATTTTAGCCCATTGTAATAAGGAGTTCCTTGTGGCTTTGCATCATTTTCTAGATTTCCTTCAGCTAGTGCAACAAAGTTACCAACAGTACCTGGTGTTTTTTCGTATTCTAAGTTTACTAAAATCTCTCCTTTAGGAGTGGTAAACTTTGCATAAATTCCGTTATTCATTGTATTTGTATTTATTATTTTTTTAGGTTTAAAAAAGATAAACCATAGGTAAAACCAACATTGATATTGGTCGAATTTACATTTCCATAAGGAGACCACATTTGCCCTAGAGCAATATTAAAGTTGAAATTATCATCGAAGTGATAATTAACTCCTACAGAGGGCCTTATTAAGACTCCTTCGCCTGAGTCTACACCACCACCGCCAGCTACACCACCCGATGTTTCTAAAAACATTGAAACTCTCTTTTTAAAGAACCTGTTTGTTCTAACTCCTAAACCAAAGAGTCCATGCGCATAACCACCTGATCTTCCCTCGTAAGCAAAAGAAGCTTCTCCTGTTAGATAAAATCTTTTTGAGAGATCATAATTTATTTTTAATGCGATCTGCTGTAAATCACTTTTAGGCCTGTCGAGTACTGCAACATCGAAATAGGTTTGATTTTGAACTCCTATTTGTATTCCTTGTGATTTGATTGATCTTCCTATTTTTGAGGTTGCCAGATCGATAATCCCCCCACTTAAGCCATAATATTTTAAACTAAAACCAGCGGTAAGTGCTTCAAAAGTAGCCCCAATAGACCTATGGTATCCTCCGTGAAGACTAAGTCCTAAATGTTTTGAAAACTTTATGTCAAAACCAGTACTTGGATACATGGTTAATCCATTTTCTGGGAATATTCTACCGCCTGCTGCTCCTATTCCAAATTTTGCGAAGAAATTAATGTATGGAGTTTCCCAGAAATTTTTACCAAAGCCAAAAAATAAATCCATAAATCCAGCTCTTAAACCTTTATACATGGTATCTACATGAGCGTATAAAAAAGTATTGTTGTTAACATATCTTTGATATTCAAAACCAATGATATAAAGTGTTTGGTTTATAGGTTGAGTATTGTTAAAGTTCCCTTTTCCATCATCGCGGGTACTTCCCATAGGGTAGAAAAAATCGAAAGTAATTTGCTGAACACTTTTGACTGCTGGTTTTTTCCAAAAATCATCTTTCTTACTTTCATCAATAAAAAACTCTTTTTGAGCATTTTTGTACGACCCAGCTCTTACTAGGGTAGGAATCTCTACAAAGAAAGAAACATTGTCTCCCCCTTGAATTCCTGTTACAAAATCTAAATATCCATATTGAACACCAAACGAGAAGTTATTTAACTTGTATTGTAATCCTGAGTTTATATAAAGAATTGCTCCTCCGTTTACCAAACTTCTAAAGCCGCCACCTCCGCCAAAATGGATATTTGTATCAAAAAATAATCGTTTATAAATCGGGAGATTCACTCCTAAATTTACTCCCAAGGTAAATAGACCTCCTTGGTCTCCAATGCTAGCAGCATGAAATCCTGTTCCCGTATAAAGCCAATCTGTTAATGGAATATTATAATTTAAACCTAAGATACCTGTAACTGGTTTTAAGGTGTATTGGCTACCGTCACCATAAGTATAAGTTATGTCTGGTTGGTCTATAAAAATATGATTCAACCGTATGCTATTTTTCATCTCAAATATTTCAATATCATTGAGACGTGAGTTTTGAGAGAAAACTTGAAAACTAGAGAATAATATTAGAAATAGTAAATGTTTTTTCATGAACTAATTATGAAATTCACTAGTGAAATGCAATTTGACAGTGGGATATTTTTGTTGAGTCATTTGAATGGTAAAAGCAGAATCTGCAAGGAAAACCAATTGCCCTTGTTTGTCTTTGGCTAAATACCGTTGTTTGACTCTTTTGAACTCTTTAAACTCTTCGTTTTTTTCATCTTCCGCTTCTACCCAGCAAGCTTTGTGTACATGAATGTTTTCGTAATTACATTTGGCTCCGTATTCGTGTTCCAATCTATATTGAATGACCTCGTATTGCAGCGCTCCTACTGTTCCTATAATCTTTCTTCCATTCATATCTAACGTAAACAACTGCGCTACTCCTTCATCCATCAATTGGTCCAAGCCTTTGTATAATTGCTTAGATTTCATAGGATCAGCATTGTTTACATATCGGAAATGCTCAGGTGAAAAGCTTGGAATTCCTTTAAAATTTAACAATTCACCTTCTGTAAGTGTGTCACCGATTTTAAAGTTACCCGTATCGTGCAGACCAACGATGTCTCCTGGAAAAGATTCCTCTACAATCTCTTTCTTTTCAGCAAAAAAAGCATTGGGGCTCGAAAATTTGAGTTTCTTATTATTTCTTACGTGAAGATATGGAGTATTTCTTTTAAAAACTCCAGAGACAATTTTTACAAAGGCCAAACGATCTCTATGTTTGGGGTCCATATTCGCGTGAATCTTAAACACAAATCCAGACATTTTTTTCTCAGTAGAATCTACCAATCGTTCTTCCGCTTTTTTAGGTTGTGGATTGGGTGCAATATCAATGAAGCAGTCCAAGAGCTCTTTCACACCAAAATTATTCAAAGCCGATCCAAAAAAGACAGGTTGTAAATGACCATTAGAGTATTTTTCCTGATCAAATGAAGGATACACTTCGTAAACGAGTTCTAACTCTTCTCTTAAAGTTTCAGCGGCAGAATCACCAACAATCTCATCCAATTCAGGACTGTTTACATCATCGAATTCAATTCCCTCCGAAATCGTTTGTTTGTTTTCTCCTGAGAAAAGATTGATTTTTTTCTTGTAAATGTCATAGATGCCTTTAAAATCGTATCCCATTCCTATGGGAAAACTCATAGGCGTTACGGTAAGTCCCAATTTTTGTTCAACTTCATCTAACAAGTCAAATGCGTCTTTTCCTTCTCTATCCAGCTTGTTGATAAAAACAATCATAGGAATGTTACGCATTCTACAAACTTCTACCAATTTTTCGGTTTGTTCCTCAACTCCTTTTGCCACATCAATCACCACAATCACACTGTCAACAGCGGTAAGCGTTCTAAAAGTATCTTCGGCAAAATCCTTGTGACCTGGTGTGTCTAGAATATTGATCTTTCTATCTTTATAGATAAAAGCCAATACAGAAGTTGCAACAGAGATACCCCGCTGACGTTCGATTTCCATGAAATCGGAAGTAGCCCCTTTTTTAATTTTGTTATTCTTTACAGCACCAGCCTCTTGAATCGCTCCTCCAAACAGTAGTAATTTTTCTGTAAGTGTGGTCTTCCCAGCATCGGGGTGTGAGATAATTCCGAAAGTTCTTCTGCGTTGTATTTCTTCTAAAAAACTCATCTACAAAAATTGAGGTGCAAAGGTACATTAAAGTTGTAAAGTTTGAAAGTTGAAGAGTTCCAAAGTTTTAGGATGTCTAAGTGGCAAAGTTACAGAGCGGCAAAGAGGTAAAGCATAGTAGTTGCAAAGTTTCAAAGTAGTAAAGTGAAAAGTTGTAAGTATTCGTATCATCTATAAATCCATCAACCTTGAGTAATTCAGCTGAGTGGTTTGTCTCTTGAAAATAGATTTTCGAAATTTATCTAATATTCATCATTCATCATTTCAACACGATAGCTTCTATAAAGACATCTCTGATAGGCCATTCTTTAATATCTACCTCAAGTTTTGCGATTTTATCAATGGTGCTGAAACCTTCTGTGATTTCACCGAATATTGTATGTTCTCCATCTAGGTGGTGGCTTCCTCGTTTGCTCTGGATGATGTAAAACTCGAAAGCCGACGAACGTTTTTTGGGATTGTCATCCCATTCTCTAGCAGCTGCTAGCGCACCATATTTGTGTTTCCTATGGGGTAAAATTTCAGCAGGGAGTGTATAATTTTGGTATTTATTTCTCGCTTTTTGCGTAAATGGATTGTCTGAGCTACCGCCTTGAACAATAAAACCAGAAACAACTCTGTGAAAGCAAGTAGTATTGAAGTAACCTGTTTTGGTTAAGAAAATAAAATTTGCTCGATGTAAGGGAGTGTCTTTGTATAGTTTGATTTTAATATTCCCTAATCGGGTTTTAATTTTTACAACAGTTTCAGGATGCTGTTTGCCATAGGCTGTTAAGAAAGCAATTGAATTTTTTTTATTGATGGTATCTAACTCTTTGCTTTTGGCAATTTTTATATCCTGCTTTTTTTTAAGACTTTTCTTTTTCTTCTTTTTTGAGACCATTTCTTTTTGAACCTTCTTTTCATTCTTATGATTGCATGAAAATAGGATCGTTGTGAAGAGGCAAAATAAAATTAGGAATCTCATTCTATGACGAATTTCAGCAAAGGTAATTATTCTCAAAATTTAGTAAGACAACCAAAGAGAGATAACTCGTTTTTAATGCCTATTTTTGTATGACAAAATTTTTAGATGGAAGAACTTGTAGTGTTAGTTGATGAAAAAGACAATCAACTTGGTTTAATGCCTAAAATGGAAGCTCATGAAAAAGCTGTTTTGCATAGAGCTTTTTCTGTTTTTGTATTCAATGACAAAGATGAATTGTTGTTGCAGCAAAGGGCTTCTCATAAATACCACTCTCCTATGTTGTGGACGAATACTTGCTGCTCTCATCAAAGGGATGGAGAAGCGTCATTAGATGCAGGTAAGAGACGGTTGCAAGAGGAAATGGGATTTACATGCGATTTGAAAGAACTGTTTTGGTTTGTTTACAAAGCTCCTTTTGACAATGGTTTGACCGAACATGAACTAGATCATGTGATGGTAGGAAAATTCAACGGAGATCCAGTGATTAATAGAGATGAAGTAGAGGCTTATAAATGGATGTCATTGCAAGAGGTAAAAGAAGATATGGATATTCATCCTGATGCATACACGGCTTGGTTTAAAATTATTTTTCAAGAATCGTATGATAAGTTAAAAGTTAAAAGTTAAAGCTGCTATTACAAACGTAATTTCATGTTCATTTTTTGCCATTCACTCACTCTCTCACTCATTAAATCATTAAACCCTTCAATCATTCAATAACAATGCCTAGAGTAACTGTACATAGAAAAGCGCATTTTAATGCAGCACACAGACTGTTTCGCCCAGATTGGTCTGATGAAAAAAACTTCAAAGTTTTTGGAAAGTGTAACAATCCAAACTACCACGGTCATAACTATGAGTTGATTGTTTCCATTACTGGGGAGATTAATCCAAAAACAGGATATGTATATGATTTAGGAAAATTAAGAGAGCTTATTAAAACCGAAGTTGAAGAAGAATTAGATCATAAGAACCTCAATCTAGATGTAAAAGAGTTTGAGAATTTGAATCCAACTGCAGAGAATATCTGTGTGGTAATTTATGAGAAGCTTCGTTTACATATTTCAAAAGAAATGGATTTGAAAATAACCTTGTATGAGACACCGAGGAATTTTGTAAGTTACTCAGGAGAGTAACAATATTATTTTCTTCTATTTAACTCTCTGTCTAACAAACCTAATAGGTTTTCTACATAATACATTCCGTTTCGATACCTATTTAGCTTGTATGCTCTGTAAGTGTAAGCTTGTCGCATAAGTACTTTAAATTTTTGATCTTTTTTGATTTTCTGAAAATCTTTTGGGTGAAAGCCCACAGTAACAAAGTATTGTTTTCCCTCACTATTTCTTGGATATGGGTAACTGATAGTATAGTCCGGAAATTTTTCTTCAAAGACTAGATTTTTATCTTCATTGACCGTAAATTCATTTTGTAGATACTCAGAAAAAAATGCTTCTATGTCTGGATAAAATGGGTTCTCTTTGCTAATTCTTGGGAAAATATTCTCATAAGCAATCTGAATTCCCTTGCGGATGGAGTCATTCTCAATAATAGAAAAGCCCTCTTCTTTTATAGCATCATAGGTAGAACGTACAGGGTATACATACTCATCTTTTGTAAGCCAGTAAAAATCAAAACAGATCGAATCTTGATAGGGCTTGTTTTCTGAGAAATAATTTAGAATTCTAAAATGACTCTTCTCACCAAGTTTTAAAGCATGATAGTCATTTCGTATGTCACCCATCATTCCAGTGAGGTCTTCTTTAATGTGTTGAAGAAATTTGATTTCCTGTTTTTCTCTTTTCTGAATATCATTCCAATTGCTCACTTGTAAAGCGATTAAGATTCCCAGAACAACCAAAAGGATTTCTCCAACAGCATAACGAAAATATTTCCCAGAACTATTTCTAGAGAGTGATAATTTCCTCATATTTCTGAAAAGCTTAGTCATTAGAATCTTCTTTATGTTTTTTATATCCTGTATACAATCGTATTCCTAATCTTGCGAAAAGGATAATCGCTATCACCATTACAATATCAAATCCACCCATAATTTAGTTCTTCATGTATTCTTCTAATTGTTCAATCAGCTTTGTTGCGTTGTTCTTATAGGCGGTAATGAAAAGAAGATGGTTTTTACCAGCTAACAAATTGTGAGAAGCCACCTGTTTTCGATACTCTTCACTTTCTGTAAAATAAATGATCATTTCGGGAGTGAACCTTCCTTGAGTCCAATCAACATACCAGTCATACTTTTTATAAGCATCAATATTTGATAATACTTCTTTTTTTACAAACCCATTGCTATCGTCTATGATTTGTATAAATGGAGTATAAAACTGAGAAATACTCGTAAAAACAGAATCGTTTTTTATCGTGTTTTTAGAGCTAAAGTCTTTTGCCATTTCAAAACCTTTGGTTTGTATCACAAAAGACCTGTATCTGCTTACAAGGCTTCTCGCCTCTGGATATTCTTTGTAGTTATTCCTATTGACCTCTTTGTTGATGATTTTCAAACTATTTTTCTCAATATTTTGGTAATATTTAATTACCAAGCCAGCTACTAAAGTATCCCGTTTCAAATCTTGTGTAATGGTGCTTAAGATATTATTAAACTCATTGGTTTGCTTTCTGTTTTCATTCCAATTATTTACTTGCATTGCCAAAAGGATACCTACCATTACAAGCACAATTTCTCCGATGGCATATACTAAATAGTTAGACTTTTTTTGGGAATTAGAAGAATTTAATCTTAATCGTCTGAAGATTTTAAACATAAGGAAAAAATAATATCAGCATTTGGCTGAATGCTACCAAAGTTAATTAATTTTTTCCCTCCTTGTTTTTTTGGAACCTTGTAACTTTGTGACTTAAAATTTAAATATGAATCAATTTCTAAAGTTTGACCCTATTTTAAAAGATAAAATATGGGGCGGAAGAAAATTAGTAGATATTCTTGGAAAGAACTCTAACAGAGCAGATATAGGTGAGAGTTGGGAGATTTCAGATGTTGAAGGAGATACTTCTGTAGTATCAAATGGAGATTTAAAAGGAAAAGATTTAAAAGAGTTAATTGTAGAACATAAGTCTGCATTACTTGGGGAAAAGGTGTATGACCAATTCGGTGATAAATTTCCACTACTAATTAAGTTCATTGATGCGAAAGAAGCACTGAGTATTCAATTACATCCTCATGATGATTTGGCTTTAAAGCGACACAATTCTTTTGGGAAAACTGAGATGTGGTATGTAATGCAATCCGATGAAAAAGCAAATCTGATTGTAGGATTCAAAAAAGATGTATCTAAAGAAGAATACCTTACGCATCTTAATAATAAAACGTTGACAGAGATTTTAAATATCGATGAAGTATCCGAAGGAGATGTTTATTTCATTCCTACTGGTAGAGTACATGCCATTGGTGCGGGTGTTTTACTAGCTGAGATTCAACAGACATCTGATATTACCTACCGTGTTTATGATTGGGATCGACAAGATTCTGAGGGCAATTACAGAGAGCTTCATACAGAAGAAGCGATCGATGCAATCGATTACAAGTCACAAACTTCTTACAGTACTTCTTATTCTAAAAAAGAAAATGAAGTGGAAGAGATCGTGTCTTGCCCGTACTTTACGACAAGTGTACTGCCTCTTAAAGGGAGACTTCATACCAATCATTCGAACAAAGATTCTTTTGTTATTTATCTGTGTGTTAAAGGGAAAGTTGATTTTGAAAATGCAGATCAAAAAGAAAGCTTGTCAAAAGGGGAAACATTATTAGTACCTGCAAGTTTGAAAGAGTTTTCCATCCATTCTGAAATAGATTCTGAGTTATTGGAGGTCTATATAAAGTAATAGTTATCTTTGAGGAATCTATTTTTTGCCAATGAGGATAATAGCGATGATTCCTGCACGATACAGTGCTACAAGATTTCCAGGAAAATTAATGAAAGACTTGGGAGGAAAGCCTGTGATTGTAAAAACATACGAAGCAACTCTTGCAACTCAACTTTTTGATGAAGTTTATGTGGTTACAGATTCAGAAGTTATTTACAATTCTATTAAAAGTGTTGGAGGAGAGGTGATTATGAGTCAAAAAGAGCACGATTGTGGTTCAGACAGAATCGCTGAAGCTGTGGAGAATATCCACGCTGATATTGTAATCAATGTTCAAGGAGATGAGCCTTTTATCGATGAAGTTTCACTAAAAAAACTGATTCAAATTTTTGAGGAAGATGTTGATGAAAGAGTAGACCTGGCGTCACTCAAGGTAAAAATGACCGATCTCGATGAGATACAAAATCCTAATAATGTCAAAGTGATTGTTGACAATCACGATTTTGCGATGTACTTCTCTAGAAGCCCTATTCCTTTTCCCCGAAACGAAGAGATTCAGATCAATCATTACAAGCACATTGGTGTCTATGCTTTTCGTAAAAGTGCATTGATGGAGTTTTATCGTACACCGAAAACACCTCTAGAATCGGCAGAGAAAATAGAAGGAATCCGCTATCTGGAAGTAGGAAAGCGAATTAAAATGGTGGAAACTACAAGTGTTGCTATTGGAATAGATACTCCTGAAGATTTAGAAAAAGCACAGAGAATTATCAGAAATGAAAGACATTCGTAAAATCAAAGTCATTGCATTCGATGCTGATGATACTTTATGGGTAAACGAAACCTATTTTAGAGAGGCTGAGAAAAAATTTGCAAAACTGCTCTCTCAGTATGAAACAGAAAATAAGATAGATCAAGAGCTTTTTAAATTAGAGATCGCCAATCTTCCCCTCTACGGATATGGAATAAAAGGTTTTACACTTTCAATGGTTGAATGCGCGCTAAAGCTTTCGAATTATACCATACCCCAAAAGACTATTGAACAAATCTTGGATATTGGAAAAGAGATGTTGGTAAAGCCCATAGAATTGTTAGATGGAGTAGAAGAGGTATTAAAATCGTTGCAAGGAAAGTATAAGTTAATTGTTGCTACAAAAGGAGATCTATTAGATCAGGAACGAAAATTGGATAAGTCGGGGTTGCTAAGTTATTTTCACCATATAGAAGTGATGAGCGAGAAAAAAGTTCCTGATTATCAAAAGCTCATCAGGCATTTAGATATTGAGTCCGATGAGTTTCTAATGATTGGAAATTCATTAAAATCAGATGTTTTACCACTTATAGAAATGGGAGCATCAGCCATTCACGTCCCTTTTCATACCACATGGGCACATGAAGAGGTTTCTCAGCAAGATGCTGCAAACCCAGATTATAAAACAGCAACTTCCTTGAGGGATATCCTTCCGCTAGTATTATGAGATTTTTAGATATCGATCATTGGAATAGAAAGGAACATTTTGAACATTTCAATAAACTTCTCGATCCTTATTTTGCCGTTGTTGTTGAAGTAGATGTTACCAGAGCTTTTCAATATTCCAAAGAAAACAATATTTCTTTTTTTGCACTTTATCTGTATGCTTGTATGAAAGCAATTAATTCGGTAGAAAATCTGAAATACAGGATAAAAGATGATAAAGTTGTTATACATGATGTCATTCATGCTTCGGCCACCATTCCCAGAGAAGATACAACCTTTGGATTTTCGTTTGTCCACTTCTCTGAAAGTTTTACAGTTTTTAATGAAAACTTAGAAAAAGAAAAAGAACGAATCAACAATGAAACAAATTTATTACCTCCTGTTAATTCAGATGATTGTATCTATTGTTCTGCGCTACCATGGCTGAATTTTAGCGGACATAAAGAACCAGTCTCAGGTTTTAAAGAATCGGTTCCAAAATTAGCGTTTGGTAAATTCACAGAAAAAGAAGGAAAGCTAATGATGCCAGTATCAATTGCAGTAAATCATGCCTTGGTAGACGGTTATCATCTAGGACAATTTTTTGAATGTTACCAAAATGAATTGAATAAAATAGGCTAACTTTGTCGGGTAAAATGAAATGATATGGCAAGCATAAAGAACTTAAAAAAGGATATTAATTATGTTTTGGGAGACATTATTGATGAAGCTATTTTGAAAGCTGGTGATCCCAAAAAAACAGAAGCATTTATTGATGAAACGATTACTTTATTTGATGAGTTGATCACTAAGATAAATGCAAAAGATGTTGAAAATAAAAAGGCTCACTTTAAATCGATCAATGCAGAGTTAGAGTCAAAGGCAATTGCGCTTTTAGATAAAGTAAGTAAGTTATAAAATTTAACTTTTCTTAAAGAAATCATTAACCATCCTAACCTTTTTAGGGTGGTTTTTTATTTTTATTTTAGCAATAGATACGAAATCAGTAAATATTTCGTTATTGTGTTAACTTAAATAAAAACCCCTCAAATGGCTAGAGCAATGTATGAATACACTAAGACTGTTTTGAAGAAAGTAAGTTTTAGTTCGGATTTATTTTGCAAAGAATTAGAAAAAGCATTAACAAGGTTACTGCCCCACGAGATTAAAGAGCTTACGATATGGCTCAAAGAATACACCAATAATAAGCCAGAGCTTTATGCATGTATGGCATTAATTAAATAAAAAGGGAAACGAATTCGTTTCCCTTTTTATTTATTGTTGTCTGCGAGCTCTACCTCTTTCTTTGCGGAGTCTTTCAAATAATTTTCGTTTGAACTCTCTTTCTGCTTTCTTCAATTTGATCATTTTCTTGTATGAGAGTACTTTTTTCAGTCGCTGAAAATAAGTTTGGTTGATCTTATGTGCCTTGTCTTTTATCTTTGAGTAAACTTCAATAATATCTTTGGCTTCACTCTCGGATAAGTTTTCCATCTGTTCCGCGCTGCTTACCAGCTTATAAATTTTATTTTTTTCTTCTTTTCTAAGCTCGGATAATTTCTCTTGGTGCTCGTTATAAATTGGCCAAAATTTTTCTGCTTCTGCTCCCGATAAGTCAAGCTGCTCAGTAATGTAGGCAATTTTATAAGCCTTCATTCTTTCGTTGTTTATCCGCTTTGTTCTTTTTTGTGAGAAACTTGAAAAGTTAACAAAAAGAAGGGCAATTGCTGTTATATATAGTTTTCTTCTCATCCTTAATTTATTTGATCCAAAGATATATTGGAATTTTCAATTAATATATACGTGTCATTTTCATCTAAAAAATTTTCAATTTGAATGTTTCCATCTGAGCTAGGAAATAATTCTACTTCTTCAAACTCGATGGCTTCATCAAACTGATAGGCAATATCATTTTCACTAAATGATTCTAAATTATTATCGATCCAAGCAAAAGCTTCCTCACTATTAAATTCTTCTCTAGGTATTGTATAATAGAGAATGGCACTAAGAGTTACTAATAAAATAGCGGCAACCGAACTCCATTTGTACAATTTATTTTGGAGAGAGATAACTTTGACTTTTTTCTCAGGAGCTACTTTCGCTAGGATACAATCTTCTAATTGATCAAAATAGTCATCTGGGGTTGAAAAACCCGAAGTATCTGGTATAGATTCTTCAGCCAGATTTATCGAGAACTGATCTTCCACATGATCAAAATAACCCTTAGGAACCTCAAATCCAGACTCTTTATGGATATTTGATGTATCTAATAAGCTTTTATTTTTTTGGTGCTCCTTCATTATCTATTTGACTCTATTCTCAGTAAAAAGTTTAATCAACTTTTGTTTTAATATAATTTTCAATCTTCTTCACAGCATGAAAGTAAGAGGCTTTTAAACCTCCCACAGAAGTGTCTAATACTTTTGATATTTCGTCATATTTCATATTATCGAAATACTTCATATTAAAGACAATTTGCTGTTTTTCTGGCAGTGTAGCAATCGCTTGTTGGAGAATGAACTGAATTTCATCTCCAGAAAACCAATTGTCAGCGTACAAACCAGAAACCATTTGTTGTTTTAATTCAGAAATATCAACATTGGATTCTTTTGCTTTCTTATTTAAAAAAGTGATGGATTCATTCGTGGCTATTCGGTACATCCAAGAATAGAGTTTGCTATCTTGTTTAAAATTATCAATTCCCCGAAAAACTTTGATAAACGTATTTTGTAGAACATCGTCTGCATCGTCATGAGAAATGACAATTCTACGAATATGCCAGTACAGACGCTCTTTATATTCCGTAATTAACACACGGAAAGCCTGCTCCTTTGTCTTCGTGTCCTGAAGTTGTTCCACCAAAATAGCTTCCTCTACCAAATCACTTAATTTCTAAGTTAGACCTAGTAAAGATAGAAAGGTTTAATGAGAGTTTGTTAAAAGGCGTAAAAGTTTAAGGTTTTCACAATGAGCAGAATTAGAGGGTGAAAAAATAGATAAAGCTTCAGAGTTACGAAGCTTCAACAATGAAAGTACTACTAATAGGTTGAATGCATAACATTGTTAATGGATCATTGATCACAAAAATTACCTTCTAACCCTCGCTCTGGAATACCCAAAAAGTCTGTTTTGAATAATGGTCTCGGAAATTCCTTCTGGCAACATATCTTGCCACCCATCTTGACCGGTAGAAATCATTTTTAATACCGTTCTTGAGAAAATATGCAATACCTCTGGATCAAAATCGGTGATATCGATCAATTTTCCATTGTTCTTAAAAAACTTATACAATTCTTTCATACGAGGATGTACCTTTAAATTTTCACTAGTGATGAATTCTCCAGATTCTTCCTCTTTGTATGGGTACATATAAACTTTCAAATCTCGATAGAATAATTTTCCAAATGCCTCTAAGATTCCTCCACTCAAATCACGATAATATTTTTCATCGAAGATTTGAATGAGGTTGTATACACCCATGGCTAAGGCCATTCTCGCTTTAGAAAATTCGCTAAAGTATTCAACCAATTTAAAATACTCTTTAAAATTGGTAATCATCACATTCTGCCCTAGAGAGCACAGTAATTCAGCTCTGTCTAAGAAATCACGCTCATTAATTTCTCCTTCGGCTCTTAGGTTACTCAGTGTAATTTCAAAAATGATTTGTGAATTCTCTGGATCTACTTTCTTTTCACCAAAAAACATCTTTTTAGCGTTTTCAAACATATCCATATTCACCTTTGTAACAGGGCGGAAACTTCCTCTTAAAGCTAAAATATTCTTTTTGTACAACACTTGAGCAGGTAGTAAGTTGTTTCCATCAGGACCAAACATTACTGCATTGGTCATTCCATTTTTAACCAACTGCAGACTCATCAAGCGGTTGTCTACATACATGAAACGAGGTCCAGAAAAATTGATCATATCAATCTCTATCTGATCTTTTTGCAGGTTGTCATAAAAAGACTTCAAAAGCTCTTTAGGGTTATCATTTAAGTAGAAAGCTCCATAAATAAGATTCACTCCTAAAATTCCTAGTGTTTCTTGTTGTAGTCTTGCGTCGGTTTCTTTGAATCGCAAGTGTAGTACAATTTCATTGTAATCCTCTAAAGGGTCTAATTGAAAACGAATTCCAACCCAACCATGCCCTTTGAATTTTTTCGAGAAGTCTATGGTAGCTACTGTGTTTGCGTAGCTAAAAAAGATCTTATGAGGGTGTTTAGAGCGACTTAATCGATCTTCAATTAAATTTACCTCATGATGTAACATTCTTTTCAACCTGGGCTCTGTAACATACCTTCTATCTTCTTCTATACCATAAATAGCATCCGAAAAATCCTTATCATACGCACTCATTGCTTTTGCAATGGTTCCAGAAGCACCTCCAGCACGGAAGAAATTACGAACGGTTTCTTGTCCTGCTCCAATTTCTGCAAATGTTCCGTAAATGTCAGTGTTTAAATTTATTCTAAGTGCTTTCGCTTTTGTAGCTGGAACGCTACTCATTTTCTGGTCTCCTTTTAAAGAAATGGCCATTTTTTATGGTTTAAAGAATGGAAACAAAGGTACTAAAATAGATAACTACGAGTCAATTTTTAACGTATTTTTGTAGAAGTATGAAAGTGACTTTTTTAGGAACAGGGACTTCTCAAGGAGTTCCCATGATTGCCAATAACGATCCTGTTTGCTTATCGGCAGACCCAAAAGATAAAAGGTTAAGATCCTCTGTAATGATTACTTGGGATGATGTTTGTTACATTGTTGATTGTGGCCCCGATTTTAGACAGCAAATGCTGCGCGAGAATGTTCAGGATATCGATGGCGTTTTGTTTACCCATGAGCATTCAGATCATACGGCTGGAATTGATGATTTACGACCTTTTTCATACAAAATGGGAGATGTCCCTATTTATGCAAGAGAAAGGGTTTTAGAGAATCTAAAACTTCGTTTTGCCTATATTTTTGATAAAGAGAATCGTTATCCTGGGGCTCCTAAATTACAAGGAAATCCAATTACAACAGATGCTTTTCATTTGGATGGAGTAAAAGTGCAGCCCATCGAGGTTATGCATGGTAAATTGCCTATTAATGCCTATCGTTTTGATGATGTTGCCTACATTACAGATTTAAAAACCATTGCTGATTCAGAAAAGGAGAAGTTGAAAGGAATCAGAGTTTTAATTGTGAATGCTCTAAGAATAGAAGAGCATCCTACACATTTAAATCTTGAAGAAGCGCTGGATTTTGTAAAAGAGATCAACCCAGAAAGTGCTTACTTTACGCACATTAGCCACAAACTAGGATTTCATAGAGAAGTTGAAAAGAGATTGCCAAAGAATGTGTTTATGGCTTACGACGGCCTTCAAATAGAAATTTGATTCTTGTTACCATTCAGCAAGTTTTGTAAAAGACTTGTCGGTAAAAGTTTTGATAGAAAATTGATGTTTCGAAATCAGTCTGAGTACTTTAGTCCCAGCTTCAGTTGATTTTTTTTGATTGTGTACCGAAGAAAAGTGGACTGTAACTCTGCCTTTTTTCTCTTTTTCCAGCTGTTTGCTTAACCTTCGTAGGCTCACTTTTTTATCGTTGACAAATATTTTGCCTCTCGCATCAACATAAACTTTGATGATATTGTTTTTCTCCTGAATTGTGTTTGATTGCGCATCTATATTCATGGTAAATGCAAACAGAAGAGTAAAAAGGATCAAGGTTTTTTTCATGGGTTTATGTCTTTGTATTTAGAACTCAAAAGTACTCAAATTATTATAGTCTTTCTTCTATCCATTTTTTAAAACTGTAGAAGTTTTGTGGGGCGACCCCATGTCCTACAGGGTACTCTTCATACACATGTTCAATGGATAACGATTCTAAAAAGGGAGGAGTTTTTCTAGCAAGGCCTATAGGAATCACCTGATCTACACTTCCATGGGAAACGTAGAAGTCTGTGTTTGATTTACGATCTTTAACTTCAGGAAACATATCGTGATTCACGTAACCACTTAATGCTACAATATGATCTACTTTGTTGGGATAGTTGAAATTTACTGAATAACTTAAAATAGCACCCTGACTAAAGCCAAGTAAAAATATCTTCTCAGGGCTGTATTTCCCCTTGACTTCATCAATGAAAGTTGCAATCTTCACTAAGGATTCTCTCGCCTGATTCAAATCAGAAAATTTGTTGTCATTGGTATCTAAATTCAGTGCATACCAGGCATAACCTCCATAACCTATGTCGTAAGGAGCTCTTAAGCTAAAAATTAAAAACTCATCTGGGAGCTCTTCAGCAAAGGAGAATAAATCTAGTTCGTGACTACCATACCCATGTAATAGGATTAAAACTGGAGGTTGATCACTCGCTATTTTGGGTTCTCTTGTGACATAGTGTAAATCAGTGTTCATTAGGCAAGGACCAATTTCTTATTAGAAAAAATACCATAGGCTTTCCCTTTCAATTCTTTCCCGTAAAAGGCAGAGTTCTTTGAAGTAGATAAGACGTCCTCTTTGGAAAAAGTATAGTTCTCGTCTGGATTGAATAAGGTGAGATTAGCTGCAGAGCCTTCCTGAATAGAGATCGGATCCAAACCAAAGATTTTTCTAGGACAACTGGTCAGCTTTTCAATGGTTGTTTCTAAGTCTAGAACTGAATTGGCTGCTCCAAATAGACTTTCCAGACCTACTGTACCGTCTTTTGCCAAACTGAATTCTAGTTTTTTATGCTCAATGTCTATAGGATTGTGATCAGAAGTAATGATGTCTATTGTTCCGTCTTTCAAACCTTTTGCCAAAGCTTTCACATCTGCTTTGGTGCGAAGAGGAGGATTTACTTTTACGCGACTATCAAACCCTTCCAATTCGTCATCAGTAAGTGTAAGGTGATGAGCTGAAACGCTGCAACTTACATTCAATCCTTTTCTTTTAGCGTTCTTAATCAACTGCACAGATTTAGCAGTAGATATGGTTGGGATGTGTAATTTTCCTCCTGTATATTCTAGAAGAAATAAATCTCTGGAAATTTGAATTTCTTCAGCTAGGGCAGGGCTTCCCTTCAGTCCCAACCGAGTACTATTAATGCCTTCGTTTACAATTCCTTCTCCAGCAATGGATTTGTTTTTTGGAAAACTTAAAACAAGAGCATCAAAGTTTTGTGCATAGAGCAAAGCAACCTTCAGGAGATTGTCATTTTCAACAGGACTGTTGTAATCTCCAAAAGCGATGGCTCCAGATTGTTGCATATCAAACAGTTCTGCTAATTCTAAACCTTTCGATCCTTGTGTAAGAGCTCCTATAGGGTGAACATAGACATTGGAGGTATTCGATTTGTGAATTAAAAACTCTACAGCCGCTTTAGAGTCAACAATCGGATGTGTATTTGGATTGATGGCTACGGTTGTAAAACCACTTTTGGCAGCAACATTTAGTCCATTTTGTATCGTTTCCCTCTCTTCATAACCAGGTTCTCCAAAAGAAGTGCTCGTATCGAACCAGCCACAAGAAACATGTAAATTGTCTAAACGAACAACATTGTATTTAGGTGATTCAGCAATGGACTGCTTGATTTCTGTAATCTTCCCATTGGTAATTAAAATGTCTTTGACTTGTTTGTGGTGAGGGCTTGAGGCGTCTATAATCGTTGCCGATTTTAAAAGCGTGGTCATGTTCTGAAGAATTTTAAAATTAAAATTTCCAGCAGCAAAGATACAATAGCAATTGCCAAAAACAACTTCCAAAGCCATTGAACTTCGTTTTTTTGCTTAATTTCTGTAAAAAGATCCTTTACTGAACTGTAAACTGTAATATTAGAATTTTCATTTTTTGTTGAGCTTACATCGTAAAATTCGAGCAAACTTTCCTTCTTAGAAACATTAAAAGCAAGAGTCTCCAGTGTGTCTTGTTTGGAGAGTATCTGATAAAACCCTGGAGCATCCGGTTGGTTGTCTGTAACCACTTGTACTTTGTTGGAAAAGGATTGCTGTAAAGGAATAAAAGAACCATTCTTGTTAGCAATAGACAAGACTTGGTCTTTCCCTAGTTTTTCTTTGATTTCTATGGTGTTAGATTGTTTAATAATGTAATATGGCTTTGCAATCTCTAAACTCTGTTGTCCAATGTTGTAAAGAGTTGGGACAATTAAAGGTGAATTACTAAAGTTTGTGAATCTTGAATTCAAAGGAGAAGAGAGCCAGTAAACTTTTGAGAAAGGATTCGAAATTTCTTGCAGAAAAGGTGTTGTATCTTCATATTCTACAATATCTGCTCCTTTAAAATTGCTGGAATAGCTCACAGCAGTTTCGGGAGATTGAAAATTTCGAACCTTTTTGGAAAATACATTCTGATATATAGGATGGTCAAAATTTATTTTTGTGATTTGTAATGAGTCTCTTTTTCTGTTGATGATATTTCCATTCGTCAGTTTGTTGAAAAATGCATTGTATGATGCAATGTCAATTTGCGCATCTGGTATTACAAAAAGATGACCTCCGTTTTTGAGGTAATCAATTAATGTATTTTGAAGTACCTGAGGGATGGATTTTAATTCATTTAAAACAATCAATTGCTGATTAGGAATCGAATTGTAATTTACATTTTGAAGAGGTGAATTTTGAAAAATAAAATCTTCGTTTGTGTAAATTTTGGATAGCGGTTCTGACGCTTCTCCAATGCTTAAAACAGCTGCTTTTTTTCGATTGCTCATGTGAAAATAAAAAACATTGTCAAATAAAAAAATATCGTTGTAGGTTACTTGTATTTTTCCGTCAAAAAAAGTATTTTTAGGGATTGAAAAATCAAGTTTTTTGTTTTGATTTTTTTCGATAGAGAAGGAGCGTTTGTTGATGAGCTGTTCTTTATTGTACAAAGCAATGGGAATGTTGTTTTTCTTGTCGCCTTGATTTTTAACGAAAACGGATACATTGATTTTGTCAGAAGCGGAGTTAAAAATAGAAACACTATCAATAGAAATGTTGTTTTGACTGCTAATTTCTGGTTTTATCAATGAAATTGATGTATTTACATTTGTAAACTTGTTTTCTTTAATATTTTGTAGATCAGATATTAATATATTTTTATTTAAACTATTTGTTTTATTTTTGTTAAGCTCTTCAAATTTTAGTAATTTTTCATCTAAACTGCTGTTCGAATAAGAATATTCACTATTTTTTAAGTAATTGTCTAGCTCTTTTTTAGAGATGTTATCATAAACATCATCGTTGGTAATGAGTGTGTACGTTTCACTTAGAGGAGCATTTTCAATGATTTCTTGAGCAACTTTTTTTAATTGATTTCCTGTTCGTCCATTCGTATTTAGACTGATTGAATTATCTAGGTAAATAATATTATGACTTTTTTGATCAGCTTTTCTATTGCTAAAATACGGTTGTGAAAAAGTAAAAAGTAACGCTAAAAGTCCAAGTATTCTTGTGGTCAAAATCAACCACTTTTTTAGCTTCGAACTCTTTCTGGTTTGCAGGCTGATTTTTTGTAAAAAAGCGACATTGGTAAACGGAATTTTTTTGAACTTTTGCAATTGAAACAAATGAACAATAATGGGGATAAGAAGTAAAAGTAAGAAGTAAAATACCTCTGGATATTTAAACTGCATTTACCAGTGATTAAGTTTAATATTTCGCTGCCTTTCCTTTAGAAGAGCTATCTTTAATAAAGGCTCTAAGGTCGTCATTGGATTTCTTTAAATCTTCGTTTCTTAAATACATCATATGGCCACTTCTGTACCCTTTAAAATAAAATCGATCTTTCATCCTTCCACTAGGATCTATTTGCCACATGGTATATTTGGCATTGAAATACGTGGTTGCACCATCGTAATATCCAGATTGAATCAAAACTTTTAAATATGGATTTTGTGCCATGGCCTGTCTTAATCCATCTCTTACATTATTATTTCTTCGATCCCACGGATTGACTGGGCCAAATACATTGTATTTTACATCTGTCTTAAAGTTCAGATGCTCACGGATGTAGTAATTGATAGCTGGCGTAAAAGAGTGTAACCAAGAGGTAAGCTCAGAGTTGTAGTCTGGGCGATCACCTGCAACACGCTTGTCAAGACCTGTATATCTAGAATCTAATCTCCCCACAGTCATACCGCTACGATCTCTCAACAACTCTTTCCAAAAGTAGCTTTTGGGAACATCGAGATTGTGTTGCAGTATCACCTTCTTTTTAATTCCAGAGAAATAAGACATTCTAGCAGCTACTTCCTCTTTTTCATCTTTGGAGATAAATCCACCTTTGGCTATGGCCGGTATGAGTTTCTCCACAGCATATTTTTCAGCCATAGGTAGTATTTCTAACAAATCTTTGCTTTGTAGTTCTTGGGGTAACATTTTATGATACCAAGCTGCAGCAGCAAAATAGGGTAAGTTGATAGCAGATTCTAATGAACCTCCTGTTCTTAACACCTGATAATCTGCAGGAGAAACCATAATCACTCCATTTAGATACATCCATTGTCTGTTCTGCAATTCGGCAGCTAACCCCATAACTCTTGTCCCTCCGTAGCTTTCACCAATAATGTATTTAGGTGATTGCCAGCGGTTATTTCTTGTGATGAATGTATTGATCCAGCTAGCCAAATATTTAATATCTGCATTGATTCCAAAGAATTTGGATTTGTCCAATTTTTTTCCCTTCTCAACAACGGGTCTAGAATAACCTGTGTTGACAGGATTGATATACACGATATCAGCAACATCTAAAATTGAATTTGGGTTATCTTTTACCCCATAAGGTTGTATGGGAAATCCTTCATCATCAATCAATAAGACTTTTGGTCCAGTGTAGGCTATGTGCATCCAAACAGAAGCAGAACCTGGTCCGCCATTAAAAGACATGATAATTGGACGTTTTTTGCTATCTCCTCCATTCGTTCTTCTGTAATAAGTATAGTAAAGAGATGCCGTAATATTACCATTGTCATCCCAAACGGGTTGCATGCCTGTGGTGGCTTGGTAAGAAACTTTTTTTCCGTTGATAGTTACTTGATTGTTTGTAACAACCGTTGTGTCTAATGGAATTCTTTTGTCTTGACCATAGCTTGAGAGCAAGCTAAAAACAAATAATAAAGTGAGAAGATTTTTCATACTGAAGTTAGTTAAGGACGTCTAAATTAACAGAAAAAAATGACTTTTTTACTAGAGAAATGTTAATTGAATTGTAGATGAAAGTAGAAAGTCTAAAAGTGAAAAGAGGAAAAAATTGAGGCTATCATATGTACGATAAACTTCCAGGAATTATAAATGTATTTTTACAGGTCTGATTAATCCAATGATTGAATGATCCAATAAGCTAATAACTCAATAGTCTAATGATCAAGTAACCCAATAATCTAGTGATCTAATGACCTAATAATCCAATGGTCTAATGAGTCAATGATCTAACTAATCAAATAACCTATCAGTCAAAACTTCTCAAAAACGCCTAGCCCAAATAGGGCGAAATCATATTTTACAGGGTCAAGCTTGTCAAACGATCTCAGTGAATGGTCTAGTTCCTTCACGGCCTTCCAATCATTTTGTTTTCGAATCAGTATTTTAAGCTTTCTGGCGACATTTCCAGAATGAACATCCAAAGGACAGGACAATAGGGAAGGAGAGTGGCTTTCCCAGATTCCAAAATCGATTCCTTTCTGATCATTTCGAACCATCCATCTTAAAAACATATTAATTCTCTTGGCAGCTGAATTTTTTAGTGGATTAGAGATGTGTTTTTGAGTTCTCACTTGATGTGGGAGAGCAAAGAAAAGGTCTTTAAAACGCGCGATGGCATGTTGATAATCCTGTTCGGAACTTTCTGGAAGTAAACACCGCTCTAAACCATCTTGGTGGCTGTAAATATTTTTCAAGGATTTTGCAAAGTATTGAAAATCATAAACATTGAAGGTTCTGTGAACGAATTTGAGATTTTCAAAATCTTTGCTGGTATGGTGCAGAATAAAATCGTGAGGAGCAAAATCCATGATTTCCATCATCCGTTTTGCATTTTTAATAATCATTTTCCGATTGCCCCATGCAATGATAGCAGAAAGAAACCCCGCAATTTCAATGTCTTCTTTTTTTGAAAATAAGTGTGGAATTTGAATAGGATCAGAATCAATAAATGAAAGTGTATTGTATTTCTCTACTTTTTCGTCGAGAAATTCTTTTAATTCTTTTTTATTGAATGACATCTTTTGCTATTAAAAAAAGAGAAACTAAGAATCCATTGTATACCCCATGCATCAATATAGTCCATGGTAATCCAAATCGAATTCGTACAAATCCGAATATTAGTCCAAGAACAATCTGGGGAGCCACTAAAATAGGCGAGAAAAGAAGAATCTGCAGGTCCACTTGATAATTGAAAAGGTGGATGTACCCAAAAGCTAAGGCAAACACATAAAATATGTAACGAAAGACCTTAGGATTCTTTAATGCTTGTATTTCAATTTCAGGAAGTTCAATTTTCTTGTCCGAAAAGGGAATTGGTTTAATGTAAAGTTTCAAAGGAGATTTGAACAATACCAGCGGTGCTCTAAACAATAGCTCTTCCATGATGGGAGCTATAACCGCGGCCATAATTAATATTTGATAACCGGGAAGCTCTTTCAATTCATCAAAAGCATGATACTCGTTTTCAATCAATCCAGATTGAAAAAGTATGGTCATAACAATAGAGAGGCTGAATGAAATAACGAAGCACAATATCAGTAGCAAGATGAACTTGAGTACTCGATCAAAAAAGTTGGATTCAATGTCTTTCTCTAGAGTAGGATTCTTTAAAAATACAAAGAGCTCATAGAATACATTCATACAATCACACCGTCTTTCATCACCAGTTTTCTATCAGCCATATTTGCTAATTCTTCATTATGAGTTACAATGATGAATGTCTGATTGAATTGATCCCTTAGTTCAAAGAAAAGCTCGTGTAAATCTTTTGCGGATGCAGAATCTAAATTTCCGCTAGGCTCATCTGCTAAAATAATAGAAGGATTGTTAATCAGTGCTCTGGCGACTGCTACTCTTTGTTGCTCTCCACCAGACAATTCATTGGGTTTGTGTTCTATTCGATGTTCCAATCCTAAGTATGATAGAAGTTCTTTGGCTTTCTTTTCTGTCTCCGCTTTGTTTTTCTTCCCTATAAATGCTGGAATACACACATTCTCAAGTGCTGTAAATTCAGGGAGCAATTGGTGAAATTGAAAAATATAACCGATGTGTTGATTTCTAAACATGGAAATCTGCTTATCTGACAAGCCTTTTAAAGAAGTTCCATCAATTTCGAGTTGATAATCTTGCTCTTTTAGAGGTTTATCAAGCGTCCCCAGAATTTGTAATAATGTTGTTTTTCCCGCTCCAGAAGGTCCAACGATTGCTACGATTTCTCCTTTCTGTATTTTTAGATTGACTCCTTTTAAGACTTCAACTTCCCCGTAGTACTTATGAATGTTTTTTGCTGTAACCATAATGAGCACTTTCGAATACGAAAATATTAAAAAGTACTCATACTAACTTTGAGATTTTAGAAAATGTTTTTCGCATTGTTATAGTCTATAAAATAAACTAACCTTAAAGAGAAAATATGTTGATTAGGTTCATCAAAGAGTCGGTCTAAATTGGTGAAGAAGTTTTGTCCCGTCTGATTGTTTTGACTAAAAATACTGTTCCGGTAGAAGGCAATTAATTGACTTCCAGGGGCAAACTGCCAGAAATAATTCAAATCTAAGTTCCAGCTGTTGAAGTTGATATCTCTATTTTCATTGTAATTGTTAGGAACCAAATAACCATCTGACCCTAAGTAGTAGAATTGATCTTGATATCTAACATCGGACCAATTGTGTCTGAA
The DNA here is from genome assembly GCA_028280265.1 of Flavobacteriaceae bacterium. Taxonomy (GTDB): domain Bacteria; phylum Bacteroidota; class Bacteroidia; order Flavobacteriales; family Flavobacteriaceae; genus Polaribacter. The sequence goes on from JANQMD010000031.1 coordinate 43,651, forward strand.
GGTTAAGCTTAGAGAGGAGTTTACACTAAAGTTATAGCGTCCAGATAAAGTATTGTTGTATGTTTTGCGATCTCTTCTTCCAAAAATAGGATTTCCATTCGTGTCAGCAGTGGCATAACCTTCTTCATTGTAGTTTTTCCAGAAACTGAATCCATATGAGAACGACAGTTGATTGTTAAAACGATATCTAGGAGAGAAGTTGAACCCAAAAGCACTTCTTGGATTGTTATCATACCCAGATCTCCACCAGTTAGCGTCGAAGGCAAACTTTTTTCTAAAATCTGTCGACATCCAGTTGTTTACAGTGATTCTTGTTGGTCTTGTGAAGAATACTCCTGATGTAGTTCCTTGTCTTGGCTCAAAAAAATCGAATTGTCTTCCAATATTTCCATTCACATTCCCTCCAAAGCTCAATCGATTTTTAGTTTCTGCCCAACTTCCAATTCCTACATTGTTACCCGTATAGGTTCCTGGGCTATGTAAATAATTGATATTCCACCAGGTATTTACTCTCCAGTTATTGAAGTTTCCTTTTGGTTGTAAGATTCTGTAGGAAGCATTTCCATAGATACGTTGTCTGTTATTACGGAAATTAACCCCCATGTCATTGATGTCATAGTTCATGTCGTCAAAGGTATATCCTACTTCGTAGCGCCAATTTCCAGCAGCTCTAGCAATACTTGTATCGAAGCTATGTCCTGTTTTATTTTGACCATTTTGCGCTACATTACTTTGTTTGTAAGAGCCATCTACAAAATATTTGCTGTTTTTGGTTCTCACATGGTAATCGAGACTGGTTACATTTCCATCTCTGAAATTTCCATCTCTGGTTACATTTGTATTGGTGAGGGTAACGGATGAATTCTGATTGAAAACTTGATCTACTACAAATATATTATAATTAGCAAAAGGCTCTGTTACTTCCATTCGAATGTCTCCAGTAGTATTGTTTCTGATGGTAGCTTCTGTTTTTTCTGTAATGGCATTGAAGAAACCAATTCCCAAGCCTTTTTTTGTACGGCCTGAGATTTTTACGGCATTTAACATTTTTACAGCATCAGGATTGTCAATAATTTCTTCATCTGTTGCTAAATTATTGCCAACTGCTCCAAAATTTGTGGGAGTATTTCCAATTCTTCGTGAGAAGAACAATCCCGCTTTGTTGAACAATTCGGTTCCTTCAATAAAGAACTGCCTTTGTTCATTAAAAACTTGTTCAAAAGGACCCAAGTTTAGGCTTACATTGTCAAAACCTACTTGACCAAAATCAGGAATTAAAGTAGCATCTAGAGTAAAATTCTCTGTAACACCGTATTGGATATCCATTCCTACACTACCAGTTGACTCTGTTGTGCCATTGAAAGAATCCACAGTTCCAGAAGTATAAGGGTAAAAGGCCAGACGTGTTGGAGGCTTAATGTTTTTAAAATCCTCTACAAGACCATCGTATTGTGTCCAGATTCCTTGCGTATTATCAATAAAATTCCAAGTATATTGAGCGTTTTCATTTTTTGCATTTCTATGGAAATTGAACCCCCAATGCTGCACTTCTTGATTCGCAAATCTGAGTGCGCGATAAGGAATTCTCATTTCAACAGTCCATCCATCTTCGGTAATTTTTACGTCACTCTCCCACACAGCATTCCAGCTAAAATCTTCATTACCACCAGAGACTCTTGCCTCAGCTTGAGAGCCACTACTCATCACCACAAACTCAAAAGGGTTTTGACCATCGTCAATTGGATTGATAGTTACTAAGAAGAAGTCTGACTGACCAAAATTATCTCGGTTTGTAAACTCCATAGGAATTTTAGAAGGCTCAGGATCTTTCATGTTTGCACTAATGTAGATAGCACCATCATCATAAATCACTTTTACTTCTGTTTGGTGGGTATCTGGAGCTTTTTGACCGTTGTCTGGTCGTAGCACAATAAAGTCTTTTGCTGGTTCGGCATCTTTCCATGCCTCATCATCCAAATCACCATCTATTTTAGGAGCTTTGGTAACTCTAGTCGTTTTAATTCTTTTTCGATTACTGTTTAGTACTTCTTGTCCAAAAAGACTGTTCCCCAAGCATAACACAAGGGTAAAAGTGAGAATACGTAACATAGTTTTTGGTTGAATAGTTTTTATTTCGTTGTTCTATTTATGTTCTCTTGTGGGAAAACATAGAAATCTAATGATTCATTTTAAGGACATAATGATAACGATATCGTTACAATAAAATTTGCTATTTAAGGAAACTTTAAGATTTCTATAACATCAAAATTATAGCGACATAAGGTGCTGAAAAAACGAAATGTAGTGAACTGTAAAGAAGTTGTAGTGAATTGTTTTTATTCCTTAGCAAGCTCCTACGACACGTTATAAATTATAGAATATATTTTGACAAATATCAGATTGTAATTTGTATTTTTGCTAGCGTTTTTAAACATCGAGAATACATGAACTTACACGAATATCAAGGAAAAGAAATTTTAAACAGTTTTGGCGTAAGAATTCAACGCGGAATTGTAGCTAGTAGCCACAAAGAAGCTGTTGATGCAGCCAAGCAATTAACCACTGAAACAGGAACAAGTTGGTATGTTGTCAAAGCTCAAATCCATGCTGGAGGGCGTGGTAAAGGTGGTGGTGTAAAGCTCGCTAAAAACCTAGAAGAAGTTGAAACAATTTCTAATGATATTATTGGAATGATGCTAAAGACTCCACAGACTTCTGTAGAAGGGAAGAAAGTAAATCAGGTTTTAATTGCGGAAGATGTTTACTACCCAGGAGATTCTGAACCAGAGGAATACTACATGTCTGTTTTATTGAACAGATCAACAGGTAGAAATATGATTATGTATTCTACAGAAGGAGGAATGGATATTGAAGCAGTAGCAGAAGAGACGCCTCATTTGATTTTTACAGAAGAGATTGATCCAGCGATGGGATTGTTACCTTTCCAAGCTCGTAAGATTGCCTTTAATTTGGGTCTTTCTGGAGGAGCTTTTAAGGAAATGGTAAAATTTGTATCTGCATTATACACAGCCTACGTGAAGTCAGATTCTTCTTTATTTGAGATCAATCCAGTTTTAAAAACATCTGATGATAAGATTTTAGCGGTTGATGCAAAAGTAACGTTAGATGACAACGCTTTGTATCGTCATAAAGATTATGCACAGTTGCGTGACTTACGTGAGGAAAATCCAATTGAAGTGGAAGCAAAAGCAGCGGGACTCAACTATGTAGATTTGGATGGAAATGTAGGATGTATGGTGAATGGAGCAGGATTGGCAATGGGAACGATGGACTTGATTAAACAAGCAGGAGGAGACCCAGCAAACTTCTTAGATGTTGGAGGAACTGCCGATGCGCAAAGAGTAGAGACTGCTTTTGGAATTATTTTGAAAGATCCTAATGTAAAAGCTATTCTGGTAAATATTTTTGGAGGGATTGTACGTTGTGACCGTGTTGCACAAGGTGTAGTTGATGCTTATAAGAATATGGGAGATAAAATCAATGTGCCGATCATTTGTCGTTTGCAAGGAACCAATGCAAAAGAAGCAAAGGAATTAATAGACAACAGCGGGATGGAAATCATCTCTGCTACTGAATTCCAAGAAGCTGCTGATAAAGTACAAGAAGTACTGGCTAGCTAGACTAGAGAGGCAAGATTTTTTGAAACAAGATAAAACGCCGCGGAATACTGAAATAAATTCAGCACAAGTTCCGCGGTGTTTTTTATATATTTACTTCAGTTTATAATTCTAAGAATTAAACAAACCTTTTAAATGAAAAGACATACACAAGTTGCAGTTCTACTTTTTAGTATGTTTTTTACTTTATCTTTTTCTACTCACCCTATTAAGTTAACGTCATCAATTATCAAATTCGATAAAAAGAGTAAGACAACGACTATGGATTGTAAAGTTTTTATTGATGATTTTGCACCTGCTCTAAACCCTGTTTTAGAGCAAAAAATTAGAGATTTAAGACTGACTGAACAAGATATTTCTATCATAGAAAACTATTTTATAGCCCATTATAAGATTTCAATTAACGACAAGAAATTAGCTTTAAAATTTAAAGAATACAAAGTCAAAGAGAATGTAATGACGGTATCATTCTCTATAGATTATACTACTTTCAAAAAAGGGGATCGGCTGAAAATTGAAAATGAACTTCTCTTTGAAAAGTTTCCCGATTTACAATCGAACTGGGTGACTGTTCAAATACCACCTTTTCTTAAAAATTATAACTTTGAAAGTAATTTCGAAAACTACTCATATACACACACTTTTTAACCTTTATAACTCATGGAAAACCTAAATGTTTTTTTTGTGAATGGATGGGAGCATATCGTAGATATCAATGCATACGACCATTTGCTATTTGTAACGACTTTATGCGCAGCTTTTAAATTATCAGAGTGGAGGCAAATATTAATCATTATTACGGCTTTTACCATCGGTCATAGTGGAACACTTATACTTAGTTCTTTAGATGTAATTCCAACAAATCCAAAATTGATAGACCTTTTAATACCCTTTACCATCATGCTAACTGCCATAGCAAATGTTGTGAATTATGGAAAAAAAGGAAAGTTTTCAGATACTAAAATTAAGTATATCATCGCATTGGCCTTTGGACTGATTCACGGCTTAGCTTTTGCCAGTAATTTTAAGTTTATGTTGTTTGGCGATAGTATCATCATGCCATTATTCTTATTTAATGTAGGTATAGAAGTAGGGCAATTGTTTATTGTATTGCTTTTTATGATTGCGTTATGGTTCTACACAAAAGTAGTGAAGGGAGAACATTCTAAATGGAATTTATTTGTTTCAGGGGCAGGTTTTGGGATCGCAGCAACTATTTTTCTAAATGCTTTGTAAAGTTTGATTAATATTGACTAAACCCATTGTAGTTTTTAGATGTAAATCTGTTCTCGACCTGTCTGCCCTGCCTAGCCAGCAGGCTGGCGACAAGGCAGGTTCAATTTTTCATCTTACTTTTACAAGCTCAGTAACCATTCAAAACCACTTGAACTGACATGGTTGTTTTATTTTGAACTCAAAACACACAATGGGTTAATAACTAATAAAAAAGCCTTTCGCAAACTAAACAAAAGGCTTTTTTATGGATTTGTAAATAGATAACTACTCCGCGGCTTTATCAACCACAATTCGTTCTTCTCTGTTGGCTAACTCCCATGCTGTGTGGAAAATCAATTTCGATCTGTTTTCTAACAAGTCATAATTGATTTTATCTGGCGTGTCTGAAATCTGATGGTAATCTGGATGTGTACCATTGAAATAAAAGATAACAGGAACGTTATGCTTCGCAAAGCTATAATGATCCGATCTGTAGTAAAATCGGTTTGGATCATCTTCAGCATTGTATTTGTAATCCAATTCAATATTCAAAAACTCTTTATTCACTTCTTCAGAGATGTTGTGCAAATCAGTACTTAATTTATCGCTACCAATTAAGTAAATATAATTACGATCCCCTTCACGTTTTGGATCGATACGGCCAATCATATCAATATTCAAGTCTGCAACTGTGTTTGCTAGAGGCACCAATGGATCGTAATCTGCATAGTATCTAGAACCTAATAGCCCTCTTTCTTCTCCAGTAACATGTAAGAAAATGATGGAACGCTTTGGTCCATGTCCTTCTTTGGCTGCTGTTTTAAAAGCTTCTGCCATTTCTATCATAGCCACTGTACCCGATCCATCGTCATCTGCTCCATTGTATACTTCACCAGCACTGTCAATTCCAATATGGTCTAAATGCGATGAGATCACAACATATTCATTTGGTTTTTCAGAACCTTTGATAATCGCAGCAACATTTTCTGAAGGCTTTGGTTCAGACGAAGTTTGAAAATCCATTTCAAATTTCGTATTTACAGTTCCTGTTTTTGATGACTTCTCAATATTAGCTACCAATGCTTTTCCCATTTTGTCACTAATCAAGAAGAAGTACATTTCAGCACTTTCATCTTTTTTAGCGGGTAAGGATAAACGACTGCCATTTCCACTCTCTTCTCGTCTTTTGAAAAAAGCAGCATAACGTTGAAATAAAGCATCGTCGACAAAGAATAAAGCTTTCGCACCGTTTTCCTTGGCAGCATCTCTTTTTGAAGAAATCGATTGTCGTCCGTTCGACCATTTAGAAGCTTCCTTATTTCCAGAGATGACGTTGTTTCCATCTTTGTCTTGCGGTTCTCCTGTTTTTACAACAACTACTTTTCCTTTTACATCTAAACCTTTGTAGTCGGAATAATTTTCATCATCAATACCATAACCAGCATAGACGATTTCATTGATAGAAATTTTATCAGATTCCGCACTGCTTAACGAGATGAAATCATCAAAGTATTGGAATGATTTTCCGTTTGCAGAAATCGCAACAGTTGGTGTTTTTACCATGTTTAAAGGAACTGTCTGAAAATAGTTTCCTTCAATAACCGATGGAATTCCTAGTTCTTCGTACTGTTTCTTAATATACTCAACAGCTTTTTTCTGTCCTGGATCTCCGGTATCACGACCTTCAAACTCATTAGAAGAGTATATGTATAGGTGCTCCTTCAAGTCATCCTGTGTAATGGTACTTGCGTATTTGACGATGTCTTCTTTTGTCGCTTCTTTCTGACAAGAGAACATCACTAGGAGGAAGCTCGCTAATAATAGTGTTTTCTTCATTTCGATTTAGTTAATTAAAGTAAGACCAGCTATAATACAAAAAAGGGTTGTAAAAGAAGTTCTTTTAACATTTATTAACAGAATATTTGAGCGTTAAACACTGGTATTTTGAAGTTTTATCAACTTGCATTTAATGGATAACTATGAGAAGATTTCTATTTTACAAAATGCTGAAACTTTCTTACCCTAAAACAACCTTGCTAGCTTTCCTGTTTGTGAATCTCGAATGGGGTCTGTGTTTTGAATCGGTATTTTCTTTTTAAACAATCGTTTGATGGCATTGTAATCGACAAAATAATCCAAACGAACTGAAAATTGATTCAATATAGGTTGGTTAAATAAGCGTCTAAAATTTTCTGTAAAGAAGGCTAGGTTGGCTTGGTTCTCAAAATTAGATACAGAATTACGATACAAAATGGTAAGCTGACTTCCGCGATTTATCCACCATGAATAACGTAAATCGATGTTCCATGTGTTAAAAGTTGTGTCTCGATTCCCAGTATAATTTGTCGCAGGTTGCAAATTGCCATCAGACAATAAATTAAAATACTGAGCATATTCAACATTAGAATAAGAATGTCTAAAAACGAGGCTCAAAATCATTCTGTCATTAATAGAATATTGACTTTCTAAACGATTGGTAAGATTCCACCTATCTCGATTCCCAATAATGGGGTTACCATTTAACCTATCTGCAAAACCGTGCTGGTTTCCAAACATGGAAAAATTGGTATTTACACTCACAGTAAATTGATCTGAGAAACGATATCTATTAAAAGAGTTTACAAAAAAATCGTACCTCTCAGCTTCATGATACTTGTACCAATCTACATTGAAACTGATAGCGTATTTTTTTCTGAAATCTGTATTGAACCATATCCAAACATCATGATACCCGGGAATGTTGAGATACGATCCTTGTTGTCGGGGTTCATAAATGTCATTTATACCATTAAAACTAGTCTCGTATCCACCGCCAAAGTTGAAAAAATTAGTGGTTGTAAAACTACTATTAAAATTGAAGCTGAGCTCTCTAAATAAATCGGGCTCGAGGCGACGTCTAAAATTCAAATTAAAATTCAAGAACATATTGTTTAAACCTCCTTTAGGTTGAAGATAGCGGTAACCATAGTAACCGTAATAATCATGAAAGTTGTTTCGCCCAGTAAATCCTAAATCATCTATATTATAATCTTTTGTACGAATAAAAGTGCTAAACTGACTTCGATGTTTTCCTGCAATGTCGGAAATACCTGTTCTAAATTCATTTCCAAACTGAGTCTTATCAGTCATGACCCAACTAGCTTCAGCACTAGCCCACATATTATACGTGTTCTTTTTGTTATTAATACTTGTAAATACTCCTGTAACATTGGCATCTCTTCCGTTACCACTTCTTATTACATTCGTATTTACCAAGGATATGTAAGAGTTGTTTTTTAGCCTCTGATCCAATACCAAAATATTATAATTGGCAAGAGGCTCTTTTACAGCTTCTCGTATGTTACCAGTTATAGTATCTTTTATCGTAGCTACAGTTCTTTCAGTTACAGCATTTAAAATACCGATTCCTAAACCTTTGTCGGTTCTTCCACTTACTTTAACAGCATTGATTAAATCAATCTCATTGGGATTTTTAAGGACTATTTCGTTGGTATTTAGGCTAAAACCCTGCGATGGAGAACCACCGATTCGCCTTGAGAAAAACAAATTACCCCGAGAAAATAGCTCGGTACCTTCTGTGAAAAATGGTCTACGTTCGTTAAATTGTTGTTCAAAAGGTCCTAGATTCAGTACTACATTGTCAAAGGCGATTTGTCCAAAATCAGGAACCAAGGTGGCATCTAAAGTAAAAGCATCATTGATACCATATTTTAAATCCATACCTCCAACGATGGTTCCTTCTCTTTCACCACCAATGGTAGCATATTCATAGCCTAAAAACGGGAAGAAATTGAGTCGTACAGGAGGATCGATATTTTCAATACCTCGCAATATTCCTGTTTGCTGTAAGAACGATCCACGACTATTGTCTACAGCATTCCAGCTGAGTCGTTTTCTTTCTTTCCGATATTCACGCTCAAACTGTATGCCCCATTCTTGAACAGGTTTATCAGGAAAACGTAGTTCTCTGTAAGGAATCATTACTTCTGCTATCCAACCGTCATCCGTAATACTTACGGCACTATCCCAAATACCGTCGTATGAAGAATCTTCATTGTTACTAGTTGCCAAAGCATCGTACTGAATACCTGAAGCAGTAACAATAAAATAAAGTGCTTGTTGTCCGTCGTTGTATCCATTCAATATCACAAAAAAGAAATCTGTATTTCCAATATCATCTCGTTCTGTGAGTTCTCTGGGAATGGTTTCGGGATTAGGATCATATAATTTGGCGCCGAAGTAGATGCCTCTATCAGTATAGACGACTTTTACTTCTGTACGAATGCTATCAGGAACAGCAGCACCGTTTTTAGGGCGACGTTCGGTAAATTTACTGGCTATGCTTGCATTACGCCAAGCGAGGTCATCTAGTTTGCCATCTATTTTAGGAGCTTGATTAACTTTTTTAATCGTAAGGACTTTTTTTTCAAAGCCATCAATAGTTTCGGTATTTTGTGCTAAGATAAAATTGCAAAAAAGCAACATGCTTAACAGAAGTTTACAAGGATTGGTCAAGATAATTAGTTTTTTATAAAGACTTACATTTTTGATGATTGTTACAAAAATTAACAGAGAAAAATAATTTTTAAGCGTATTGATATTGCTATAACAAGATAAAATGTTACTCCTGAAAGTATGACTTTTAGAAGCAAGATTCTAGACAAAGTAGCCTTATTTCTTCATTTTGAAAGCGATTTATGCTGAGACTACCTTGTGAAAAAACAGGCTTATCGAAGTGAACGATTTTGTTTTAAACACTATGTGTAATAAAAATATATTTTACAATGACTATAGATGAACTAATAAATCGTATGAAATTATTAATTCCCAGTTACAAAAAAGTCATGAATAGTATCTAAAACATAACCAAGGGTATTACTATTCTTGATTGTATGGCCTTCATTATTTAGAATTTCTATTTTACTTTTAGCATTGTACTTTTTCAATTCTTTTGACATTTTTTCGGCTTGTTCAACTGAAATGACACCATCTCTTTTGCCATGAAAAATAAGAACAGGCTTACGAATTTTATCAGCGAAATTGATTGGAGAAATTTCAGATAAGTATTTTGACTTTTTAGAGCCTAACGCTGTTTTCCAAAACTCATAGGAGAAATAATTTTTCTCCTTTTTTTGCTGTTTCATCCATTTTTTGATATCTGTTGGAGCTGATATTGCTACTCCAGATTTATAGAGTTCTGGGTATTTAAGTAAACTCATATATGTGGCATAACCTCCATAACTATATCCATAGATGAAAACTCTATTCTGATCAATACTAAATCTTTTAGTTATATCTTTTGTTGCATCGGCAATATCATCTATCATTATTTTGTCAAGGTTTTTAATACCCGCTTCTACATGTTTTTTTCCAAATCCTGTTGAACCCCTAAAATTAACTCGTAGTACAGCAAATCCCCTCGTAGTAAAATAATGTACATCATTATTAAATTCCCAATAATCCCTAGCCCAAGGGCCACCATGAGGTAAGACTATTAGAGGAGCTTTTTTATCTTGTGAATAATTAGTAGGTAAATTTAGATAACATGGTATTCTATTATTATCTCTAGACTTTATTGTTATTACTTTAGTTTTTGATAATTTATATTTACTGATATCAGCATTAAAATAAAACATGATATCATATTTTTTATTCTCTTTATCATAAACACCAATATTACCTCTATCAATATCACTCCACTGATAAACTAGAAAACGATTTTTATTTGCATCAAAATCTATAATGTCATTGAAGTGTCTTGGGAAAAATTTCTTTAAAGTGTCATGAACAGATTTAAAACTTTTTGAAAACCATTTATAAGCAGGTAATATTCCCTCATATCGTACGCCTGCGACTTCGGATTTATCTCCATCAAATATGATTAAACTCCCAACTCCGTGAGGGTCATTAATATCACAATTATTATTTTCCAAGAGAGTTTTTACAACTTTCCCATTTTCAATATCATATTCAATCAATTTTCTTTTGTCAGAATTTACATTGGTAGTAAGTAGAATTCTATTCGGGTCAAAACTAAAACCTTCGAAAGTCATATTTTGATTTAGATAAGATGATGAATTGACATTAAGAGGTTTTCTTACACTATCGTAGTTGATAAAAAATTGTTCCCATTTATTTTGATTGTTTTTTATAACATATTTGATATTCTCTTTTACATATTTCATTCCTATTTTCCCTTTCATTTGTGAGTTAAGGAACCATTTATTAATTTTTTCAAATTTTCCATTTAACACATTGATCTTTTTACCAGTAAAGATGTTCACTCTTTTTATGGATGAATAAAGATCTCCATCTATTGATTCAATTAAAATCTCATTTTTGTTGCTTGGTAATGTACTTACTAGACTATTAAACCTAAAATTTTTCTTAAAACTTCTCCATGAAAAGTTTAATTTCCCATTCGTTCTACTAACAATTTGAGTAGAATTAGAGCCATCAATGTCGATAGCATGTATGGAACCTGTTGATTCATAGAGTAATCTATTGGGTGTTAACCAGTAAATGTTATTAACTTGTTTTCTTCCCATTGGGATTCTATGATGTAGAATATATTTATCGATATCTATAATAACAATATCTCTTTCAATATTGTTTTCGATAACTTCAGCGAAAAATTTTCCGTCAGGAGAAATTGAAAAAGTATGTTGCTTACTTTTCTTTAATAAAATATCCGTTGGAATAGGTTCGTCAATTAATTCTTGGGAAAAGCCAATTTGTGTTGTGATAAATATGCTTATCACATAAAACAATTTTCTCATAGCATTTAAAATAATTGGTTATAGGTTTAATAAGTTTCTGTAAATCTATAAATTAAATCTTTTCCTTCAAAATTTTAATTTCATCTCTTAACTGCGCAGCCACAATAAAATCAAGTGCTTTGGCAGCTTCTTCCATCAATTTACGCTTCTCTCGAATGCGTTTCTCAATTTCAGATTTGGGTAAGTATTCCAGATCTTGTTCAGCTGCCTTTTGAGTAGCTGTATTGTATTGATACGACGCCACAGCTTGCTTTGAAAGCGTGTCATCGATCTTTTTATTGATCTGAGTAGGAGTGATGTTGTTTTCCGTATTATAATTGATCTGCTTTTCACGACGACGATTGGTTTCATCTATGGTTAGTTGCATACTTCGCGTGATTTTATCGGCATACATGATGGCCAAACCATTTACATTTCTAGCAGCTCTTCCTACCGTTTGAGTTAAAGAACGATGAGAACGTAAAAAGCCTTCTTTGTCAGCATCAAGTATAGCAACCAAAGACACTTCTGGCAAATCCAATCCTTCTCTTAAGAGGTTTACGCCTACCAAAACATCAAACAATCCCTTTCGTAAATCTTGCATGATTTCTACTCTTTCTAAAGTATCCACATCAGAATGAATATAACGACAACGTACCTGAATACGTGTGAGGTATTTGGTTAGTTCCTCTGCCATTCGTTTGGTTAAAGTGGTCACTAAAGTACGTTCATCTTTTTCTACTCGAATTTGAATTTCTTCAATTAAATCATCAATCTGATTTAAGCTAGGGCGAATTTCAATCTCAGGATCTAGTAATCCCGTTGGTCGTATAACTTGCTCCACGAAGAGTCCTTCTGTGTTTTGCAGTTCGTAATCTGCTGGTGTTGCACTCACATAAATAACTTGATTTTGAAGTGCTTCAAATTCTTCAAACTTCAGGGGTCTGTTGTCCATAGCTGCTGGCAAACGAAACCCATACTCAACGAGGTTTTCTTTTCGGCTACGATCTCCACCATACATGGCATGTGTTTGAGGAATGGTTACATGACTTTCATCAATGACCATTAAATAATCATCAGGAAAGTAATCTAGCAAGCAGAAAGGTCTGGTTCCAGCATCACGTCCATCTAAATAACGTGAGTAGTTTTCAATCCCCGAACAATAACCCAACTCACGAATCATCTCTAAATCGAATTCAGTTCGCTCTTTCAGACGTTTTGCTTCCAAGTGCTTTCCAATCTCTTTAAAGTAATCGTATTGCTTCATTAAATCGTCCTGAATTTCATGAATGGCATTTTGTAATACATCAGGAGAAGTCACAAAAAGATTGGCAGGGTAAATCGTCAAGCTCTCAAATCGATCAATAATAATATTACTAACGATGTCGATGGATTCAATTTCTTCAATCTCATCTCCAAAAAAATGTACACGGTATCCGTTTTCGCCATAAGAAGGGAAAATGGTAACCACGTCTCCTTTTACCTTAAAGGTTCCACTTTTGATTTCTACATCAGTCCTGGAGTAAAGACTTGTCACCAATTGATGTAGGAATTTTGTTCTGGAAATAATTTGCCCTACTTCAATAGGTATGACATTCTTTTTGAATTCTACAGGATTACCGATACCATATAGACAAGAAACGGAGGCCACCACTAAGACATCTCTTCTCCCTGAGAGTAGAGAAGAGGTGGTACTCAATCGTAAACGTTCGATATCATCATTAATAGATAAATCTTTTTCTATGTAGGTTCCTGTAACAGGGATGTATGCTTCAGGCTGGTAATAATCGTAGTAAGAAACAAAATATTCGACTGCATTGTTTGGGAAAAATTGTTTGAATTCCGAATACAATTGAGCGGCCAATGTTTTGTTGTGAGCCAATACCAAGGTAGGTCGGTTTACTTTTTCTACGACATTGGCAACGGTAAATGTTTTCCCAGATCCAGTAACACCTAACAGGGTTTGGTATCTATCTCCTTCAGTAATCCCTTGTGCTAATTGCCGAATCGCTTCCGGCTGATCTCCAGTGGGGTTGAACTCAGATTCAAGTTTAAAATCCATTTCATAAAAGTACAAAGCTTTTGCCTTATGGAATGACGGAATCGAAAATAAAATGAGTAATTTTTATCTCTTTGTTCATATCAAATTCCGCCATTCAACACTCACATTCTATGATCTATTTTTGTCAATTTTCAGCTCCTATAAACAAGAAGCTTAAATTATGTGAATTACGGATTGATTCTCCTAAGCAAAGAGAAATTCCCTTTTCTTCTGATAGGTGATCTGCTAGTATTTCTGTGGACGAGTTCAATTGAGAACCAATAATCGTCTGAGGGTAATGTCTTACCATTGTAAGTTCCGTCCCAACCAGGAGTATCAATATTTATTTCAGCAACAACTTTTCCATATCGATTGAAAATTCGAATACTTGAAGTGGGATAAAAAGTTGAATTCGCTCCTTTAATAGCCCAAGTGTCATTTGTGCCATCTCCATTAGGAGTGAAAAACTTAGGGAATTCTAATACAGAAACTTGCAATTGTGCAGTACCACATCCATTTTTATCTCTTACCAGAATTGTATAAATCCCTCCAGATAGATTCTGAAACACAGGTGAGTCTTGAAAATTAGTAGTAGTTCCAGTGTCATCATTTCTAAGTGCATATTCATAATTACCTATTCCTAAATTTGCGGGATTAATAGTAATAGAATTATTGTTTGAATCGTCTACAATGGTTACATCGTTTTCTGTAATAGTGGCAATGATGGATTCATTGACCTGCACAGTTTGTTCAAAGCTACATGGTTGTCCATTTGCACCCAAATTTCCATTTGAAGCTCTTCCTACAAGTCTATAGGTACCACCAGCCCTAATATCTAATGTTCTTCCCAGTTGAGATGTGCCATTGGGTAAAAACCATTCATAATCGTAATTGTCTGGACCTTCATTAATAGGCTCTAATCTAAGGGTTTCTCCTAAACATAAGATTCTTGGAGTTGTTAATTCAAAAACGGGTGGATTATTAATAACAATGTCAAATCTCAATCGATTATTATTCACGCATCC
>JANQMD010000032.1 GCA_028280265.1 Flavobacteriaceae bacterium
GGATGCGTGAATAATAATCGATTGAGATTTGACATTGTTATTAATAATCCACCCGTTTTTGAATTAACAACTCCAAGAATCTTATGTTTAGGAGAAACCATTAGACTAGAGCCTATTAATGAAGGTCCAGACAATTACGATTATGAATGGTTTTTACCCAATGGCACATCTCAACTAGGAAGAACATTAGATATTAGAGCTGGTGGTACCTATAGACTTGTAGGAAGAGCTTCAAATGGGAATCTGGGTGCAAACGGACAACCATGTAGCTTTGAACAAACTGTGCAAGTCAATGAATCCATCATTGCCACCATTACAGAAAACGATGTAACCATTGTAGATGATTCAAACAATAATTCTATTACCATTAATCCTGCAAATTTAGGAATAGGTAATTATGAATATGCACTTAGAAATGATGACACTGGAACTACTACTAATTTTCAAGATTCGCCTGTGTTTCAGAATCTATCTGGAGGGATTTATACAATTCTGGTAAGAGATAAAAATGGATGTGGTACTGCACAACTGCAAGTTTCTGTTTTAGAATTCCCTAAGTTTTTCACCCCTAATGGAGATGGTACAAATGATACTTGGGCTATTAAAGGAGCGAATTCAACTTTTTATCCCACTTCAAGTATTCGAATTTTCAATCGATATGGAAAAGTTGTTGCTGAAATAAATATTAATACTCCTGGTTGGGACGGAACTTACAATGGTAAGACTTTACCCTCAGACGATTATTGGTTCTCAATTGAACTCGTCCACAGAAATACCAGCAGATCACCTATCAGAAGAAAAGGACACTTTAGCCTTCTCAGAAGGTAATTCTGAAAGTATTAAAGTTGCAAGGTATAGAATTTGAAAAGGTTACATGATTTTTAAGAGATTTGAATGTGTTATAATTTTCATCATTCCACAATACTTTTCTACAGATAGATCTACTGCTTTTTGAATCGTATCTTCTTTCATATTTGAGCCATAGAAATGCTATTCTACAGAAACCTTGTCATAGTATTTTGGGTGTTCATCAGTCAGTTTAGCATGAACCGAAATTTTAAAATCATCTACTTCAGCTCTCATCTTTTTCAAAAGAGAAACAACATCCAGCCCTGAACATCTTGCGAGTGATAATCACATCATGGCTTTTTTACTCTGAATGCCTTCATGAGGAGTATCCATAAAGAGTATCAGATTCAAAAAGCATATTTTCTTTCCAGATAGAGGTAACAGAATTTTTGGTCATTTTTAAGAATTTTTAAGGGTCCTATTGTATATTTATAAAATAATGACAAAGATTTAATAATTGTGTTGGTTTGAATAGAATGCTGTATAATTATCCACTTAAAAGATGTTGGTTCTTTTTTTTGATCTCTTTTCTAACGTATTCTCAAACGAATCAACCGCCAGTTATTACGACTAATAGTCGGCAAGCTTATTGCCCTCAGAGTCAAATTCGAATCGCGCCTAATTTCACTATTACAGATCCTGATGATACTGGAATAGATGCATTTTACATACAAATATCTTCGGGTTATATTATCAATGAAGATCGATTGGTATTAACAGGAAATCACCCGAATGTCATTAGCTATTGGAGTGATATAGAAGGAAGATTAACCTTAACGTCAAATTCTGCATCAGGAGCTCAAGTCTTGTATACATATTTACAGGCAGCAGTTCGAGATGTTATCTTCAAAAGTAGCAATCCATCAGTAGCAGGAGAAAAATTCTTTTCTTTTACCATTGGAGATGTAAACTTTTTACCATCTAATGGTCATTTTTATGAATATGTTTCTAATGAAGGGATTGACTGGGAGTCTGCACGTCAAGCAGCGGCAGGAAGAACGTACTTTGGATTGCAAGGATATCTTGCAACGGTAACGAGTCAGGATGAAGCTCAATTGGTAGGAAATCAAGTTTCAGGAGCTGGCTGGATTGGAGGGAGCGATGCTGCTGTAGAAGGTGTTTGGCGATGGGTTACAGGACCCGAAACAGGACAGATTTTTTGGAATGGAAATTTTAATGGTAGCAGTCCAACTTTTTCTTTTTGGAATACAGGCGAACCTAATAACAATGGAGATGAAGATTATGCACACGTTACCGACCCTTCCATTGGAATTTCAGGTTCATGGAATGATCTGCCACTATTTGGTACATCGGGACTCTACCTCCCCAAAGGATACGTAGTAGAATATGGAGGGATGGCAGGAGATCCAACAATTAGTGTATCTGCGAGTACCAGTATCTACATTCCAAGAGTTACCTCTAGTGCAGGTGGAAATATCTGTATTTCTGGGACAGTAACCTTAACAGCTACTGTAAGTGACGGAAATGCTCTGTGGTATGATGCTCGTACAGGAGGAACCTTACTGGCTACAGGAAATTCGTTTGTAACTCCCACATTAACTTCTAGTACGATCTACTATCTGACAGTATCTGTAAATGGATGTTTATCAATTCCAAGAATTCCCGTATCAGTCAATGTTAATCAAGAACCATTAATTACAAGCACAACAGATGATTTAATATGTACTGGACAACGGGGAAGCATAACAGCAGCTGCCTCAACAGGAAATATTTTCTGGTACAATTCACCATCAAGCACAAGATCAATAGCCACAGGGACTAACTATACGACGCCTGCATTAACTTCAACAACCATCTATTATGTAGAGGCTAATGTATCTGGCTGTACCTCTTCCAGAAGAATACCTGTTACTGTTACTGTAGATAATACGTTGCCTATGTTTGATGTGCCTGTCCAAGTTGTTTTATGTATTAATCAAGCTTCTGTAGACATAACAGCTGCCAATCCTCAGGGGAATTATACTTATGAATGGAGGGATGAACAAAGAAATATTATTGGGAGTTCCGCTACTGTCAGTGTCACTCAGACAGGAATATACACGGTAATAGGAACCAGTCTCGCAGGATGTATTTCAGAAGAGAAAAGAATTGTTGTAACCGCATCTGAACTCGCAAATTTTGGCCCTGATAATTTGATTATTAACGATAGTACAAATAATAACGCTATTCAGATTCTTGCGGAAAATTTGGGAATAGGATCTTACGAATTTTCCATTGATAATAACACAGGGCCTTACAGTACGGTAACGTCGTTTTCGGGATTAACTCCAGGAGTCCATACGTTGTTCATAAGAGATACCAAGGGATGCGGAATTTTTAGTTACCGATTTGCCTTATTAAACTATCCTGAATTTTTTACTCCTAATGATGACGGAGTGAACGATGTCTGGTGGTTAGAAGGAATCGATAGAAATTTTTACACGCAATCAGAGATCAAGATTTTTAACAGATTTGGACTAATTGTAGGGAATTTAAATGCATCTTCTATCGGGTGGAATGGAAGGTACGGAGGTAAACTACTTCCCTCGTCTGATTATTGGTTTTCTATAAAGCTTGTTGATATTAATGGTGTTATTGTAGAAAAAAAAGGACACTTTAGTCTTCTCAGAAGATAATTTTCAAAGTATTAAAGTTGCAAGGTGTAAAAGTTGAAAAGGTTAAATGATTTTTAAGAGATTTGAATGTGCTATAATTTTCATCTGACATTCACTTCCGACTCCGAATTTCTGGCTACCAAATCACAGATAAAACTCGTAAATTTACCTTCTATTCAATAAAAAATTTAAACAAACATGCCATTAGTAACACCTTTATCACCTGACCACGACCTCGAAACCAAAGAATTAGCAGAGTTTTTTAACGAAACTCTAGGATTTTGTCCTAACTCGGTTTTAACCATGCAGAGAAGACCTGCCATTTCCAAAGCATTTATCAATTTAAACAAAGCGGTAATGGCGAATGAAGGAAGGGTTACCTCAGCTTTGAAACGGATGATTGCCTGGGTTTCTAGTAATTCAACAGGGTGTAGATATTGTCAGGCGCATGCCATTAGAGCTGCCGAACGTTATGGAGCAGAGCAAGAGCAGCTAGATAATATTTGGGAATACAAAACACACCCCGCTTTTTCTGAAGCAGAAAGAGCTGCATTGGATTTTTCCTTAGCGGCCAGCTTGGTGCCCAATCAAGTAGATGAAGGGATTAAAAAACGTTTGTACGAACATTGGAATGAAGGAGAGATTGTAGAAATGTTAGGCGTGATTTCTTTGTTCGGATACCTTAATCGTTGGAACGATTCTATGGGAACTTCTATCGAAGAAGGAGCTGTGGAGTCTGGAGAGCAATATCTTGGAAAACATGGCTGGGAAAAGGGAAAACATATTTAATGTGATTTCTATCATGCCAATTGATTCTCAGTAAGCTAAATTTAATTTAACAAAAAAGTAATGCCATTCCTGTGAATCTGCCTGCTCTAGGCAGGAACAGGAATCTAAAGACAACTATTTTTTATGGATTCCTGTCTTGGACATGACAGAACGAAAGATTATTTTAGAAACTTCTGAATTCTTTTCTGCAATTCAGGTACCACATCTTTTTCGAACCAAGGATTTTTGGACAGCCAAAACCGATTCCGAGGAGAGGGGTGTGGAAGTACAAAATACTTAGGAAGGTATTCTGGATAATTGTCTACCGTTTCCGTGAGTGTTCTTTTTGCTTGATCTCCTAAATAATAGTTTTGGGCATACATTCCGATTAAAATCACCAATTCAATATTGGTCATTTGATCAAATAGAGGTTTGTGCCATTGAGGAGCACATTCTTTTCTGGGCGGTAAATCACCACTGGCTCCTTTTCCAGGATAGCAAAATCCCATGGGAATGATGGCGAAAATTTCTTCGTTGTAGAATTGCTCGTCGGTTACATTCATCCATTTGCGGAGTTGCCTCCCACTAGCATCGTCCCAAGGAACTCCAGAAGCATGCACCTTAGTACCTGGAGCCTGACCAATAATGACAGCTCTAGAATTTTGATGTGCTCTTACCACAGGATTGACTCCCAAAGCCAAATGAGGTTCGCATAGGGTACAGTTTTTAATGTCTTTTAGGAGTTGTTGCATAGGATTTTGGTCGGAATTGAATGGGGAAGTTAGCCGTTTTATGTTTATCCATTCACAAATATATGATTGGTAAACAAAGTATGAGGTGCACTCACTAAATTTATATCAAATTTTAATGAAGGTTCAACTCTTGAGCTTGCATTGTGTATTCTAAAAGAAATTTGCCATCCTTCATTCAAAGAAACCAATAATGTTGTTGTTGAATTTTCTTGATAAACAATCTCAATTAATCTCGTTGGTAATTTCAATTTTGGAATTTTTGCTTTCGGCTTTACTTTTTCAAAAGGTAAATTCAAAGTTCCATGTAGATTGTAAGCTTGAATCTCGACTTTCTTTTTGCCTTTAATTACCTTATAAAAATCTTTATTACCAATCAAATATTGAACTAAATTTTCTGCCACAATATTTGGGTTTTCTTTATCCAATCGAAGTAGCTCTTTTCTGAAAGCATCTAAAATAGGGATGTAGACTACTTGGTGCATATTCTCTATTGAAATCCATTTAGTAGTTCTGTCTTTTGCTCTTAATCCTGTTAGCATATCAAAGACTGGTTTAATTTCTTCGAAGTAGTTTTTTGAGCAAGGTATACCTAACCATTTTTCTCCAAAGTCAATTCTTTGCGATAACCTCGAATGTTTAACTGCTCTATGGTTATTCTTGGCAGAAATTCCAATTTCCCATTTTTGTAAAGAACGAATTATTAAAACATCACGAACATCTCCAGTTTGTCCAGCTTGGTCACTAACTAATTCTAAAATTAAAACATCGTCTTTGTTAATTCCATTCGATAGTCTTGGCTCTATGTCGATTAAAAAATTTATTGAAGCACTTGCGGTAATTCTAAATGTATCTTGTTCAGCTTCATTAAAACCATCGAAAAAACCTTTTGCTGTTGAGTAAGGTTCATTCTCGGTTATAGAAACGCTAGTAATATTTTTTATGCGTTCATAAAATTCAAAAAGTAAAGCATATTCAAAAGCTTTACCGTTAATAGTTTGGCTAGACATAAAATATTAAAGTATATTTTCTAATTCCAATTTCTTTGTTGTTCTTTCTGTTTTCTTTTCAGCATTTTCAATTTGAGACTTAATACTTACAGCGATATGTTTCGCAAGATTGACAGGAACTGCGTTTCCAATCATTTTATATCCAGCAGAAATATGATTGTAATGAAAAACAAAGTCATTAGGAAAAGTTTGAATTCTGGCGCATTCTCTCACACTTAACCTTCGATATAAATGTTCTTTTCCAGGTACAAAAACTCTAATGTTTTGTTCAATGAATTTCATTTTTGGAGCTTGAGGATGAAGAGGTGCATGTCTACCACCAGCTTGAATTGTAAAAGATTGTTCATCCCAACTCCTTACCCTATTTCTCGACATAAACATTGAAGAAAAGCCACCAATCATATATTCATGATTTGAAACTTTACAATTTTCTTTATTTGTTTTATTGCCATCTTTCGCAGGTACAACTGTTTCTTTCAAATCAATTATGGTTTGCTCAAGAGTTACCTTTTCTTTTAATGGTTGTGGAAACTCAAAAATGAAATCAAGATCTTCTCGAATACCAACGAAAAATACTCTCTTTCTATCTTGAGGAACATCAAAATCTGATGCATTTAATAACTTAAATGACAATCTATAACCAGCGTTTTTAAACATTTCTTTAATGTTTTTTAAAGCTTTTGAATGCCTTTCTAAAAGCATTCCGCTTACATTTTCAGCTAGAAAAAATTTGGGTTGTTTAGCATCTAGAATTCTAATAAAATCATAAAACAATTGTCCACGTTTATCATTAATTCCACGTAGCGAGCCTGCTTCACTCCAGCTTTGGCAAGGTGGTCCACCAATTATTCCATCACATTCAGGAACTTCATCAGCTTCTATGTTCACAATACTTCTTCGGTCTAAAACTGTATTTTTATGATTCTTTTCATAAGTTTCCCAAATATCTTTGTCATATTCATTAGCCCAAACAACATTAAATCCTGCTTTCTCAAAACCTAAATCTAGTCCGCCCGCTCCTGCAAAAAATGATACTATATTCATATTCTATTTTGTTTGAAGTGATTTGTTTAATGTTCTTCTATACTCTGCTTTTTCTTCTGCAACTTGTAAAAGTTGTTTTGTGCAGTTTGTTTCATAAATATGTTTCCCGATTTGGTCAGTAACATATTCATTTCGTAATTCCGTAAGATTAAGTTTGAAGATTCTGGCAAGTCTTGGTAGACGTTTTTCATTAAAATCACGTTTACCATTCTCAATTTTACTCAAATTCGCAGAGTCTAAATTTAACTTAGCAGCAAGTTGCGTTAAAGTCAATTTGTTTTCATTTCGTAAAAGTCGGATGTATTCTCCAAATGTGGTTTTCATTAGACTTGTCATTTTTTGACAAATTTATGTTTTATTATTCTAATATTCAACTTGAACGTTGGAAAAAATAACTCTCTTTGGTTTTATAGCTATATTTTTAATAAGAGTATAAACAAAATGTACTTTTTTGCAGTGGGTTTTGAAAAGGGATTTAATCCCATACAAATCGCCATGTGCCATCGGCTTGTCGTTCCCACACCGTGTGAAATTTTGCTTTGCGAACAGTTTTATTTCCAAGAGAGTCAGTAGTGGTAAAAATGGCTGTTCCATAGGTGTAACCTAAATCTCCTGAAGTACTTACATTCACAAAATCGGGTTTCCATGTTAAGGTCTGATCAGGTCTGGGATTTTCTTTGTACCATAGAGCAATAGAGTCTTTGCCTCGAATAATTTTTCTACGTCGACTAATCACACCATCAGGAGCAGCGTAGGTTTTAAAAGCCACAGACAGTCCTTCCTTTTGTGCCAAATCATTGAACGCTTCTTCGGTTTTTACAATTTCAGACTTCCATATTTCTAACTGCTCTTTGCTGGGTTTGTTTTGTTGCCCTCCCTGCTTTAAGTTACAACTCAATAAAACAGTAATACTTAATAATAAGATGTTTTTTTTCATGATTTATTTCTTTCCTTCTACTATGATGACAATTTCCCCCTTAGGAGGTTTGTTGGTATAATAATCCAATACTTCTTTAACTCTACCACGAACGGTTTCTTCAAACATTTTGGTGAGTTCCCTCGAAACAGAAACTAGCCTGTCTTCTCCAAAATATTCAGCGAAATGAGAAAGTGTTTTGAGTAGCTTGTGAGGACTCTCATAAAAAATCATGGTACGTGTCTCTTCTGCTAAGAATTTCAAACGTGTTTGTCTCCCTTTTTTCACAGGTAAAAAACCTTCAAAAACAAATTTATCATTAGGAAACCCTGAATTCACCAAGGCAGGGACAAAAGCTGTCGCTCCTGGTAAACATTCCACATCAATCTTGTTTTGCACACAAGCACGAGTCAATAAAAAACCTGGATCAGAAATAGCAGGAGTGCCCGCATCAGAAATCAGAGCAAAAGTCTCTCCCGATTGCAAGCGCCTTACGATAGCATCTACTGTTTTGTGTTCATTATGCATATGATGAGACATCATGGGCGTGTCAATTTCAAAATGCTTCAACAATTTCCCACTGGTACGTGTATCTTCTGCCAAAATAGTATCTACTTCCTTCAAAACTTTAATAGCTCTGAAGGTCATATCTTCTAAATTGCCGATTGGAGTTGGAACTAAAAATAATTTCATTGTTCAGTTATCAATTATCAGTTATCAGTTATCAGTTATCAGTTATCATTGTTAATTGTTAATTGATCACTGATTATTATTACTCATTGTTTATTTATTCGAGTTGTTTTTAAAATTGAAAATAGAATTTTGGATATCTCATCTATTCTTTCATAAAGAATAATAAATTCTTTTTCAATTAGATATCCGCTGTCCTTTAAAAGAGATAGCCAATATTTTGTCTCCAAACTTTCTTTATAAGAAATAGATATTTTAGCAGAAAAATCTGCTTTAGAAATAGCTCCGTTAGCTTCCATAATATTTGCTCCAACTGAAGTGCCACTTCTTAGTAACTGTTTTGATAAAATGAATTCCTTATTTTCTTTCATAATTTTTCTACTTAAATTCACAATTAGAAGAGCAAAATCATAAGATTTGTTTTGCAGAGGATTGTTTTCTAGTTTCATAGCTTTTTTGATTTTTAGTTTTTCATTGATAATTGTTCACTGATAATTGATCATTGTCAAATTGACTCATAGTTTTCCACCGTAATATCTGCCATCACATCTCCTGTGTGCTTGGTGCTTAAAGGTTCGAACAAAAGTAAATGTGTTTCTTCTTCGGCTATCGGTTTGTGTTCTATACCTTTTGGTACTACATAAAATTCGCCTGGATTTACAGTGACAGTTTTGTCGCGTAGCTCTAATTTAAGCTGTCCTTTCATTACCATAAACAGTTCGTCTTCATTGTCGTGTTTATGAAAAACAAATTCACCTTGAATTTTAGCCAGTAAGATTTGCTGCCCGTTTAAAGTTCCAATTCTTTTTGGAGACCATTGATCGGAAAATAAATCGAATTTTTCTTGAATATTGATTACGCTCATGCTACATTTTTAGTGATAGAATTGAAAGCATAAATATAGTGCTATTCTTAGGATTTGATTAAATTTGCAGCCGATAAATCGTATGTCATTCCCATGTAAATGAGAATCCATATGGAATTAATTAACAAATAAAAAAGATTCCTGCCTCCGCAGGAATAACAAAAAAGCAATGTATAGAACACATTCTTGTGGCGAATTACGAGCTTCGCACATCGACACAGAAGTTACGTTAGCAGGTTGGGTACAAAAGTCGAGAGACAAAGGATTCATGATTTGGGTAGATTTGAGAGATCGATATGGAATTACACAATTGATCTTTGATGAAGAAAGAACTGCTGCCGATTTGATGGAAAAAGCAAAAGGACTAGGGCGTGAATTTGTAATTCAGGTCAAAGGAAAGGTCATTGAGCGTCAGTCTAAAAATCCAAATATCCCTACTGGAGATGTTGAAGTGTTGGTCTCTGAATTGACCATCTTAAACGAAGCAAAGTTACCTCCGTTTACGATTGAAGATGAGACAGATGGGGGTGAAGATTTACGTATGAAATATCGCTATTTAGACATTCGTCGTAATCCTGTGAAAGAGAGTTTACTCTTCCGTCACAAAGTGGCAATGGAAGTTCGTAAATATTTATCAGATCAAGGATTTGCAGAAGTAGAAACACCTTATTTGATCAAATCGACCCCAGAAGGAGCGCGCGATTTTGTGGTGCCATCTCGTATGAATGAGGGACAATTCTATGCTTTGCCACAGTCTCCACAAACCTTCAAACAATTGTTAATGGTGGGCGGAATGGACAAATATTTCCAGATTGTGAAGTGTTTTCGAGATGAAGACCTACGAGCCGACCGTCAGCCTGAGTTTACTCAAATAGACTGCGAAATGGCATTCGTAGAGCAAGAAGATATTTTGAACACATTCGAAGGATTAACCCGCCACTTATTGAAAGAAATCAAAGGAATAGAAGTGGATAAATTTCCACGAATGTTCTATGACGATGCGATGCGCTTGTATGGAAACGACAAACCAGATATCCGTTTCGGAATGGAGTTTGGAGAGTTGAATGCTGTAGCACAGCACAAAGATTTCAATGTGTTCAATTCAGCAGAATTGGTGGTTGGAATTGCGGTTCCTGGTGGAGCTTCTTACACAAGAAAAGAGATCGATAAATTGATCGATTGGGTAAAGCGTCCGCAGGTTGGTGCCAAAGGAATGGTTTATGTAAAGTGTAATGAAGATGGAAGTTATAAATCATCAGTCGATAAGTTTTACGATCAGGATGATCTGGCAAAATGGGCAGAAGTTACTGGAGCCAAAGAGGGTGATTTGATCTGCGTCTTGTCTGGACCTACTGATAAAACAAGAGCGCAATTAAGTGCCTTGCGAATGGAATTGGCAGAACGTTTAGGATTGCGTAAGTCAGATGAGTTTGCTCCGTTATGGGTTGTAGATTTTCCATTGTTGGAATGGGATGAAGAAACAGAACGTTATCATGCCATGCACCACCCATTTACATCACCAAAGCCAGAGCAAATTCCATTGCTAGAAACGGAGCCTGGAAATGTAAAAGCGAATGCTTATGATTTGGTGCTGAATGGAAATGAAATTGGTGGAGGCTCTATTAGAATCCACGACAAACAAGTACAAGCTTTGATGTTTGATTATCTAGGATTTACTCCCGAAGAGGCCAAAGCTCAATTTGGATTCTTAATGGATGCTTTTGAATATGGAGCACCACCGCATGGAGGAATCGCCTTTGGATTCGATCGATTGGTTGCTATTTTAGGAGGACAAGAAACCATACGTGATTTTATTGCCTTCCCGAAAAACAACTCAGGTAGAGATGTAATGATTGATGCACCATCTCCAGTGGATGATGAGCAATTGAAAGAGCTCAATATCAAGTTAGATATTTAAGAATAAAAGACAAAAAGATGTCAATCTCGAGTTCAGTCGAGAATCTCAAAAACTCGTTTCTATTTGGAAGCGAGTTTTTTTATGTTGTCAACTTCATTTTGTCTTGATACAAAACGAAGCAAAAAATCAATCCGATCCTTATGAAATTCATGTTGACCATTCTCTCTCGGAATTCCATGCTATGTTTTTCAAACAGCACTTTCATTCCTCCGTTCATTATTTCTTAGGATCGGAGGTTTAGAAGCTTTCTGAGAAAAACATTTTTCCTACTTTTAAAGTATGAAACGATTTACCTTACTTCTACTATTTTTTAGTGTAACTATTTCTTATGCACAACTCACAGGAAAACAACTGCTAGAAAAATCAATTCAATTTCACGATCCAGAAGGGAAATGGGAGAGCTTTCAAGGAACGCTTTATATCACTATGGAAACTCCTAATAGGCCCAAACGAGATTCTGAGATCAAAATTAACTTGCCAGAACAGTACTTTTACGTGAAAGCATCTCAAGGAGAAAATGTTACAGAATATACTGTACGCAAAGGAGATTGTTCGATTGGGTTTAATGGAAATGCGAATCTTTCTGAAGAGGTTAAAAAGCAGCACAATTTAAACTGTGATCGCGCTAATCTTTATAAGAATTATTATACTTATTTATATGGTTTGCCTATGAAATTGAAAGATGAGGGAACGATTATCGATCCAAAAGTTGAGAAGAAAACTTTCAAAGAGAAAGAGTATCTAGTACTTAAGGCAACCTATAGCCAAGAAGTGGGTAAAGATACTTGGTTCTTTTATTTTGACCCAAAAACCTATGCCATGGAAGTATATCAGTTTTTAAAGGACTCAAAGCCAAATACGGGAGAGTATATTTTACTAACTGGATTGGAAAATATTAACGGTGTAAAAATGCCAAAGAGTCGTGCTTGGTATTACAACAAAGACGATAAATATTTGGGTACGGATGTTTTAATGAAGGACTAAATAATTAAATTACAGTTGTCATTCCGAACTTTTCGACTGTCGCTCAAGACAGGCAAAAGTGAAGGAATCTCATGATTAAGATTGCCTGCCCGACGCAGGCGAGCTTCTCATGCATAGCATGATCGCAAAGACAGATAAAAAATGCCAACAAAAAAACGAAATATATTTACGAGAATACTTATTTGGAGATACAAGCACATCTCTGAACGTCAGTTTGTCTTAATGTTGAGTATATTGGTGGGATTTTTAGCAGGTCTGGGAACCGTAATTTTAAAATACCTAACACTTTTTATTCAATCTATATTGGAAGGTGGAATCATTAAAAATGTCCATCATGCCCTTTATTTTATATTTCCCATCATAGGAGTTTGGTTGGTATATCTGATTAAAAAGAACTTGATTAAAA
This sequence comes from Flavobacteriaceae bacterium, assembly GCA_028280265.1. GTDB lineage: Bacteria > Bacteroidota > Bacteroidia > Flavobacteriales > Flavobacteriaceae > Polaribacter. The sequence continues at coordinate 12,815 of JANQMD010000032.1, forward strand.
AAAATATCGGACATGGGATTTCCACAACCTTATATTCAATCTCTAAGAAAAGTGGAATTATAGAGCGATACAAAATGTTTGCATCTTTACTAACAGCACCAATTACAGTAGGATTTGGGGGGTCAGCAGGACTGCAAGGACCCGCAGTAAGCACAGGTGCGGCACTGGGTTCTAATGTTGCTCAGTTGTTTCACATGAATACCAAGACTCGTATGTTGTTAATAGGTTGTGCTACCGCTGGCGCCATGTCATCTATGTTTCAAGCCCCAGTTGCTGCTATTGTTTTTGCCATCGAAATTTTTAGTTTAGATCTTGTATTTGCATCCTTAGTTCCTTTGTTATTAGCATCTGTCTCAGCAGTTATTACATCCTATTTTTTTCGTGAAACGGATGTTTTGTTTGGTTTTGAGTTACAAGAAGCTTGGCGTATAAGAGATATTTTATTTTACATCTTTTTGGGAGTAGGAACAGGAATTGCTTCGGTCTATTTTTCAAAGATGTATTTCTTTATTACAAAGTTTTTCAATCGATTCTCAAACGCGTATCTTAAAATAGGAATAGCGGCTGTTGCCATAGGTTTGATGTTGTATTTTATTCCGCCACTTTATGGTGAAGGGTATAGTTTAATTAACAACTTACTAAACGGAAATACAAGCGAGGCACTAAGTGGTTTGCAGTTTGATATTGACACTTCTAAAATGTGGACTGTTATTGGAATTTTGATGGTTATTGTCGTTTTCAAGGCAATAGCTATGACCACAACTTTTGCAGCAGGTGGAGTGGGAGGAATTTTTATTCCAACGATTTTTATGGGGAGTGCTTTAGGAAACGCTTTTGCAAAAACGATCAATCAGTTTGGGTTTAATGTCTCTGAATCTAACTTTACATTGATCGGTATGACTGGGCTAATGGCTGGAGTATTACACGCACCATTAACAGCTATATTTTTAATTGCTGAAATTACTGGAGGATACGATTTATTTGTTCCGTTAATGCTCGTGGCTACGATCTCTTACGGGTTCACAAAATATTTTGTTCCAAATTCAATTTATACGGCTGAGTTGGCCAAAAGAGGAGAGTTAATTACGAATGACAAAGATAAAAATGCACTAATGATGTTGAAAATTGATCGTGTTTTGGAAACAAACTTTGTAGCACTAAATCCAGAAATGACTCTGGGAGAAATGCTTAAAAAAGGAGTTTCCAAATCGAGTCGTAATTTATTTCCTGTCTTAGATGATGAAGGGCAATTTTTAGGTATAGTGCTGTTAGATGATGTTCGTTCTGTGATGTTTGATCAGGAAATGTATCATAGCACAACGGTATCTCTGTTTATGAAATCGGCACCAGACATTATTTTTTATGAAGATTCTATGGAAACCATTATGAAAAAGTTCAAGGGAACAGGAGCATGGAATCTCCCAGTAATTAAAAATAAAAAGTATGTTGGGTTTATTTCGAAATCAAAATTATTAACAGCCTACAGAAATAAACTAATACAAGTAACTTCAACTTAATAAATCATTTCACATACAAAGATCTTTTTAAAGTAGAACTTTTGTAGTTTTGCTTTATGAAATTAGCACTAAAAGTATTATTCATCATTTTTATTGTCTGGATGTCTATTGGAGGGTATTTAGAATACTCGAATCATCCAAAAGGACCTATTGTCATGGGTTTGGGTGTGCTGTTTCTTTCTTTTATTTTAATGCCCATATTTATTTACTGGAGATACAAGGATGGTAAGTACAAAAAATATGTCATTAAAGACGATTTATTCTTTCCTAAAAAAGACCAAAAATAGAAGGAAATTACAATTTCGTAACACGCTATTTTGAACCTTTTTTGTTAATCATTCCTAAAAAAATAAGAAGAATAGATTCTTTGATTTTATTCGATGACACATCATTAATAATTCTCAAAAAGTACTATCAATAAGGCAATGTAAACTTTAGGTTAACAATGTTGTTTTTCCCATTATTCTTACCAAAAAGCAAACTTTTCGTAACCTAATTTTCTATATCATTTTTTAGTGATAAAATACTTTTACAGTGTTAAAAACAAACACAAATAAAAACCCATAAAAATCTAAAAAAAATGAAAAAATTAGCTGTACTATTTTTTGTTTTCGCAATGAGCGCAACAACTACTTTTGCTAACAATGATAAAGACAAAGGAAAAGGAGAAGTTTTAAGAACTCAAATTGTAAAATACTTAGGAAAGTATGATACAAATGAGAATATAAAAGCAGAGGTGACATTTATGCTAAACAGAAAAAATGAAATTATTGTTCTTTCTGTAGAGGCAGAGAATAAAGAAATTGTAGGTTTTATCAAATCGAAGTTGAATTATAAAAAGATTCAACAAACAACTGGTGAAACGATGGAAGTATACAAAGTTCCAGTAAGATTTGTAAAAGCTTAGTACGTACAATGTGTATTATTTGAATTTGACAAAAAGCGCCAACGAAGTTGGCGCTTTTTTAATTTTCATCTCTTTCAAACTACGAATCTTTAAACCTTAAAGTCTTTCTTACTTTGAAATTTTTAGACTTTGCCACTTACAAGGGGATTGCTACCTTTGTCTTCTATGATAGATCAGAAGGAAGCGATTTCAGAAAAAGCGGTTTTAATAGGCCTGATTACCCAGCATCAAGATGAAGCTCAGTCAGAAGAATACCTGGATGAATTGGAGTTTTTAACATTAACAGCTGGGGGATTGGCAGTAAAACGATTTGTGCAGAAACTACCACAACCGCATCCTAAAACTTTTTTAGGGACAGGGAAATTAGAGGATGTAAAAGCCTACATAGATACTCACAATATTGGAACAGCTATTTTTGATGATGAATTATCTCCTGCACAATTGAGGAATATCGAAAAAATTCTCGATTGTAAAATTTTGGACAGAACCAATCTGATTCTTGATATTTTCGCGCAACGCGCACAAACCAGTTCAGCAAAAACTCAGGTTGAATTGGCACAACACCAATATTTATTGCCCCGTTTAACACGATTGTGGACACACCTCGACAAACAAAAAGGGGGGATTGGAATGCGTGGTCCAGGAGAAACGGAGATCGAAACAGATAGACGTATCATTCGTGATAAAATTGCTTTGTTGAAAAAGAAATTGGTCACCATCGACAAGCAAATGGCGGTTCAGCGTAAAAACCGTGGAAAAATGGTACGCGTTGCTTTGGTAGGATACACCAACGTAGGTAAATCGACATTGATGAATGTGGTAAGCAAAAGTGATGTATTTGCTGAAAACAAGCTGTTTGCAACCTTAGATACCACAGTAAGAAAAGTGGTCATTAAAAACATTCCTTTCTTAATGACTGACACGGTTGGATTTATTAGAAAGTTACCCACGCAGTTAGTGGAGTCTTTTAAATCGACTTTGGATGAAGTCCGAGAAGCCGATTTGTTGCTGCATGTGGTGGATATTTCTCATCCTAATTTTGAAGATCATATCGATTCGGTGAATAAAATCTTACAGGAAATCGATAGTGCCAACAAACCTACGATCATGGTATTCAACAAAATCGATGCGTATACGCATGAAACCATTGATGAAGACGATTTGGTGACTGAAAAAACCAAAGCACATTACACCTTAGACGATTGGAAACGTACGTGGATGAACGATTTAGAAAAAGAATCCATTTTTATATCTGCTCTAAACAAAGGAAATCTGGAAGCATTCAAAGACAAAGTCTATGACGAAGTAAAGAAGATTCATATTCAGCGTTTTCCTTATAATGACTTCTTGTATTACGAGTATACAGAATAATTGTCTACAGCACTTTTTGAAAGAGTAAACTTATGATGCATTTTAAATTCAAAACAGAATGTTAGTCTAAGTGTTTTTTAGATTCCCTTAGGAAAAGAAGCGTAAAATTTTTATCTTAACAAAATCATTAACTAAAAAACTATTATTATGAATCCTAGAAAATTTAATATATGCTTGTCTATTATCGGATTACTATTGTTTTCTAACACGTCTTTTGCTCAAAAAAAGACTTCAGAAAAAGACAAAAAAGACAAAGTAGCCTGGTTGATGACTCTTAATGCTGAAAAGGGAAAAATAGTTGCATGCAAATCGGATCCTAAGAAAAAATGTTTACGAGTAGATGGAATTAGTGAACATATGATTATTTTTTCCGATAGACCTAACAGACTCTACAGAAAATTAAAAACTAAAGAAATCCTAGGAAAATGGAAAAATGCATTCAAAGAATCCAGCCCTAATGTAGCTATGGTGCATAAAGAGAATAATGATTTAGAAGAAAATGATGCCAATGTATTGGACTTTAAAAAGATAGTATCCCATAACAAGAACTCAGCAGTTTTTGAAATTGAAATCTTAGATAAAGATCATAATTTGTCTAATGGGACAGTGTTAGAAAATGTTAGCTTATTTATAGATGGTGTTTTATGCTGTGATTTTAATTTGTCGTTTTGTTGTTGTCAACCTGGTCAAAATTGTGGTTAAAATATTCCTCTCAACCATCATAAATTTGGATTTGACATGTTGTTAAATCCAAGTGGAAGTACTGCGATATCTCAGTTAGTGAGCATCATTAAAATCATCAATAATTCCTAGACGTTTGGCTCTGCGTTCCCAACTTTTGCGAGCAAGTAATTGCAAGTCTTCAATATTATCACTTTCATCCATAATTTCTAGGCCGAGAAGTGTTTCAATCATGTCCTCCTGAGTTACTAGGCCGCTTACGGAACCATATTCATCTACCACCAAGGCAATGTGCTCCCTTTGGTCGATGAGTTGCTCAAATAAGTTAGGAATGGGTAAATCTCTCTTAGTGACTAATATGGTACGTTTGATTTCCTTCAAAGGCTGTTCTCCTTTTCCCTTAATAATCGCTTCCAACAACTGATCTTTTAAAAAATACCCATTGATATTATCTGGGTTTTCCTCATATACAGGAATTCTTGAAAAACGGAGATTTGGATTTTCATCAAAGAAAGATTGAATGGTTTGAGATTCATCAGCTGATTTTAAAACCGTTCTTGGGGTCATAATATCACGAACTAAAACCTCTTTAAAATTCAAAAGATTTTTAATCACCTTACTTTCCGATTCTTGAAAAACACCTTCCTGTTCTGCAATATCCGTCATAGCGGTAAAATCCTCACGACTTAAAACTGACCCATGGGCTCCTTTTCCAAAAAGCTTCGTGAATAATTGCAAAACCCACAAAATTCCCGTCCACTTAAAAAAGAAGATCAAACCCGAAAGAACTCTTGTGGTAAAAGGGGCTAATTTTTTCCAATGCGTAGCGCCAATAGTTTTAGGGATGATTTCTGAAACTACTAAAATTAAGATGGTCATTATAGTGGAAATAATACCTACTAATAAATCTTCTGTCAATTCAAATCCTAAAATATGGGTGACATTATTTCCATATGCTTCTGCATAATATTTTTTGGCTTGAACTCCTACAAGAATCGCTCCTACTGTATGCGCAATGGTATTGAGGGTAAGAATGGCAATCAGAGGTTTATCAACATCATTTTTAATCTTTTCAAGTTGCTTTGCATAGGACTTTCCTTCGGAGATATTTACATTGATAAACGTTGGAGTTACACTAAGTAAAACTGCCTCTAGAATAGAGCACAAAAAAGAGAAAAAGATCGAAATGATCGCGTAAAAAAGTAAGAGTGCCATTTTTTTGGTTTGATGCGATAAAAGTACATGATTTTTTTCATTTTCAAGTTCATGAGAAGGAATGAAAAAAATAGATGAACTAATGAAATGGTTCGTGAAATGAAGATAAATTTTAGATATTGATTACATAAAAATGTCATTTCGAATCTTGCCTGTCACTAACCTGTCGACTAGGCAGAGCAGACAGATTTATCGAGATACTCAATGTCAAAGTTGTTAGGTGTGCATTCCGAAGGAGTGAAACGACGAAGAATCTGAGATTTCTCAATCGATTCTTCGAATTTCATTTCGAAATGACATTCCATATGATTTTAACGTCTCTTTAGAAGTAGAGCGTTTATCAAATTTAATAGTCTAACAATCCTTTATCTAAAAAATCTAACAATCTAAAGGATCTAAAAAATATAATTCACACCCAATCCAAATAGCTGTTTGAACTGAATTCTACTACTTGCATTGTCATCTGCAATCATGTGTAAATTTAAGTTTGTAGACAAGTACTTGTTGATTTGCATGACAAAGTTAATTTGGTAGTTCAAATCAACATTTTGGACATCCTCTAGGTAGTTTGAATAAGCGTTTAAGATGTTTTCAATCGATACATTTTCCATGATATTTGCTTTGTAATATAAAGCAGCATAGAAACCTAATTCATAGCGGAATGTTTTACCTTGTGCTACACCAAAATTAGCTTGTGTTGCAGTGAGGTTCTTGCTTACAAAAGTAGCCTTCGATGTCAATGGTGACATATTAATATTAAAGTTATCAGATTTTTTATAAACGATACCGGGTCCAAAAGTCAAATATCCAGGAGCAAAAAACTGTGAGGTCACTCTTCTAGGGGTTTGCGTATAATCGAAACCATCGGTAAACTGACTACGAATATTTACAAAGAAAGAGTAGGACCAGTTGCCTGAAGCTTTTTTACCTAACAAAGAGTTGAATTCAAATAGGTCATCAGTTTTTCGAGTACCTGTTCCACTTACATTACTAATACCATATTTTGTAATGATTTTATTGTCCCAAGACCAATCTCCGTTTTTGTAGTTGAAATCATAATTAATACTTACGGTACCCGCAACAGAGTTTTCACCTCCTGCGATCCAGTTAGAGAACGAAGATTGATTGAATAATAATGAGAAAACTCCTTTTTTTGTCCAGTTAGGTTTTACTTCTTCTTTTGTTTCCTGTGCATTGATTGACAATCCTGCCAATACAAAACATAACACAATAATTTTTTTCATGTTCGATACTAAATTTGCGGCAAAAATACACTTTTCACCCAATAACAATCGATCACTCAACTATATTTTGCAAAAGGGATAGTTGAAGCTCAAAGCAAATAACTCCTTCTTTGAACGATAATAAGCGGGAAAATTTAAGAGTTGAGGTAAAAAATCAAAGAGATTTTTTCTTTTTGTAAAGAGGTACAGTTGAGCAAGCTTCTCCATACATGATGGTTTTTGCAACAGGATGAATACGCTCTATTAAAAAAGAAAAAGCAGAAGCAGGAATGGGTTTGTCTGCACAACCTTTAATAATAATAGGTTTGTTTTTATATGATTCAATATCGATTTGCTGGATGATTTCTTGAAAAATAACAGTTTCAAGAAGTTCTAAATTACCCACAACAACTTTTTTAGCGTAAGGGCTCAGTTCAGCCGAAAGCAACAAAAAAGCCCATGAGGGAATAATGGCATCTTCAGAGCAAGTAAGTGCTACATAAGTGTCTTTATATTGAGACCAATCATGATTTTTTACATGCTCTCTAAAGTCTTTTTCTTTTAATATAACGCTTTCAAAAAGCCAATCTTTGATGTCAAAAAGAACTCGCTCACCATTTGGGTAGAATTCTTCTAAATCAATATTGATTAGTGGACTTTTAGCAACTCTGTTAATAATTTCTTCTGCCATGTTGTTTTATTAAAGAATTGAAAATTAAAAAGGGCTTTATTTTTGGGTAAACTGTAAATATATTTTCGATCTTCATCTTCATCTTCATCTTCATCTTCATCTTCGTCTACAGCATCCCCAGCTCTAATTTTGCCTCTTCACTCATCATCTCTTGAGTCCATGTAGGATCGAACGTAATTTCCACCTCTGCATTGTTGATCTCTTTCAAAGATTTTACTTTTTCTTCTACTTCAACAGGCAGTGTTTCAGCAACTGGACAATTGGGAGACGTGAGCGTCATCAATATTTTCGCATCATTTTCGTCATTGACAAAAACGTCATAAATCAAGCCCAACTCATAAATATCCACAGGGATTTCAGGATCGTAAATTGTTTTTAAAACACGTACTATCTTATCGCCTATTTCTTGTACTGCTTCTTCGGTCATTTTATCAAAATAATGTTATGCAAAGATACGCTAATTGAACTAATTTGCTTGCTGTGCTATTGCGTAAAGTTTGATTTGTTTTAGCATGGAAATTAGTCCATTGGCACGTGTGGGTGACAAATGTTCTTTCAGCCCAATTTCATCAATGAAATCTGTATTTGCAGCTAGAATGGCTTGAGGGGTTTGGTTGTCGTATACACGTAATAAAAGAGCGACTAAGCCCTTTGTTAAAATGGCATCGCTATCGGCTGTATAACGTATTTTATTTTCTTGTAAGTTTGAATGTAACCATACTTTCGATTGGCAACCCTTGATGATGTTTTCATCAACTTTGAATTGCTCATCAATTATAGGAAGAGATTTCCCCAATTCAATCAAATGCTCGTAGCGTTCCATCCAATCATCGAACATGGCAAACTCATCAATAATTTCTTCCTGTATTTCTTTAATTGTCATTTTTAAAACCTATTTTTGCACTTTCTAAAATCGTTGCAAAATTACGGTAAAAAAACAAGAAATGAGTAAATTATTAGCAGTAGGAACTGTCGCATTTGATGCCATCGAAACACCTTTTGGCAAAACGGATAAAATACTAGGAGGATCTGGAACTTTTGTAGGTTTAGCTGCTTCTCAGTTTGGAATTGAAACGGGTGTGGTATCTGTTGTAGGAGGAGATTTTCCAGAGTCATACTTGAGCATGATGAATGACAAAGGAATCAATACAGATGGAGTTGAGGTTGTAAAAGACGGAAAGACCTTCTTTTGGAGTGGTCGATACCACAACGATATGAATTCTCGTGACACTTTGGTTACTGAATTAAATGTATTGGCAGATTTTAATCCTGTCGTTCCAGAAGCTTTTAAAAATGCGAGTATTGTAATGTTAGGAAATTTACATCCACTTGTTCAACTTTCTGTGTTGGAGCAAATGAATGAAAAGCCCAAACTAGTGATTTTAGATACGATGAATTTCTGGATGGATTCTGCTCTAGGAGATTTGCACACAGTACTAAAAAGAATCGATGTAATTACCATTAATGATGAAGAAGCAAGACAGTTGAGTGGTGAATACTCTTTGGTAAATGCAGCGAAGAAAATCCATGAGATGGGACCCAAATATGTAGTGATTAAAAAAGGAGAACATGGAGCATTACTTTTCCATAACGGGAAAATGTTTTTTGCGCCAGCATTGCCTCTAGCTGAAGTATTTGACCCTACTGGTGCTGGAGATACTTTTGCAGGTGGTTTTGCAGGATATTTAGCAAAAACAGAAGATGTTTCTTTTGAGAACCTAAAGAATGCAATTATTTATGGTTCTAACTTAGCTTCTTTCTGTGTAGAAAAATTTGGAACACAGCGAATGGAAGAGCTTACCGCAGACGAAGTCAAGCATCGACTCGAAGCTTTCAAAGAGTTGACACAATTCGATATTCGACTTAGTTAATCAAACTAAATGACCACGAATCGTAATCTTAAGGTATACTTCCCAAATCTAAATGGATTACGATTTATCGCGGCTCTACTGGTAATAATCAATCACGTAGAGCAACTCAAATTATATTATGGTTTTGGGACCTATCCGATTTCTCCATTTGCAAAGCAGATTGGGAAATTGGGAGTCATGCTATTTTTTGTATTGAGTGGTTTTTTAATCACTTTTTTACTTTTGTCTGAGGAGCAAAAGACAAGTGCTATACAGACCAAAAAATTCTACTTACGTCGATTCCTTCGGATTGTTCCACTGTATGTACTAATCATCATACTTACTTATTTTGTGCTATACTACATTCCAGTTTTTAAAATTCCAAGGATGCCAAATCCCATAGAAGATCATTACTTCATTACACTAGGACTGCATCTGGTTTTTCTTCCAAATTTAATTACAGCGATGTATGGTTTTCTTCCTTACATTGCTCAAGCTTGGTCGATAGGAACAGAAGAACAATCATACTTATTGTGGCCTGTTTTGTTGAAAAAATTTCAAAAAAATCGATTGAAATTAATGCTCGGAATCATTCTTTTTTATCTAGGAATCAGATTTACGATTAGTATGGTTTCTAAAATGGGTTATGACTTAACTATCTTAGGTCGATTCTGGACTCATTTTAATATCGATGCCATAGCCATTGGAGGATTCTTTGCAGTGTTGCTTTTTCAAAAGCATAAAATTTTAAGATGGCTGTATCAACCAGCATTATTTTATGGCATTACTATAGTAACAATTGGTATGTTGATTATGGCGGTTCGAATCCCCTATTTCCATTATTTGGGTTATTCCATTCTCTTTGGGATCATCATTTTGAATTTGGCATCAAATAGTAAACTGAAAAAGACTTTTTTGGAATGGAAAGCTCTAAATTATTTAGGTAGAATTTCATATGGGATATATATGTACCATTTCATCATTATGATCCTAGTTTTGGTCCTGGCCAAAAAATATGGAATAAACTCCAGTAGCTTCATATATTTGTTGACAGTTGGAGGAACACTCATCGTTTCAATGAGTTCATACCGATATTTTGAAAAAATATTTCTAAAAATAAAAACAAGGTTTACTATCATACAAAGTGGAGGCAGTAAGTTTTGAAAATTTTAAAGACAATTAATAAAAATAGTTCATTAAAAAAGATCAGGAAATAAAATGAGTGACGCTATTAAACACGAATGCGGAATTGCTTTGGTAAGATTGAAAAAGCCATTACAATTTTACAAAGATAAATATGGAACGGCTTTCTATGGCCTTAACAAAATGTATTTGTTGATGGAAAAACAGCACAACAGAGGTCAAGATGGTGCTGGATTGGCGAGTATTAAATTCAACGTAGATCCTGGTCAACGTTATATAAGTAGAGTTCGATCTAATAAGGCGCAACCGATTCAACACGTATTTAAAAAGATCAATGATCGTTTGAACGATGGATTTGAAAAAAATCCAGACAAAATAGATGATGTATCCTGGCAAGAACAAAACATGCCCTACATTGGAAATCTATTTTTGGGTCATGTTCGCTATGGAACTTTTGGAAAAAATAGTATGGAGAGTGTTCATCCATTCTTACGTCAGAGCAATTGGAAGCATCAAAATTTAATTGTAGCGGGAAATTTCAATATGACCAATGCAATGGAACTACTTCAAGAGTTAATTGAGTTGGGTCAGCATCCAAAAGAGTTTACAGATACAGTCACTGTAATGGAAAAGATAGGTCATTTCCTTGAGTTAGAGGTGGCAGAACTCTATCAAAAAGCAAAAGAAAAAGGAATGTCAAAAATAGAAGCATCGCCTTTTATAGAAGAGCATCTAGATATTCAAAGAATACTTCAACGTTCCGCAAAAAACTGGGATGGAGGATATGCAATGGCAGGACTGATTGGTCACGGAGACGCTTTTGTGTTTAGAGATCCTAATGGAATACGTCCTACATATTTTTATGAAGATGAGGAAGTTGTTGTAGTCGCATCCGAGCGACCAGTAATACAAACCGTATTTAATGTTCAATTGAATGAAATCAAAGAATTGGATCGAGGACATGCACTCATTATAAAGAAAGATGGAAAAACGTCAGTAGATCAAATTTTAGAACAAAGACCTAAAAAGTCCTGTTCTTTCGAGCGTATTTATTTTTCAAGAGGAAGTGATGCAAGCATTTATGAGGAGCGAAAAAATCTTGGAAAAATTGTTTTCCCACAGGTTTTAGAATCTATCAATCATGATATTTCTAATACCGTGTTTTCATTCATCCCCAATACAGCAGAAACTTCTTTTTATGGGATGACAGAAGCTGCAGAGGATGTTTTAAATGAGCAAAAAACAGCTAAAATCTTAAACGGACAAAGAGAACTTTCGGCTGCAAAGGTGACTGAGATTTTAGCAGAGAGACCACGATTTGAAAAGATTGCGATTAAAGATGCAAAATTGAGAACCTTTATTGCTGATGATAGTAGTAGAGACGACCTAGTAGCTCATGTGTATGATGTTACCTATGGAGTAGTAAAGTCAACCGATAATTTGGTGGTAATCGATGATAGTATTGTCCGTGGAACAACTTTAAAGAAAAGTATCATTAAAATCTTGGACAGATTAAGTCCTAAGAAGATTGTCATTGTTTCATCCGCGCCTCAGATTCGCTACCCAGATTGTTATGGTATAGACATGGCCCGAATAGGTGATTTTATCGCTTTTAAAGCCGCTCTTGAACTGTTAAAAGACACAGAGCAATATCACATAGTAGATGAAGTTTACAAGAAATGTAAAAACCAAGTAAATCGTAAAGATGCTGAAGTAGTGAATTATGTAAAAGAAATTTATGCTCCTTTTACAGATGAACAAATTTCAGATAAGATTGCTGAGATGCTTAAGACAGATGAAATCAAAGCAGATGTAGAAGTAATCTATCAAAAAGTTGAGGGACTTCACAAAGCTTGTCCAGACAATCTAGGAGATTGGTATTTTACCGGTGATTACCCAACCGACGGAGGACATCGAGTGGTAAACAATGCCTTTATTAATTTTTACGAAGGAAGTAAGAAGAGAGCTTATTAAGAAGCTTCATATATAAGTATAAATAGAAAGCACCCAATTCTGAAATGACTTCAGCAAGGGTGCTTTTTTTGTCACTCTGAACTTGTTTCAGAGTCTCATTATACGGTTTTATTTGCTTGCAGCGTATCTTCTTGCCACCTCGTTCCAGTTGATCACACTAAAAAATGCTTCAATGTAATCTGGACGTCTGTTCTGGTAGTTCAAGTAGTATGCATGTTCCCAAACATCAATTCCTAAGATAGGAGTTCCGCCACAGGTAACACCTGGCATTAAAGGGTTGTCCTGATTCGGTGTAGAGCAAACTTCTACTTTTCCTCCAGGATGTACACATAACCAAGCCCATCCAGAACCAAATTGAGTTGCAGCTGCTTTCGAAAAAGCATCTTTAAACGCATCAAAAGAACCAAACTCAGCATCGATTGCATCAGCCAGTTCTCCAGACAATTCTCCTTTGTCATTTGGATTCATCACAGACCAGAACAAAGAATGGTTGTAAAATCCACCTCCATTGTTACGAACAGCACCGTTGCTCATATCTAAGTTTCCTAAGATATCTTCAATAGACTGTCCTTCTAAATCAGTTCCAGCGATAGCACCATTTAATTTTGTAGTGTATCCGTTGTGATGCTTTGAGTGATGGATTTCCATCGTTCTTGCATCTATATGTGGTTCTAATGCATCGTATGCATATCCTAAAGCGGGTAATTCAAAAGCCATAATATATTTTTTAAAGGTTAATTTTCATTTTTAAGCCTCACAAAAATAACCATAATTCGTGGTGCAGACAAGTAGGTAATGTTTTGTTAATTTATAGAAGTATAAAGACAAATTATGATTTAACATTCAGATAGGAGCTGAAGAAATTGATAAGCCAATTAATTTCATTATTAATAAGCTGTTCATTTGGCTCTACTACCTGAATTATAAGAGTTTCTTGTTCTTTATTATCTTTTATATACAATTCTCCTTGATATTCCTCATCTTCTTTTATTTCCTCAATTTTAGCAAAAATTGATTCAATATTTGTTGAATCAAAATTAAGATTGTTCATTGATAATTGATGATTGTGCAGAATTTTGACTTTATTATTTGCTCTGTAATTTATAGCAAGTCTTTTTAAATAGTATAGAGCAGATGAGATAAAGATTAGACCAATTATAACAAATTTTAATCTAAAATCAATAAGGCTTAAATAAATCAAAATAGGAATGGTTGCTAATAGTAATAAGATTAATATTACCGTAATGATATCAATTTTTGCTTTTCCTATAGTTATACGAGAACCATCAATTTTACAAGGTATATTGTTTCTTTTTAATTTGGATTGAAGAATTTTAATGTCTGAATTCATAGTCAATATTTTTTCAAAAATAAAAAAAAACCGCCGAATGGCGGTTTTCTCATTAGAGTTTAGTCTTGAACCATTGAACGGCTTCAGTTACAGCTTCGTTTACTTCTGCCTCTTGGTCGTAATAACTAAACTGATGAAAGGGGGACTCTAATTCGGTTTCCATCCAGTGCAGTTTTTTGTCAGAGGTAGCAATTTGCTCAAAATACTTTTTTGTGTAATTCGGCAAAACAGCTCCATCAGAGTGAATCATCAACGTAGGTTGATGTAAGTTTTGTGCAGTAGGCATGGGATCGGTTGTTAACCAATCTTCCCAAGACATCACTGCAAATTTATCGGCGCTCCACTCTTTTACTGCTCCGCGCTCTGGATTCAAATAATAATCATAAGGACCGTACATAGCAGCAGTAGCATCTTCTGTGGAAATAGATGGAATGTATGCTACAGCTCCCGTTTCTGCATACTTTTTCTTAGCATCTTGAGCTGCTTTAATTTTTGTTTGAACACCTTCCTCACCTCCATAGAATAATTTTACAGCTTCGGCATCGTGCAACCAAGAAGCAGTAGTGACCACAGATTTAATTCGATCGTCTTCAGATGCAGCCATCAACGTATACATAGCACCTGCGCATACTCCAAAAGTGCCAATTTTTTTTGCATCTACATCCGCTAAATTTCCTAAAAATGTAACCGCATTTTCAATATCTACTTTCTTTAAAGAGGGACTTTCATAAAAGCGAGGTTCGCCTTCACTTTCTCCAAAGTTTCTAAAGTCAAAGGCTAAGGTGATAAAACCATTTTCAGCCAATTTTTTAGCATACAAACCTGCCATTTGTTCCTTCACGGTAGTCCAACTACCAGAAACAACAATTGCGGGATATTGTTTTCCTTCTTCGTAATTTTTTGGATAATAGATGTTTCCGATCAATTGAACTCCCTCGCTTGTAAACTGTACTTTTTTCATGGTATTTGCTTTTGATATTTTTGTTTGATTTTCCGTTTTTGTTTTGCAGCTCCAAATTGTGGTTGCTGCAAATAAAATGATGATGTAACTACTCAATCGTTTCATAATTATTGTATTTTGTCTAGTAACCCAAAACCTCTGGCGGCTATAATTGGATTAAAAATTTCTACATACTCAATAATTTTCCCTTCCTCATTGAAAGTGAAGGTAGAGTAGTAGTTGTTTTCATAGAATCCAGCATTGTCTTTTAAGGTTATTTTTCCTGTGTATTTCACAAAGACAATAGAAGGGTCTTCTGTGGCCAATAATTGCTCAATTGGAAATTTCATCCCGTCAAAAAGAGTGGTTACAGGCGTCCAGTAACTTGTCAAGGCTTCTTTTCCCTTTGCTCCCTCAGGAAACAATCCAGAGGCGTAAGGATTTACTTGTTTTCCGTTTTCCGCAAATAAATCGATGAATGCAGGAATGTTTTCTTGTTCTAATAATGAGAAAAATGTTTTTACAGTTTCCTTGTTTCTGTTTGCGATTTCTATATTCATTCGTGTATCTGTTTTTGTTTGACATCCTACAAGAATGTATAAGATGATCGATAGTTTAAAGAGAGGTTTCATGTTTACTTGGTTGCGTTTTTAATTGCCTTTTCGGAAAGAGAAGTATTTCCCTCTTGATATTTGAAATTGAATTTCATAGAGGTAATTTCCCATTGATTGTCTACTTTTTTAAGATCAAAATCATAACTTCCTACTACGGTCCAAAGGTTTCCTCCTTCATCAGTTAGGTAATGAGTAGCTGTACCATAGCAAAATACTTTAGCGTAATTTCCATCCACTTTTGTAATGAAATTCCCGATCTGATGATGAGTCGATTCAAATCCAGGTAAAACACCTTCCCACGCCGTTGTAATTTGATTAGGAGTAAGTGTTACAGCAGGATTTCCATTCATAGATGAGTAATCTAGATTTACTTTGTCAGCAAAAATGGTTTCCACTTCTTGCCAGTTTCTTTGATCGGTGGCTACAAATAATTTTGTAACTGTAGTGTTTACAATAGTATTCATTTCTTGTGCTTTTGAAATACAGCTCGAAAGAGTAATTAGGGTGATAAAAATTAATTTCTTCATGACTGTTTGTATTTTATGACACAAATGTCTAAAGCATTCAAAAGAGAGGATTTAGAAAATCAAACCAAGAAGTATGAATTTCAAAGAATTGTTTGTTTTCTGTAGTTTCCAGGCGTAGACCCTGTGTTTTTTTTGAAGAAAGCACTAAAATTATTGGGGCTGTCGAAATACAGATCGTAGGCAATCTCTTTGATACTTTTTTGCGTTTGGACTAGACGAGATTTTGCCAACTGGAGAATGTGATGATGAATTTGATGTAAGGCAGTCTTTCCAGTAATTCCCTTTACAACAGCATTCAAATGATTGGGATGCACATTGAGTTTCTGAGCGTAATAGCTGGTGGAATGTAAATTCGAAAAAGTCTCGGAGACAGTATCGGCGTAAAAACTGGTTTGAATGAGTGTTTGATACCGTGTAAGCAACTTTAAATCGGCAGTTCGGAGTTCTTCTTCTGCTTTTTTAGGATCGACTTGCTTAGAAAAATAACGCTTGATAAAGTTCAGAAGAAGTATCACATACGACTCAATCAATTTGAATTTATCCTCAGCATCACTTTCGTATTCTCTCTGAATATTTTTATAAATCTGGAGGATGTTGTTCAGATCAGCCTCATCAATTTTAAATGGAATGGACTTGTCGAACTTTAAAAACGAAAACTCTTTGAGGATGTCTGAGAAATAGTTGGAATTGGCAACGAAATCCTGCGAGAAAATAATGTAATAGCCTTCCCAATTAGGAGCAATGTCCCATGAAATGAGTTGAAAGGGCGAATTGAAAAAAATGGTAGCACCTTCAGGAAAATTGGTATGATGGCCTGTGATGGCTTTTCCATCTCCATCTGCTTTGATTGCTATGGCATAAAACTCATGTCGAAAAGGTTCCATTTTTGGAACCACCGTCTTCATATTGTCCTCAAAACTTCGAATATCGAAATGAGGATGTTTAGGCTGAGAAATATTGATAGCCTTGCAATAATCCGATAAAGTTTTGATGTGTAACACTTCCGTTCTGTTTAGAACGAAGTTACAAGGAAATTAATTGATTTCAAATTTTACAAAGGTACTTGATCAGTTAAAAAATATGTCAGGTCTGTAAAGGTTAAGAAATTAAGAGTCTTATATAGAAACTCACATAATTGTACTTTGCTGTCATTCCTGCGGAAGCAGGAATCTAAAAAAATTAAAGTTCATATTCCATATTGACTTCAATAGTTTTTTAGTCACTACTCTGGATCGGAATGATGTTGGTCTTCAAAAAAATGGGTAGTAATTTACTGAGCCTTCTTCATAAACTCCTCGGCTTTCTCCACCATGTTCTTGCTTCCACAGAAAAAAGGAACACGTTGGTGTAACTCAGTCGGCTCAATATCTAGAATTCGAGTAAACCCGTCACAAGCTTTTCCATTGGCTTGCTCCGCTAAAAATGCCATCGGATTACATTCGTAGAGAAGTCGAAGTTTTCCATTAGAATTTTTCGAACTTTTCGGATACATATAAATGCCTCCTTTGATCATATTTCTATGAAAGTCAGAAACCAAAGAACCGATGTAACGACTGGTGTAAGGCCTATCTCCTTCCTCTTCCTGACAGTACTTGATGTAATCCTTCACTCCTTGTGGGAAATGAATGTAGTTTCCTTCATTTACCGAGTAAATCTTACCATCTTCAGGAAACTGCATGTTTGGGTGCGACAGGTAGTAACTACCAATAGCAGGATTCAGAGTAAACCCATTTACACCATGCCCGGTTGTGTATACCAACATGGTTGAAGTTCCGTAGATAACATACCCAGCGGCTACTTGCTGATTCCCTTTTTGGAGAAAATCTTCGATTTGAACGGGAGTTCCTACTGGAGTTACTCTTCGATATACAGAAAAAATAGTTCCTACAGAAACGTTCACATCAATGTTGGAAGAACCGTCTAAGGGATCTATTAAAACAACATACTTGTTTTGGTGATTTTCATCCTGACTGTTGATGGCAATAAAATCATCTTCTTCCTCGCTAGCAATTCCACATACGATATTTCTGTTAATCAGAGTTTGAATGAACTTATCATTGGCATAAACGTCCAATTTTTGTTGATCTTCTCCCTGAACATTGGTGTCTCCTGCTGCTCCAATAATATCTACCAAACCTGCTTTGTTTACCTCGTGATTTACAACTTTAGCAGCTAAACGGATAGAATTGATTAATCTCGATAATTCACCAGAAGTGTATTTAAAAGAAGCTTGATTTTCGATAATAAACTCACCTAGAGTTTGATTCTTATTGGACATTGAAAGAGTGATTTTTATAATACAAAGATGTCAAATTTTTTGACAACTACAACGATTTCGTTGAAGTTATTTGAGCCCGTTTCATTTCCTTGAATTATATTTGATTTTTTATTTCTATCATGAGTTTTACCATCCGATTTGCATCAAAAGAAGATATGCCATCTGTCCACCGTTTAATTACGGAATTAGCCGTTTTTGAGAGAGAACCAGATGCAGTGAAAATATCAGTTGAAGACCTAGAAAAGCAAGGTTTTTCAGAGAAACCTATGTTTCAGGTTTTTGTGGCTGTGCAAAATGATGAGATCATTGGTATGGCCTTGTTTTATGAACGCTTTTCTACGTGGAAAGGAAAGGCAATTCACTTAGAAGATTTGATTGTTACTCAATCGAAAAGAAAGTTAGGGGTTGGAAAGGCTTTGTATTTAAGACTCATGCAGTATGCTTATGAAAATGACTACAAACGAGTGGCTTGGGACGTATTGGATTGGAACCAAGGAGCGATTGATTTTTATGAACACTCAGGAGCAACAGTTCTCAAAGAATGGAGAGTCGTTCACATGACCGAGGAAAATTTGAAAAACTACGTAGAGAAAAACTCACATGAAGGTATTTAAATTTGGTGGTGCCTCTATAAAGGATGCAGATAGTATCCGAAATGTTCTAAAGGTTCTCAAAGAAGAAGGAACAGAAGAATGTTTGTTGGTGATTTCTGCGATGGGCAAAATGACCAATGCTTTTGAGAAGATTGTACATGCTTATTGTTATGATCGAGAAAAACTAACTGGGTCTCTTAATTCTGTGAAACAATTTCATCATGAAATTCTTGTAGATTTATTCTCAGGCGACCATGTTATATTCCATAAAGTTCAAACACTTTTTGATGAGTTGAATGATTTTCTGATCAAAAATAAAGGAGGTGGATACGATTTTGTGTACGATCAAATAGTAAGCTACGGAGAGCTTTTATCGACGAATATTGTAAGTGCTTTTTTTACCGAATCGGGAATAGAAAATAAGTGGAATGATGTAAGAGACTTGATTCATACGGATGTTACTTATCGAGATGCAAAAGTAAATTGGAAGAAAACTGAGCAGCAAGTAAAAACAACGATAGACAGAAAAAAACTCAATATTGTTCAAGGATTTCTCGGTGGAGATTCCAAAGGAAACACCACAACTTTAGGGCGTGAAGGGTCTGATTATACCGCAGGGATTTTCGCCTATTGTTTAAATGCAAAAAGTGTAACTATTTGGAAAGATGTAGAGGGAGTGATGAATGGAGATCCAAGAGTTTTTAAGGATACAAAACTATTGCATCAAATTTCTTATGAAGAAGCGATTGAGATGGCTTTTTATGGGGCTTCGGTAATTCACCCGAAAACTATTCAGCCCTTACAAAGTAAAGAAATACCATTATACGTTCGATCTTTTATCAACCCTAAATTAGAAGGAACTAAGGTAAGTAGGGGAGTACATTTGGAACCTTTAATGCCTTGTTTTATCCTCAAAAAGAATCAAATTTTAGTGTCAATTTCCACACTTGATTTCTCTTTCATGGTAGAAGAAAACATCAGTCATATTTTTCAATTGCTACACGACTTTCAACTAAAGGTGAACCTAATACAAAACTCTGCGATTAGTTTTTCTGTGTGCGTGGATAATAAATTTCAGCAGTTTGATGCTTTTTATGAAAGTATCAAGTCCTTATACAAAGTCTCTTTTACAAAAAATGTATCGCTTTATACAGTTAGACATTTTACCAATGAAGCCCTTCAAACAGTCT
Source organism: Flavobacteriaceae bacterium (assembly GCA_028280265.1). GTDB lineage: Bacteria > Bacteroidota > Bacteroidia > Flavobacteriales > Flavobacteriaceae > Polaribacter. The sequence continues at coordinate 32,880 of JANQMD010000032.1, forward strand.
CTAATGAAGGAGTTCCATTATTAACTCAAATTAACAAAGAAACTGCACAAATAGTAGTTCATTAATTTAGTAATAGATTGTTGTTTTTTAATTATGTTTGTATCTGCGCGAATGTATAACGTATGGGGTTAGTAACATCAAAGGAAATTGCCAAAGTCATCAAAGTCGATAAATTTGGCTTTGTAGGTACTTTTTTCGGTTGGATTTTAATGCAACTTCTGAGAATCTCAACAATCAATAAAATATACAATCGCAATAAGAATAAAAAAGATCTTGAGTTTTTAAATGCTTTGATGGATGAATTCCAGATAGAGTTCGAAATTCCGGAAGAAGATTTAAAAAGAATTCCGAAAGACGGTCCTTTTATTACCATTTCTAATCATCCTCTTGGCGGTATTGATGGGATTTTACTTCTAAAATTACTGATCGAAAAACGACCAGATTATAAAATCATAGCGAACTTTTTATTGCATCGTATAGAGCCAATGAAGCCTTACGTGATGCCTGTAAACCCTTTTGAAAACCACAAAGATGCGAAGTCGAGTGTAGCAGGAATTAAAAATGCATTATTGCATTTAAAAGAAGGATATCCGCTTGGAATTTTTCCGGCAGGTGAAGTATCTACCTACAGAGATGGAAAATTGATGGTAGATAGACCTTGGGAAGAAGGAGCCGTTAAGCTTATTAAAAAAGCTCAGGTTCCAGTAATACCGATCTACTTTCATGCGAAAAACAGTAAGTTTTTTTACATGCTGTCTAAAATTAGCGACACATTAAGAACCGCAAAACTTCCTTCGGAATTACTATCGCAAAAAGACAGGACGATCAAAGTTAGGATTGGGAAACCTATTTCTGTAAAGGATCAACAAGAGTATCAGGATATCAATGCTTTTTACGAATACATTCGTAAGAAAACCTACATGTTGGCAAATCCATTTGAGAAAACTCCTCAAAAGATTCTATCGACCCAGAATTTAAAAATTAGCTCGCCACCTAAAAAGATATCCTCGCAAAAGAATGTTAACTCTTTTATCAAAGAAGTTGATATTCTAAGAGAGAATGATAAACGCCTACTTATTAGTAAGAATTATGAAGTCTTTTTTGCTTCGGCAAAAGAAATTCCAAATCTTCTTCATGAAATAGGGAGAATGAGAGAGATTACCTTTCGAGATGTTGGTGAAGGGACAAATAAGTCTATTGATTTAGACAAGTTTGATAAGTATTATTATCACATGTTCTTGTGGGACCAGAATGAAAATAGATTGGCAGGATCGTATCGAATGGGGCTGGGGAAAGAAATTTACAAACGATATGGAATTGAAGGATTCTACATTCAGTCTCTATTCCGTTTTGAGCCTGAGCTGTATGGCATGATGGAGCAAACCATTGAAATGGGAAGAGCTTTCATCATTAAAGAGTATCAACAGAAACCAATGCCTTTATTTCTCTTGTGGAAAGGAATTGTACATGTAACATTGCGCTACCCAGATCACAAGTATTTAATGGGAGGCGTGAGTATTAGTAATCAATTTTCAGAGTTTTCAAAATCTTTGATGATTGAGTTTATGAAATCGCATTACTACGATCCTTATGTAGCTCAGTACATTCAGCCTAAAAAAGAATTTAAAGTAAAATTAAAAGATGCTGACAAAGACTTTGTTTTTGATGAGACAAAGGCAGATATGCAAAAATTTGATAAGGTCATTGACGAAATAGAACCTGGTGCTTTAAGAATTCCTGTTTTAATTAAAAAATATGTGAAACAAAATGCGCGTCTAGTTGCATTTAATGTAGACCCGAAATTTAACAATGCTGTAGACGGTCTCATGTATATTAAAATAGTAGACTTACCTGAGAGTACCGTAAAACCTGTTATGGAAGAATTTCAGGCCGAATTAGAAAGAAAAGCAAGCGAAATTGGCACAATAAAAACAAATGAAGCTATTAAGTAGATAAATTACTATATTTGCTCAACGGTTTTTTAAGTACTAGTAGTAAGTCCCTCCTTACGAAGCCGTCTAAAAAACCAAAATAATGAATTCCTTTTTTAAAATATTATTAACTGCATTAGCAGTAATAGTACTTGCCAGTTTCTTACCTGGAATTGATGTTGGAAGTAATTATTTTACTGCCGTCCTTGTTGCTGTAGTAATCTCGTTACTGAATATGTTTGTAAGACCTTTGCTTATTTTTTTAACCCTACCTGCTACATTAATTACACTAGGCCTTTTCTTATTTATTATCAATGCTGTTATTGTATTGATGGCAGGAAAACTCGTCGATGGATTTGAGGTAAGTGGGTTTGGTACTGCCCTAATATTTAGCATACTCCTTTCCGTTTTTCGTTCTTACTTGTTTTCTTTCTTTGAGGAAGAAAAAGAAAATGCTTGAAATAGAAGTATTTAAACTTTGTTAGAAATGATAAAAGCTGTAATTTTGCAGCCAATTTTTTAAGAATTTTTAAGTCAGATGAATATTACTAAAGAAAGCGTTGATGCATTGAATGCTGTTGTAAAAGTTGATATTATAGCGGAAGATTATCAATCTAAAGTAGAACAAGTATTAAAAGACTACCGTAAAAAAGCCAACATTCCTGGATTTAGAAAAGGTCACGTCCCTATGGGAATGGTGAAAAAACAATACGGAAAGTCTGTAATGATTGATGAAGTAAACAAACTTTTACAAGAATCTTTAAATAAGTTTTTGGTAGAAGAAAAACTAGATATTTTAGGAAATCCATTACCAAAAATTTCAGAAGAATTTTCTTGGGATGCAGAGACTTTATCTTTTGAGTTTGAATTAGGTTTGGCACCAGAATTTGATGTGAACTTTAAATCGAAAAAGAAAGTTACACAATACAATATTACTGTAAATGACGAACTAATTGACAAAGAAGTTGAAAACTTACAAAGTCGTTATGGTAAAATGTCTGCTGTAGAGGTAATTGGAGAAAACACAAATGTAACTGGGACTTTCTCAAATGAAGAAAAAGAGATTGACAAAAAATCAACCATTAGTATTTCTGATATCAAGGGGAAGACTAATGCGAAAAAGTTCTTAGGTAAAAAAGTTGGAGATGTTGTAGAGTTGAAAACAAAAGGCTTGTTTAATGATGATCATAAATTTATTGGTGCTCTAGGTATTTCTCAAGACGATGCGAAAGATTTAGATGTAAAAGTTCAATTTACAATCGAAGAAACAACTGAGATTGAATTGGCTGATCTAGATCAAGAACTGTTTGATAAATTATTTCCTAACGGAGATGTCAAAACTGTTACTGAGTTAAGAGCTAAGATCAAAGAAGATGCTGAAAAGCAATTCCAACAACAAGCAGATCAGCAATTGTTAAATGCTGTTACTGAGCATTTGATAGAGAATACAGAGTTTGATTTACCGTCTGAGTTTTTGCAAAAATGGTTAGCAACTGCAGGAGAGAAAGAATTATCTCAAGAAGAAGCTGAGGAAGAGTACAAAAAATCTGAAAAAGGATTACGTTATCAATTGATTCAAGATAAGATCATGCGTGATAATGAAATCAAGTTAGATTATGCTGAATTAAAAGAATACGCAAAAGGATTCATTAGAACGCAAATGGCTCAGTTTGGAAATATGAATCCAGAAGACTCTGAATTGGAAGATATTGCTGGAAGAATATTGTCAAATCAAGAAGAAGCGAAGAGGCTACAAGATCAGTTAGTAAGTCAAAAGCTATTAGAGTTTTACAAAGAAGAAATGACATTCAAAACAAAAGATGTTTCTTATGAAGACTTCATTAAAGAAGTTTATAAGTAAGAAATTTTCTTCGAGATACATCAAAAAAATCCTGACATGTCAGGATTTTTTGCTTTTAGGCTAAATGATATTATGTTAGTATCTTTGTAAATTACTAGATAAATAATTATTTAAATGGATTACGGAAAAGAATTCGAAAAATATGCGATTAAGCATCATGGAATAAATAGTACATATTACAATCATTTGATTACCAACATGACTCCGAATATTATTGAAGAACGTCAGTTAAATGCAGTAGCAATGGACGTTTTTTCAAGGCTAATGATGGATAGGATTATCTTCTTAGGTACAGGAATCAACGATCAAATAGCAAATATCATCCAAGCACAATTGTTGTTTTTAGAAAGCGTCGATTCTTCTAAAGACATTTCCATTTACATTAACTCCCCAGGAGGAAGTGTTTATGCGGGATTGGGAATCTACGATACAATGCAATTCATCAAACCAGATGTTGCTACCATCTGTACTGGAATGGCAGCGTCTATGGGAGCAGTATTAATGTGTGCTGGAGAAAAAGGAAAGCGTTCTGCCTTACCTCATTCGAGAGTGATGATCCATCAACCTTTAGGAGGAGCGCAAGGTCAAGCTTCAGATATTGAAATTACAGCTCGCGAAATCTTAAAATTAAAAGATGAGTTGTATCAGATTATAGCAAAGCATTCAGGACAAACTGTGGAAAAAGTTCATGCAGATTCTGATAGAGATTATTGGATGAGAGCAGAAGAAGCTAAGGCATACGGAATGATTGATGAAGTCTTAACGAGAGACTAACCGTAATTTTAAATTGATTACAAAATGGCAAAAGAAGAGAATTTAGAGTGTTCGTTTTGTGGGCGAAAAAAATCAGAGACAGATTTATTAATCGCTGGAATGGATGCTCATATCTGTGACAAATGTATAGAGCAAGCTCATGGAATTGTAGAGGAAGAAATTGCCGAATCCAAATCTGGGAATCTTTCTAAAGAGTTAATCTTAAAAAAACCTCTCGAAATCAAGGAGTTTTTGGATCAATATATCATTGGTCAGGACGAAACAAAGAAAGCCATGTCCGTGGCGGTCTATAATCATTACAAAAGATTGTTACAGACAAAAAATGATGATAATGATGTAGAGATAGAAAAAAGTAACATTGTTCTTGTGGGTGAAACAGGAACAGGGAAAACTTTGGTAGCAAGAACCATTGCTAAAATGCTAAATGTTCCTTTTTCTATTGTAGACGCTACGGTACTAACTCAAGCTGGATATGTAGGAGAAGATGTAGAAAGTATCTTAAGTAGGCTATTGCAAGCTGCTGATTATGATGTAGTAAAAGCAGAAAGAGGAATCGTTTTTATCGATGAAATTGATAAGATTGCCCGAAAAGGAGACAATCCATCTATTACCAGAGATGTATCGGGAGAAGGAGTGCAGCAGGCATTGTTAAAACTTTTAGAAGGTGCTGTTGTAAATGTAGCTCCAAAAGGAGGTAGAAAACATCCTGAACAAAAGTTCATTGAGGTCAATACTAAAGATATCTTGTTTATTGCAGGAGGAGCTTTTTCTGGAATTGAAAAAATCATCAGCAAGCGATTAAACATGCAAGCTGTTGGTTTTAGTGCTTCTTTATCTGAAGACAAAATAGATGAAGACAATTTATTACAATACATAATCCCTTCCGATTTAAAATCATTTGGATTGATTCCTGAAATCATTGGTAGATTGCCTGTGCTGAGTCATATGAATCCTCTAGATGCGACTACTTTAAGAGCCATTCTTACAGAGCCCAAAAATTCTATCATCAAGCAATACACAAAGCTTTTTGCTATGGATGAGGTAGAGTTTTCAGTTAAAAATGAAGCACTCTCTTACATCGTAGACAAAGCAGTTGAGTATAAATTAGGAGCTAGAGGGCTACGTTCTTTGTGCGAAGCAATTTTAACTGATGCTATGTTTGAATTACCAAGTTCAAACGACAAAGAGTTTATCGTTACTCAGGATTATGCGGAAAGTAAACTTACCAAAACTACTTTAAAGAAACTTCGAGCTGCATCATAATTTATGATTAGCAGAAGTACCATAGACCGTGTTTTTGAAACTGCTCGAGTAGAGGAGGTCATTGGAGAATTCGTTCAGCTAAAAAAAGCAGGAAGTAACTTCAAAGGACTCAGTCCATTTACAGATGAAAAGACTCCCTCTTTTATGGTGTCTCCTGTAAAACAAATCTGGAAAGATTTTAGTACTGGTAAGGGAGGAAATGCGGTATCTTTCTTAATGGAGCACGAGCACTATTCGTATCCAGAAGCGATTAAATACCTCGCTAAGAAATACAATATTGAAATTGAGGAAACAGTTCAAACAGATGAGCAGAAAGAGTTGATGAATGAACGTGAAAGTTTGTTTTTAGTTTCTCAATTTGCTAAGGAATACTTTCATAAAACATTACTGAATACAGAACAAGGAAAAGCGATAGGTTTTAGTTACTTTAAGGAGAGAGGTTTTCGAGAAGAAACCATTCAAAAGTTTGATCTAGGGTATTGTTTAGATGAATGGGATGATTTTACCAAAGAAGCTCTTAAGAAAGGGTACGACATCAAGTATCTCGATAAAACAGGGTTGACTATTGTAAGAGAAGACAAGAAATTTGATCGTTTTAAAGGGCGTGTAATGTTTCCTATTCATAGCATGTCTGGGCGTATTTTAGGTTTTGGAGGAAGAACTTTGTCGAATGATAAAAAAACGGCTAAGTATGTCAATTCTCCAGAGAGTGATATTTACCACAAGAGTAAAATTCTCTATGGAATTTATCATGCAAAAAAAGAAATCGCCAAAAGAGACAATTGCTTTCTTGTAGAGGGATATACTGATGTGATTTCATTTCATCAGTCTGGGATAGAAAACGTAGTGGCATCCTCAGGAACAGCGCTAACATCGGATCAGATAAGATTGGTGAATCGCTTGACTAAAAACATTACGGTACTGTTTGATGGTGATGCAGCTGGAATCAGAGCTTCAATAAGAGGGATAGATTTGATTCTTGAACAAGGAATGAACGTTAAAGTTGTTACCTTTCCTGAAGGAGAAGACCCAGATAGTTTTGCAAAAGCACATTCAGATTTAGAGTTAAAGAAATATCTTGAGCAATCATCTCAGGACTTTATCAATTTTAAAGTCTCTCTTTTGATGACCGATGCACAGAATGATCCTGTTAAAAAAGCGGGACTTATTAGAGATATTGTTACTAGTATTTCTAAAATTCCAGACAGTATACAGCGTGAAGTTTATGTCCAAGAGTGTTCCAGAATTATGGAGATTTCTGAGCGGGTACTGTTTAGCGAACTGGCTCAATTACTATCCAAAGGAAATAAAGATAGGGCAAAAGAAGAGCAAAAAAAGAGACAAGCTTTTGAAGTTGTAAAAACAAAAGAAGAACAACTAGAAGAAGTCGATAGTTTGTATATTCTTGAAAAAGAAATCATACGAATCCTTCTTTTGTTTGGGAATAAAAATGCCGATTTTATTGATTATGTAGAAGTTGAAGACGAAGAAGGAAACACACATTTAGAAAAAGAAAAATACTCCAACCAAGTATGTAAGGAGCTTTATCTGAACTTGCAGGATGATGAGATAGAATTTTCAAATGAAGTTTTCCAAACCATCTATTATGAAATGATCCATCAATTGAACCAAGATGATCAAATTAACATAGATTCCTTTATCAATCACACATCCTCGGAAGTCGCTTCTATGGTTACATCTATTTTAATGGATGAAGAACGTTATGCTTTAAGTGATTGGGAACGCAAAAATATTTTCGTCACCCAGTCTGAAGAGGTCTTGTCTAAATTGGTTTCGGATGCTATTCTAAATATCAGAAGGGTTTTAATAGATAGAAAAATCCAGAAACTAATGACTGTAGATGATAAGGCACATATCCAAACAGAAGACTTAGAGATGGTTCAAAACTACACGGCTCTTAAAAAAAGACTCTATACGAAACTAATGAGGGTCGTCTAAAAAAATTAGATCAAAACCAATTTCTGTGTTTTTGCCGATTGTAGATTTTTGATTGACAAATTCAGAATGTCGAATCATGAATAATATATGTAAATATCAATCTATTCTTTGATGGTCTTTCTCAGATGACTTCATCAATCGTGATTTGTTAGTCAGTATTGGTTATTCGCTTGAAATCACGCGTAACTTATAGAAGGCGTTTAAATTTTTATAAAAAAGTAAACCCATCAACGCAACCTTTTACTCTTTTATGGGTCTAATTAGTGTCCACACTAATTAAATGAGTTTTTGTGTTAAAACTATTTGTGAATTTTAAGTTTTTACTATATTTGAACAGAATTTGTTATTTAAAAAGAAAGATTATGAAAAAAATTTTCCTGTTACTCAAGGCTACATTTTTATTATTTCTATCCCCATTTGAAATTTCTAAAGGACAGAGAAGAAGAGCTATTATAAGAGCTAAAAAAATGTATGCAAGTGTAAATTTATTTTAAGTTATCTGGAATTTCACATACGGGTATAGGATTCATCTTATGCTGATTCCCTGAATTTAACCTAGTGTAAATTTCAAATACCTCTTTTTGCCTTCCAGTGAAGGCATTACTTGATTTGTTTTGGTCACTCATTTGCATGGCCCATTCTAATTCATTGTAGCTAGCACCTAACTGATCTTCATCGGTCCTAGAATCACCAAACAATCCATCTGTAGGAGCTGCTTCTTGAATATCTTGATGGATGTTCAGAAAACTTGCTAGTTGATATACTTCGGATTTCATCAAGTCGGCAATAGGACTAAGATCTACGCCTCCATCACCATATTTAGTGAAAAAACCTACACCAAAATCCTCGACTTTATTTCCTGTACCAGCAACGAGCATGTTCTGTAAACCTGCAAAATAATAGAGTGTAGTCATTCGTAGGCGGGCTCTAGAATTTGCAAGCGTTAAAAAACGACTTTCTTCATTTTCTACCTTCGGCAAAGCATCTATGAAACTATCAAAAACAGGTGTTAAGTTTACTTGCGTTGAGGTCACATTATTATAGTTTTCTTGTAGCCAATCTATATGATTTATGGCCCTAGTTACTTGGTTTTTTGCTTGATGAATAGGCATTTCTAAGCACAATACAGGCAAACCTGTTTTAGCACAAAGAGTTGAAGTAAGGGCAGAATCGATTCCTCCAGAGACACCTACAACAAAACCATTTGTACCAGATTTTTCTGCATACTCCTTCAACCATTTTACAATATGATTTACAACTTTTTCTACATGCATCGGAAACTATTTTAGTATTTTTGACGTTCAGATTCTTGAGCTAATATACAAAGCAAATGCGAAATTATTTTTTGTTTTTTGTTCTTTCTTTTTTGTTGTTTTCATGTGCTAAAAAACCCAAGTACATAGTAAATGTAAATAATGTTTCTGTAGATTTTAAGATCAAAAGATTTGATGTAGATTTTTATCAATCTAAAATTGAAGACTTACCACTTTTAAAGAAAGAATATCCACTTTTATTCCCAGAATTAACACCTGATAGTGTATGGGTATCAAAGATTAATGACAAAGAAGAGCAAGAATTATTTTCAGAGACTCAGAAAAAATATAAATCAATCGAGAAGATCAAAGATGATCTGAAAAACTTATTTCAGCATGTTGTGTATTATAATCCAAATTTCAAAGTGCCAAATGTAATTACAGTATTGAGTAATTTAGATTATGATTACAGGACAATCTACCTAGATTCTTTAGTTGTAATATCCTTAGACTTGTATTTGGGAAAACAACACGATTTTTATGGTGATTATCCTGATTATATTAAACAGAATAACGAAGAGAAAAGAATTGTGGTAGATGTTGCTTCTAATATGATAGAGAAGCAAGTGAAATCTACATTTAATAGAACATTTTTAGGGAAAATGATTGCAGAAGGAAAAAAAATGTATCTACTAGATATGTATTTGCCTTTGGTGAAAGATGCGGTTAAAATAGGCTATTCTCCAGAAAAGCTCTCTTGGGCAATTAGTAATGAAGAGTCTATTTGGCAATACTTTATAGAGAAAAATCTTTTATACAGTACAGATACAAAATTGAATAAAAGATTTTTAGATGTTACTCCTTTTTCTAAGTTTTATTTAGAGCATGATAGAGATTCTCCAGGAAGAATAGGGCAATGGTTAGGGTGGCAGATTGTTAGATCATATATGGATAAGAATGATGTATCTTTGCAAACTCTTATAGAAATTGACGAAGAGGAGCTTTTTAAAAAATCAAAATACAAACCCAGAAAATAATGGCTATAGTGCATACTTCAAAAATAGAATTTGATATAGAGTTAGATGAAAACAGAATCCCAGAAAATATTAACTGGTCTGCAGTTGATGGAGGGGTTAATAATGAAGCATCTAAAGCAATTATGTTATCTGTTTGGGATCATCATAAAAAAGATACATTACGAATGGATCTTTGGACAAAAGATATGCCTGTAGATGAAATGAAACAGTTTTTTCATCAAACTTTGGTGTCAATGGCAAATACTTTTGAAAGAGCAACAAATGATGAAAAAATGAGTGCAACCATGAGGGATTTTTGTGATTACTTTGCTGAAAAGCTGGAGTTAATTAAAAAATAAGACACTTTTTTTTCAGACCAATTCTTTCGAGTTAGGTTTTTTTAGCTATATTTATTCTTTATTAACCCCTAAACTCTCCCCCAAATGAGATTACTTAAACACATCTGTGTGGTAGGAATCGTGTCCCTATTTTTTTCCTGTTCTTACCAAGAAGACACCGTAGCATTCTTTATCGACAATCAACTCAAAAACCAACTTATCATTGATGGTATGGATGAAAATTCGAATAAATCCATCCATCAAAGTGCTAAATTAGACCTAACATCTGTAGAGTCTTTTAATAGGTATATAAGTAATTTAAAAGAAGTTGAGATAACAAGGGTGACCTGTAATTTTGATAATTATCAAGGCGCTATACATAATGGAAAAATACATATTGATGATATTTTTCTAGGTGACTTCAATAAAGCGCCTCATAAAATTGATATTGTAGACACGAAAATTTTAAAAAACTTAGGGAATAAATTTTTAGACAAAACGACTCTAGAATTTTATTTCTCAGGAAACTCTAGTACAAAGCATTTCTTAAATGTGAGTATAAAAATAGAATTTAAAGGAACTTTTGTTAACTAAAACAAAACCCTTCGAAAACTAGTTTTCAATAGCGAACAATTTTATAAATTTCAATTGAAGTCTTACTATTGGTTAAAAAATAAGTCTGAGAAAAAAGTTAGCTTTTGGCTTTGCTAGAGGGATTTAATAACCAAAAACGTATCTTGTTAAAAGAAGCTACTGTCTCCTATCAATACATCGTTTGCTGCATCTAGTTAGTTACTTTTTTATACGTAATATTTGACCAGCAGTAATTTCGTTTGTTTTTAAGTTGTTAATTTTCTTTAACTCAGGTATAGTAATACCGTATTTTTGAGCGATAGAAAAGAGCGTTTCACCTTCTTGAACAGTGTGTGTTTTGGCTTGTTCGAGGTTACTGTTGGGAATTTGCTCTATGTTTTCATTATAAGGATGTATTTCAACTCTTCTGTTTAGTTGTCTTCCTTCGGCAGTTTCATTGGAAAACTTTGGTCTAGTTTCTCCATATCCTTTGGAAGTTAATCTTTTTAATGATACGCCTTTACGAACTAAATACTTTCTTACATTGGCAGCTCTTCTCTCAGAGAGATATTGATTAAAATTATTTCGATCCCTGTTATCTGTATGCCCTTCAATTAGAAATTTAATATTAACGGGTAATTGTTTAATCAGTTCAGCGATTCTATTCAATGTTGAATAAGAAGATGCTCTAATTGCATCTTTACCTGTATTAAAGAATACATTGGCAGACAGTAAATTAATATTTTGAATAACCATCTGCTGTTTTTGAGCTTGAGGTTGAGGGCACCCTTTATTTTCTGCTTTTCCAGGTGTGTTAGGGCATAAGTCCTTGTCATCGTTTATTCCATCGTTGTCAGAATCTTGAAGCATAGGACATCCCTTATTTTCTATAGGCCCTGGTTTTAGAGGACAGTCATCTTTATAATCTGGCAGTTGATCTTTATCTGAGTCGATTGAAACTCCATTTCCATAGACAAGTACACCTTTAGGTGTATTGGGTTCTCTATCTAATTGATCCATTACTCCATCACCATCTGTATCTTTTATCTGTATTTGCGGTATGACAGGTATGTTTACTGAATCCTTTTTTTCATCATCTCCCCAAATAGTGAAGATTTTCTCTCTTCCTAACTTAACCGCTAATCCAACATGAGTTACAAAAAAAGTTTCCCAGTCTTGTTTATTAGAAATTGTTGCATCTAAATGATCTTCATAGTTAAAGTACCATGATGGTCTTATTTCTATATCGACTCTTTTATTAATTCTGTATTTAATTCCTAGTTGTGCAGATAAATAAATAGAACTGGCTTCATTTACATTGTTTCTTGCAGGGTTATTTCCAAAATCGACCAATTTTGTACTTGAACCGTCTGGATTTCTTTGAAATAATGCCGAATTATATTGATGATATCCCATTCCAAAGTAGCCTGAGAAATGCCATTTTTGTGCTGATTGTAGATACAAGTTGGAGAAACTAAGAATTAAATTGAGTTCAGCTCCGTAAGCTCTACCCTTAAAAAAAAGATCGTTGTTTATGAGAGTTTTATCTACATATAGGATGTCGTATATATTTGAAAAATATTGAGCTGCTCCAGAAATTTTATTGTAATTAACCTTGAATTCTAATCCTAGAAGAGGATTGAACATTTTGTCTATATATGCATATCCTCCAAAATTCCAAAAATTACCTTGAGTACCAGTGCCAATAGAGCGAAGATCTCCGTGCATGATGAAATTGGTAAAACCACCACCAACTGCCCATGAATTACTATTTTTAAAGTTAATACTGTTTTTATATGTAAATTGATCGGTGGTGAATTGACCCGATAAGTTCAGTGACATAAAAACAAAAAAAGACAAGGATAAAATTTTCCTCATGTTATTGTGTTGGTTTCTGTTATAGTTTTAGAGGGGGATGCGTAAGTGATAAAAGTATAAAAAAAAGTTAAAATAAATTAACTTTATTTATAATGCTTTTATAGTCAGATATGTTTTTTACAAAATCGAGTTCCGATACATCAATAATCAAGGTATTAAGCTTTTGTTTAGTCTTTATAAAATTTGAGTATCCATCATGAATTTTTTGGAGATATGAAGCTTCAATGTTTTGTTCAAAATCCCTACCTCTTTTTTTGATGTTTTCTAAAAGCCTCTCTGTATTTTGATATAAATAAATATATAAATCTGGCTTGGTTATCTCTTTATACATAATGTCAAACATTTTTCTATACAGTGCATATTCATCTTTTTGCAATGTTACTTGTGCAAAAATGAGTGACTTAAATATATAATAATCGGACACAATGAAATTTTTAAATAAGTCGAACTGCGCTAAATCATCGCTTAACTGTTGATATCTGTCGGCAAGAAAACTCATTTCAAGTGGGAAAGCATAACGCTCTTGCTCTTTATAAAACTTTGGTAGAAAAGGATTGTCTGCAAATCTTTCCAAAACAACTTTAGCATTGTACTCATCACTAATCATGTTAGCCAAAGAGGTTTTTCCTGCACCAATATTTCCTTCAATAGCAATGTAATTGTATTTCTCAGATAAGGGAATAGGGCGATTAAGTGTTTCTTGAATGACTTCAATATGACCAGTATCATCACAGTTTTTCAAACAAATATGAATTTGTTTTTTCTCTACAGGATGAAGAATGTTTTTTGCAATTTCTGCAAGCGGAGCCAAAACAAACTTCCGCTCTAGCATTTTCTCATGGGGAATTTTCAACGTTTGTGAAAAAACAATTTCATCATCAAAAAGAAGAATATCAATATCAATAATCCTATCAGAATACGATTTAGAATCATTCCGTACTCTCCCTAAGCTTTCTTCAATAGTCAGTAGTTTATTCATCAACACCTCTGGCTGTAAATAGGTGGAGACTTGTATACAAATATTAAAAAAATCTTCACCCTCATAACCCCAAGAGGCAGTTTTGTAGATAGAACTAATTTTTTTGACGGCTCCCACGTCATCTGCAATTCGATGAACAGCTTGCTGCAAATTATCGCGCTTTTTACCCTTGTTAGAGCCTAAAGATAGATATGTAGTTCTTTGGATTTTCATGTGAGGCTACAAAGAAAAATAAAAAAAGCGTCAAATTTAATTTGACGCTTTAAAAGTTATAAAGAAAAGAAGATGTCTATTCTTCTTTTTTCTCAGGTCTAGGCTTTCTATCTTGACCGTTGTTTCTGTGTCTGTTATCTCTACCTTTTCCTCTGTTGTCATTATTTCTTGGTTTAGAAACGTAACCTTCAGGTTTTGGTAGTAAAGCTTTTCTAGAAACCTTTTCTTTTCTTGTTCTAGGATCGATACCGAAATACTTTACATCTAATACATCTCCTAGATTTACAACATCAGAAACATTATTTGTGCGCTCCCATGCCAATTCACTTACGTGTAACAATACTTCATTACCTGGAGCTTGAGTATATTCAACTACAGCACCAAATTCTAACATTTTAATCACTTTTACCTCGTAAACAGAACCTTTTTCAGGTTTGAACATCATTGCATCAATTTTCGCTAATACCGCGTCAATTCCCTCTTGGTTTGTTCCTAAGATTTCAACGATTCCTTCTTCAGTTACAGGGTCTTCATTGATAACAATAGTGGTCTCTGTATCCTTTTGAAGTTCTTGAATGTGTTTTCCACCAGGACCGATAAATGCACCAATCAAATCGTTCGGGATTCTTCTGGTTAACATTTTTGGAGCATGTGGTTTTACATCGGCATTTGGTTGAGCAATGGTATCTGTCAATTTCTCTAAAATATGCAAACGACCGTCTCTCGCTTGTTGCAATGCTTGTACTAAGATTTCGTAAGACAATCCTTTGATCTTAATATCCATCTGACAAGCTGTAATTCCATCTGCAGTTCCAGTTACTTTAAAATCCATATCCCCTAAGTGATCTTCATCACCTAAAATATCAGATAAAACAGCATAACGATCTCCATCAGAAATCAATCCCATGGCAATTCCTGAAACAGGTTTTTTCATAGAAACCCCTGCATCCATTAGCGCCATTGTTCCTGAACAAACGGTTGCCATAGAAGAAGATCCATTCGATTCTAAGACTTCCGATACAACTCGTACGGTGTATGGAAAATCTTCTGGAATCATTCCTTTTAATGCTCTTTGAGCTAGGTTTCCATGTCCAATCTCACGACGTGAAGTTCCTCTAAGAGGTCTTGCTTCACCTGTTGAGAAAGGAGGGAAGTTATAATGTAAATAGAAACGCTCTTCTCCTTGTACTGTTGGAGAATCAATCATATTAGCATCTCTAGAGGTTCCTAAGGTAACTGTGGCTAAGGCTTGAGTTTCCCCTCTTGTAAAGATGGAAGAACCATGAGTCTTTGGCAAATAGTCAACTTCACACCAGATAGGTCTGATATCGGTAGTTTTTCTACCATCTAAACGTAAACCTTCATTGAGGGTTAAATCTCTTACAGCAGTTTTGTGGGCTTTCCCAAAATACTTCCCGATTAAATCACCGTATTCCTCAACTTCTTCTTCAGAGAAGGTAGCAACCAACTCTTCTTTTACCTCAGAAAAAGCTTGCCCTCTTTCTTGTTTTGAAGTTCCTTGTTTCGCAATATCATAACATCTTTGGTAAGAGAAATCGTGAATCTTCTTTGCAAGTTCTTCATTTTCCTCTTCTCCTTCATACTCGCGCGTTTCTTTTTTGCCAACAGCCTCTACTAATTTTACTTGGGCTTCGCACTGTACTTTGATCGCTTCATGTGCTACACGGATCGCTTCTGCCATTTCTTCTTCAGAAACTTCATCCATTTCACCCTCTACCATGGCAACTGAGTCTGCGGAAGCTCCAATCATCATATCAATGTCAGCTTCTGCTAATTGAGTATAACTTGGGTTGATAATAAATTCCCCATTTACTCTTGCAACTCTTACCTCAGAAATAGGAGTTTCAAAAGGGATGTCTGATAATTGAATAGCTGTAGATGCAGCCAAACCAGCCAATGCATCGGGCATTACATTCTCATCATGAGACATCAATTGAATCATTACCTGAGTTTCGGCATGATAATCTTTTGGGAATAGTGGACGTAAGACACGATCTACCAAACGCATGGTTAAAATCTCGTCGTTACTAGGTCTTGCTTCTCGCTTCATAAATCCACCCGGATAACGACCAGCAGCTGCAAACTTTTCTCTATAGTCTACTGTTAAGGGTAAAAAATCTATCCCTGGGTTAGCACTTCTTGCAGATACTACTGTAGCTAGCAACATCGTGTCTCCCATTCTTACAACAACAGATCCATCAGCTTGTTTTGCCAATTTTCCTGTTTCTAATGTGATGGTTCTCCCATCTCCAAGTTCAATGACTTGGTTAAATACTTTTGGAATCATAGGTTAATAATTCGTTCTAAAATTAATTTACTAATGTGTGTGTTGTTGTGTGTTGTGTTCCAATGGAAGTTACTTTAACTTAAAAGTTCAGTAACCTAAAAAAAGTAATAAAACAGTTGTTTTAAAATAAAAAGAGGCAGCATGACGCCGCCTCTTTTGATAGGTATTATTTTCTAATTCCTAATTCTTTGATAATTGCACGATATCTTGTGATATCTTTTTTCTTTAAGTAGTCTAAAAGACTTCTACGCTTTCCTACCATCTTTACTAAGGAACGCTCAGTGTTAAAATCTTTACGATTTCTTTTTAAGTGTTCTGTTAAGTGATTAATTCTGTGCGTGAACAATGCAATTTGCCCTTCTGCTGAACCGGTATCGTTTTTTCCTTTACCGTGTTTTTCGAAGATGTTTTCTTTTACTTCTTTAGTTAAATACATGCCAATATTATTTAAATGATTTTTATGTACTCAATGAGTTTTTCATTGAAGTTGCAAATGTACAACTATTTTTTGAATGAAAAATTGATGAAGAAATCAAATTTTTTTAGACCGAACCAAACTTTTTAAAATTTCTTGGGTCTAACAAGTAAGAGATTCATTAGTGAGTTTTGGTTGATAGTTTTTAAATGTAAAAAGCGACGCTAACAGCGTCGCTTTTTTTATGCTCTTACAGGTTGATTTTGGATCAAGTCAATGTATAAGTTTACTTTTTCTTTTAGGTGCTTTCTTTCGAAAATAGCATCTAAGAACCCGTGCTCTAGTAAAAATTCTGAGCGTTGGAATCCTTCCGGTAAATCTTTTCCTGTAGTATCTTTTACAACTCTAGGTCCTGCAAACCCAATCAACGCTCCAGGTTCTGCAATATTGATGTCTCCTAACATTGCAAAAGAAGCGGTTGTTCCTCCTGTAGTAGGATCTGTACAAAGTGAGATGTATGGAATTTTTGCATCTGCTAACTGAGCTAGTTTTGCAGAAGTCTTTGCCAACTGCATTAAAGAAAGAGAAGCTTCCATCATTCTTGCTCCTCCAGATTTTGAAATCATTAAAAAAGGAATTTTGTTTTTGATCGCATAATCAATTGCTCTTGCAATTTTTTCACCAACAACACTTCCCATAGAACCTCCAATAAATTTAAAATCCATAGCAGCAATGACCAAATCTTTTCCTTGAGATTTTCCAACAGCAGTTCTTACTGCATCTTTTAATTTGGTTTTCTCCTGAGCATCCTTTAAGCGATCTGGATATTTTTTATTGTCCTCAAATTTTAAAGGATCTTTTGATGACATTTTAGCGTCTAGCTCTTCAAATTTGTTATCATCAAAGAAGATTTCGAAGTATTCTTTACTTCCAATTCTTACATGATAGCCATCTTCTGGACTTACATATAAGTTTTGTTTTAGTTCTTCTGTGTCAATGATTTTTCCACTTGGAGTCTTGTACCAAAGACCTTTTGGTGTGTCTTTCTTAGCTTCTGTTGGAGTTTGAATTCCTTTATCTTTTCGTTTAAACCAAGCCATGTGTTAGTTTTTGAGTTGTCTGTTTTTAATAATTCCTTATAAAAGGTTTAGTGGGCAAATTTAGGGATTAATTTGTATAAGTAAGAAATGAAAATAAAAAGTCTGGTAAAGAATAGAAACAAACTCCTCTACCAGACTTGATATATTTATGATTTTAATCGACTTTAAAGTGTGTTTACATTGTTTAAGTCTTCAAAGGCCTTTTTTAGCCTTTCTTTGAAAGTAACCTCGCCCTCGCGTAACCACTTTCTTGGATCGTAGTACTTTTTGTTTGGTTGATCGGCGCCATCAGGATTTCCTATTTGTGTTTTTAAATAGTCGATTTTTCCAGTCATGTAATCGCGAATTCCTTCTGTAAATGCAAATTGTAAATCGGTATCAATGTTCATTTTAATCACCCCATAACCAATTGCCTCTCTGATTTCCTCTAGTGTAGATCCAGAACCTCCATGGAAAACAAAATCGATTGTATTGTGCGAGACACCGTATTTTTCAGAAATATACTCTTGAGAATTTTTTAAAATTTTTGGTGTCAATTTCACATTTCCTGGTTTGTACACTCCGTGAACATTTCCAAAGGCAGCAGCGACAGTAAATTGATCGCTTACTTTCAAAAGTTCTTCGTAAGCATATGCTACTTCTTCAGGTTGTGTATATAGTTTAGAAGCGTCTACATCGGAGTTGTCTACACCATCTTCTTCTCCTCCTGTAATTCCTAGCTCAATTTCTAAAGTCATGCCCATTTTTGACATACGAGCTAAATATTCTTTACAAATCTCAATATTTTCTTCAATAGGCTCTTCAGATAAATCAATCATATGTGAGCTATACAAAGGCTTTCCAGTTTGCTTAAAATGCTCTTCACTGGCATCTAACAACCCATCTATCCAAGGCAATAATTTTTTGGCACAGTGGTCAGTGTGTAAAATAACAGGCACTCCGTACGCTTCTGCTAATAAATGTACATGCTTTGCTCCAGCAACAGCTCCAGCGATAGCTGATTGTTGCCCTTCATTGGAAAGACCTTTCCCAGCATTGAACTGTGCTCCACCGTTTGAAAATTGAATGATAACGGGAGCGTTTAAATCTCTAGCAGTCTCTAAAACACCATTGATAGAATTAGAGCCTACAACATTTACAGCAGGTAATGCAAACCCTTTTTCTTTCGCTAACTTAAAAATTTCTTGAACTTCATAGCCTGTTGCAACTCCTGGCTTAATATTGTGACTCATTGTAATGTATTTATGTAGTTGTATTTAGAATTCAAAAATAGTCAAAATTCGAAAAGAACAGAGGTAAAAGAAAAGAAAGTACGAAAACGATGTTGTGAAGATGAAGGTTTGAAAGTTCAAAGATGAAAGTCAATTTTTATCGAAAAAATTTATTATTACTAAAGCCTTTATAGAAAACGTAGAAAAAAGAACATCTTGATTCTTTTCTCTTGATTCTAAATAGTCTTCAATCCAATTTTTAAATATGAACGGGCAAGTCAAATATTAGAAGGGATAGTTGATTCCTATGTTGTAAACAGCATTTGAAAAGTTGTAGTTTCTGAGCCAGCGATTTCCTGTTAAATAAGGCTCGTGCATTTTAAATCCGACGTCTAATCTAAATACAAGAAAACTAAAATCATATCGTAACCCAAAGCCAGAACCTACTGCAATGTCTTTTAATGATCGAAGCCCGTCAAATTTAGCTTCTTCGTCAGCAAAAATCGAGTTGGTAATGTCCCAGATGTTTCCTGCATCGACAAACAAGGCTCCTTTCAAACTTCCAAAAACATCAAAACGGTATTCAGCACTGGTTAAAAACTTTAAGCTGCCAATATTGTATTCCAGACCTGAGTTTCTTCTTCCCGGACCTAAATCATAGGTTTGCCATGCTCTAATATCGTTCGACCCCCCAGCAAAATAACTTTTGGTAAAAGGAATATCGGAATTGTCATACGGAAGAATAGCCCCTAAAAAGCTTCGGAACCCAAATACAGATCTTCCGTCAATTTCCCAGAATTTTTTGTACTCCAAGTCTACTTTAAAATATTGAGCAAGTGGAATGTTGAATAGTGTTTTCCTATTGTTTGCATTTCTTTTTTTAGAGACAAATCCAGCTACATTTCCAGAATTAGCAACTCTCACCTTGAAGAAAGAGAAATTGTTATCGGTATAATTTGTTTGATTGTTATAGGTAAAAGAATACGCAATGGTTGGAATTAAGAAATCGGAAGTGATGATGTTATACCGATCTAAAATATTGAGATTGTCTCTAAATTCAGTGGGATTTGATGTTTGAAAAGCAGTATTGTTAAAAATTGTATTCATAGCCTCTACGGGTGAAGCTCCTGAATTAGTAATAGTAATATTAGAGCTGGTCGCTGTATTATAAGCCTGAACAATATTTTGAAGTTTTAAATACTCTGAATTAAAGATTTGAAAATAAGTGCCAATTCTCAGATTTCGAACATACTGAGTATTAAAAATTTCTAACTGAACGGTTTTTTTAGGATCGTATTGCCATTTGTAATCAATCAGTCCTGTAATGGTTTGTCTGTCCAAACCAATGTTCTTTTGAATACTCGTTCCTAATGTAAATGTAGTTACAGGCGACATGCTTTTAGGAACAACTTTTCCCAGCCCAAATGGAGCTAAAAATCGTGGTACTTCTAAAGACAAATCTGCACCAATTTCCCAAGAATTGAAGAAATTTCCAGATTGGTTAGCATCTTGAGATGCATTAAAAAATGAACCCAAAAAAGAGAGTTTGAAAATCTCTGCTCCTTTAAAGGTATTTCGGTTTATGATAGAAAACTTTCCTGAAACTCCCAGGTCTCTGATATTAGAATGTGTTAACTCAGTTTCTAATCCCAGTGTATATCGTTCAATAGGTGTAAGGAAAATGTTGACATCTAACTCATCATCTGACCCTGAAATAGTATCGTATCGGATGTTTATGGTTTTAAAATTCTTTAGTGATTTAAGATGGAATCGTGTTAAGTTTCTTAAAGTATCCGTGTAAACATCATTGGGTCTTATAAATATAGATTGTGAAAGTAACTTTGGATTGTATCTTAATTTTTCAAATGATTTAAAGTTCAGCCCTTTGTATGTGGTTATTTCCGATTCTTTTTGATCCTTCTTTTCGAAAGAATAATCAGTATAGATATTTACATTCCTTAATTTTTGAATTTTTAGAGGGACCTGTTTTATCTGCCCCTTTTCATAAAGAAAACGATCTGAAATACGAAGGTCTACATTGGTTTTGTAATCAATTCTCTCTGGATCTATTTCATAAAAACCAATTAAGTTTTCGTTGAAATGATAAATTCCTGAGTTTCTAAAAAGTCGAGTCAATCGCTTTGCTTCACTCCTGAAGTTTGCATCCTTGTATTGTTCTCCAGATTTTAAATAAGAATCACTGAGTGACCTTTTGTATATGGAGTCTAAAATAGGAGACTCAATATTGTAAGAAATGGTGTCTAAATACAAAGGTTGACCTTTGGTAATTAAGTAGCGAATAGAGCCTTTCTTCTTTCCAACGGTATCTCTCTCGTATGCTACTTGGGCTTTAAAATATCCTTGGGTTTTGTAGTAAGAATTCAGCTCTAAAACACTTTTTTGCACTTTTTGTTCATCAATAATCACTGGAGCTTGTCCGTTTCTTAAAAACCAGTTGTTCAGTCCTATCATGGAGTTGGCAAAACCAATACTTTGCTTTTCTGAGAAAATGCTTTTGATGAAGTTGTATGTTTTTGGTTTTTTTTTGCCCCATTCAGAAGCTTTTTGAGGCTTTTCCGAATTTCCAAGATTATAGAAATACAAAGAGAGTGGAAACCCTAAAGTTTTGCCATTAGGCTTTTGAACGATAAGTTCATTTACTTCGGGGTTATTAATTTTTTGCCCGTCTTCAATCACAGTATTTTTTGTAAGCAAATGTTCGTTCTCTTTCACTCTTTTTACAGAGTTACAAGCAGAAAAAAAGAGTGCTAGTAAGAGAAGAGTGCTAAGTTTTTTCACACATTTAAATTTTAACAATTCACAAAGAGAACCTAATTTTAAAATTTATGAATGTTTGTTTTATGAAATGATTCACAATACAAGATCAAAAATACTATTTTTGGACAGTATACCGAGATAAAATGAGTTTATCTAAGAATCATCTGAAACTTATAACAAGTTTACGCCAAAAAAAGTATCGACAGAAACACAAAATGTTTGTGGTAGAGGGTGAAAAAGTAGTGAGAGAATTTTTGAATTCCTCTTTTGAGCTTTTTCAACTTTTTTCTACAGAAGCTGATCTTTTCAAGAATGCAACGATTATTAGTGAATCAGAACTAAAAAAAGCGAGTCATCTCGTAACACCTAACAAAGTATTGGCTGTCTTCCAAATTCCAGAATCCAGTGGAGTACAATCAAAAGGATTGGTTTTGGCATTGGATTCGATTAACGATCCCGGAAACTTAGGTACTATTATTCGTTTGTGTGATTGGTTTGGAATAGAAACTTTGGTTTGCTCCAAAGATACGGTTGATTGTTACAATGCAAAGGTAGTACAAGCCAGTATGGGTTCTTTAACACGGGTGCAACCCAACTATCTGGAATTAGATGTCTTTTTGAAAAAAACTACATTGCCCATTTTTATTGCAGATATGGATGGGGAAGAAGTATACAAAATAGATTTACCTAAAGAGGGAATTTTGGTGATGGGGAATGAAGCTAATGGTATTTCTGAAAGTATAAAAACACTAGCGAATCATATTATTTCCATTCCCAGATTTGGAAATTTGCAGCAAACAGAAAGCCTAAATGTAGCCACCGCTACGGCTATTTTGTTGAGTGAGTTTCGGAGGTAGCAATTACTCAAAAGCAAAGCTGAGAAAGACTCCCCTGGTTGAAAACACATTGATAGGAGCTGTCCAAGGGCTATTTGGATTGTTGTCGTCTAGAATTTCCCGATTCATAGCAAAGACCCCACGAATAGAAGGAGAAAACTTAAAGAAATTGAGATAGATATCAATTCCAATACCCACTTCGTACATGAAGTTTGCGGTTTTCATTCGGAACTCTCCACTAAAATTATCGTCAGAGTTCCTTTCGTTGCTCGAGAAGTTGTGATCATAAGAAACACCTGCTAAGACATAGGGTCTTACATTGTTCCAACGATCTGTACTGAATTTTAAAATGAAAGGTAGATGTAAATAAGTACTGGTAATATCACGAACACTATCTCTGGCAGTTTGTAGATGGTTAAAAATGAGCTTCTTCGAATTACTCATCAAGCCGGGTTCAAAACGTAGATTCACATTTTTATGCAATCTTAAATCGGCAATCAAACCCACATTAAACCCTGGAGTGGTTTGCACGGTTACACTTGCATTGGGAAAATTACTCTGTCTGTAATTGATTTTAAAATCATTGTTATTCAACCCTAGGTAAAAACCAAAGTGAATTTTTCGTTCATCGAAAGTGGGTAAATTGTCTACATTTCTTCTTATCTTTTTTATAAATTGTGAGTAAGAGGAATGGACTGTAAACAGTATAAATATGAAAATAATTGCCTTCTTCATGTTATTTTGTGGCGGAGTATATAGTCGCTACGCCTAAGGTAACAGGTTTGTATTCTGTATTGATAAACCCATTTTTCTTCAAAATATTGTCAAGTTTCTCTCCAAAAGGAAAAGAATTTGCAGATTCACACAAATAGGAATAAGCTACCTTGTCTTTTGAAAACAATTTTCCAATAGCTGGCAGGACGTATGAAGTGTAAAATTTATATCCTTGTTTAAATGGAAACTTAGTGGGGTTAGAAGTTTCTAAGATTACAAATGTTCCCCCAGGTTTTAACACACGTAGAATTTCTTTGAGCCCTTTGTCTAGATTGGCGAAGTTTCGTACACCAAAAGAAACCGTAATCGCATCGAAAGTATTGTCATTAAAAGGCATGTTTTCAGAGTCGCCTACGACCATATCTATCGTGTCACTTAGATTGGCTCTAGAAACTTTCTGTTTTCCAACTTCCAACATTCCTTCGGAAATGTCTAACCCAACAACTCTATCGGGATTCAATTGAGACATCATAATAGCCAAATCTCCTGTTCCAGTAGCAATATCTAAAATTTGCTTAGGCTGATTTTTTGAGACAATCTTCACTACTTTTTTACGCCAGCTTACATCAATTCCTAATGAAATAACTCTATTCAAGCCGTCATAATTTTTAGAAATGTTGTCAAACATTTCAGCAACTTGTTCCTTTTTTCCTGCTTTGGAATCTTTGTATGGCTTGATATTCTTCGACATTATCCGTTAATTGCTACAACTTCATTTACCTGTCCTGGTAACATTTCTTTCAGCATGGTTTCGATTCCGTTCTTCAAAGTGGCGGTAGAAGAAGGGCATCCACTACAAGCACCTTGCAAAATAACACTTACTACTTTGCTGTCTTCATTGTATGATTGAAAAGCAATATTTCCACCATCGGATGCTACCGCTGGACGAATGTATTCATCCAAAATATCGACAATTTTTGCTGGAGTCCCTTCGAGATTTTGAAGAGTTTTTTCTTTGGATTTTTTACTTTCTACTTTTTGTTTTTGAGGGAGTTCTTGAATGATGGTTTTGTTTTCCTGTAGATAGGTTCTAATAAAAGTTCTAATCTCAGAATAGACATCATTCCATTCCACGACATCATATTTTGTAACGGAAACATAGTTTTGTGAAATGAAAATTTCTTTCACAAAAGGGAAGTTAAATAGAGCTTGTGCCATAGGGGACGACTTACTCGCTTCGTCAATATTTTTATATTCAACATTTGTAGCAGTAAGCGCTTTGTTGGTTCCAAACTTCATTACTGAAGGATTAGGAGTCACCTCGGCATATACTTCAACAGCTTCTTTTTTCTCTGATGTATTGGATTCTTTTACAGCAGGATTTCCATCCTGTAGATAAGCTTCAATTTGCTCTTTAACTTCTTCTTGTACGTCTATCCATTGTACAATATCATAACGTTGAATTGCAATGAAGTTTGCTGTAATGTATACCTTCTTTACAAAAGGTAAATAAAACAATTGCTGAGCTAACTGAGAATCTTTTGCTTCATCAATATTGTGAAACTCATAACTACCACCATTGATCAATATTTGATTGCTAACAAATTTAAGAATGGTGTCGTTAGAAGTATTTTCTATCGTTATTTTATGTGTACTCATTTTCTAAGTGCTAAAACGAATTGCAAAAATACGTGAATTTTTTCATTCAAAAACTCGTAAAAAGAAATGAAAAATCACTTAAATAAATAACTTTTTGTTTCCTTGATGCTTTCTTTGGTTACATTCTCACGGTATAACACATAGTACTATTTTCTTTTTATAGTAATTTTTCCCGCTGAAATCTTTCGATGGGTTTTTGTTTTAATGTCTAGTCCTGAAAAAAGTTGACCATAAATCATTAGATCATGGAAAAATCAACAGAAGGAAAAAGAAAGCAACGCCCACCAAGACAGTATTGTGAA
>JANQMD010000020.1 GCA_028280265.1 Flavobacteriaceae bacterium
GCATGGGTCAATTTGCACAGGAATGGGTGGGTCAGTTTCCACTGGAATTAGTGGATCACTTTCGTAGGATTACATGGGTCAATTTCGTTGGAATCTCCACTTAGGGGTCAAATAGACGAATCATTAAATGCCTGTATGACTGCACTGCAGTCCGCCACATCGCCACAAGTTCGCCACTCTCAAAATGGCGAAGTTAAAAATAAGAAAGCGAGTTAGTTACATCTGTTTTTATCTACTTCGCCACCGAATATCAAAAAATACATACCGCATGAAAAAATTAGCGTTACACAATGAGAGCTATAAAATCCTAGTGACCAAATTTAAAGAATGGCTAGACATCTTAGGCTATGCAGAGAGTACTGTTTATAGTTTACCGATCCATCTACAGGAGTTTTTTTACTATTTAGAATGTCAAGGAATTACTCGTATAAATTTAGTTGATAAAGAACTTGTAAACAGGTACTACCTGCACCTACAAACCAGAGAGAATCATACCAAAGGCGGTGGACTTAGCAAACGCTATTTGAATGCACACCAGTACACACTACATAAATTTAGAGAGTACCAAAAAGTACATCGATCAAAGCCAATCCCGTTGCACTTAAAACTGGAAAAGTTAGATCATACATTGCCTGAAATCCTCACTCCCTTAGAAGTCAAAGAACTCTTTAGAGTTACCGAGTATGATTATGCCCAGGAGCATCTTAGATACCGTGATAAAGCCATGTTGGTATTGTTATACAGCCTTGGACTCAGGCGGGCGGAGGCATCGAATTTAGATGTAAAAGACATTGATTATGCAAGAGAACTGGTACATGTAAGAAAAGGCAAAGGCAAGAAAGAGCGGGTAGTGCCTGTTAACAGTTATAATTTACAAATCTTGGAAGACTATGTCTTTGAAGCTCGTCCACAGTTCTGTAAATCTACAGAGAATGAAGCCTTGCTTATTGGACGTACTGGGAAACGATTAATAGGAGGAACCATGGGAACAAGATTAAAAATCATCCAAAAGTTCTGTGATAGTACAAGTTTAAAAAACAAGAGACTCACCCCACATCTGCTGCGTCATTCTATCGCCACACATTTATTACAAGGCGGTATGCATATTGAAGACATTGGGCAGTTTTTAGGACACGGCTCTTTAGAATCTACTCAATTATACACTCAAATTATTAAAAGACAAGATGATAAGCTATAAAGAATATTTAGAGCAGCATCGATATGCAGGAACCACCGTACAAAGAAGGATATTGGTTGTGAATCGTTTTATCAAATGGAGTCAAAGACAAGGAATCTTGGTGGAAGCTATCACCTACAATGATCTGTTGGGCTATGTAAAAGAACTAAAGAAAGATCATAAGTCCAACTCGATCGATAGTCAACTGCAAGCCATAAGAACCTATTACGATTATTTGGTAGAAGAGTGTATTTGCACGGAAAACCCTGCCAAAGAATTACGCATACAATTAGACAGGAGAAAGCTGCCTTTAGGAGCCCTTAGCGAAGATGAATTAGAAGATCTGTACTATAGTTATGAAACGGGAACAGGGCAAGACGATTACATAAAAGCTACTCAGATTAGAAATAAGATCATTACAGGATTGCTTGTGTATCAAGGGTTAAATACAACGTGTGTGCAAAAATTAGAACTAGAACATTTACAACTCTCAAAGGGAAAAATCTATATCCCAAGAACTCGAAGAAGCAATGCAAGAACTCTGGAATTAAAACCCTGGCAAATCATGGAACTTGATCACTACCAGAGAGAACTTCATCCGATACTTACCACAAGGACAAAGAATCACCATCACAAACTTTTTCCCGTATCAAAAATGACAGGTGTAACGACCATTATTGTGAAGAAGTTAAAACAGATCAATCACAAAGTAACCAATGGGTATGGGATCAGAGCTAGTGTGATTAGTCATTGGCTGAAGCATTACGATATTAGAAAAGTACAGTACATGGCAGGACACAAACGTATTTTAAGTACTGAGTTTTACCGACAAGACAACTTGGAGAATCTACAAAAAGCAATTACAAATTATCATCCTATGCAATAATGGAATAGAAATTGTAATTTTACTTTACCTAAAATAAATGCAATGGATTTACAAGCAGATTTAAAATGGATACACGAGGAGCTGGATAATGTAAAAGACCCAACGTTATTGGAGGCAATAAAAAATATATTGAAATACAGAAAAAAAGTGTCATCAGAACGCATCAGTATTGAACAGTACAACAAAGAAATTGATGAATCGATAGCTGAGATTGAAAGAGGAGAGTTTTATACTCATGAAGAAGTAAAAGAGCATATTAAACAATGGGGAAAACAATAGTCTGGACAAATCGAGCAAATGCAGAACTACACCGAGCATTTTTAGATTTATTAGAAGAGTCTCAGTCTTTAGAAACAACTGTAAGAGTTATAAGCGAAGTATCTGACTCAGTTAGCATACTAGCAACAAATCCAGAGAT
This sequence comes from Flavobacteriaceae bacterium, assembly GCA_028280265.1. Lineage (GTDB taxonomy): Bacteria > Bacteroidota > Bacteroidia > Flavobacteriales > Flavobacteriaceae > Polaribacter. The sequence continues at coordinate 2,482 of JANQMD010000020.1, forward strand.
TTATAAGTTAGACCCTCTTAGAAAAAACAATCCAGGGAATATTCGTTTTTATGAAAAGCATACCTATAGGATATCGTACCTAATTGAAGAAGATATGGTTTATATTATTCGTGTGCGATATGCTAGAAAAGAACCGTTAAATTACTAACGGGCGGTTATATGGTGTTCACTCCGCCCTTGCTATGCTTGTTTTTAAAAGTCTTTAAAAACCTTCGCTTCCCTACTTCTGCTTCGTTCACTCGTTGTTTTACAATCT
>JANQMD010000012.1 GCA_028280265.1 Flavobacteriaceae bacterium
AATGGAAACATGAAGATAGACCAAAACAAAGGAATTGCTAGTATTACTTACAATCACCTAAATTTACCTACACTAGTATATTTTTCTGGAGGACAGCAAATTGAATATGTTTATGATGCTACTGGGGTGAAACTGGAAAAAAAGGTTACAAATTATAATAATGGAACATTTACTGAGTATGCAGGGAATTATGTGTATGAAAAAATAGGTTCAGGAACTTCAAATCTCCAATTCTTTAATCATCCTGAGGGGTATGTAAAAGCAGACGCAGGCTCGTTTTCTTACGTGTACCAGTACAAAGATCATTTAGGGAATGTTCGACTCTCCTACGCAGATACCAACAATGATGGAACTATTGACGCGGCTACAGAAATTATTGAGGAAAGCAATTACTATCCTTTTGGCTTAAAGCATAAAGGGTATAATAACGTAATTTCTTCGAACGGAAATTCAGTGGCACAGAAATTTGGATATCAAGGAGTAGAATTAAATGAAAGTCTTGACTTGAATTTAATGGAAATGCCATTCAGACAATACGATCCTGCAATTGCTAGATTTACAGGTATTGACCCAATGACTCATTATTCGATGTCTCCTTATGTTGCTTATGACAATAATCCAGTTTATTGGAGAGATCCATCTGGAGCAGATGCAGAAGCTCCCGAATGGTTAATGGAAATGTTTAATAAGAGCGGTAGTGGATTCACTCAATATACCAATACGGGTAATGGTAGTTTTGAACAAACTGCTCGAGCATCTGATGAGGATATAAAAAATGGAAAAGCAATTATAATTGCATTTCCTGACCAAAACCCTGATATCCCATCTAATCAAAAGGCAGCTCAAAAATTAGAACAATGGTTTGGTGACGGTGACGGTAAAATGAACGGTGCAGGTCATGCTGGGATTGTTTTAATAGATGGGGAAACAGGTCTGACTAGATATTTTGATTTTGGTAGATACAATAGACCAGATGTTTCAGGATCAAGAGGAAAAGATGAGGGAGCTGTAAGGTCAAGTGCAAATTATAGAGGACTTTCCATTCCTAATTGGGATTTTAATAAAACTGATGAACAAAATATGGACGCTATCGTAACTGCTTTACATAAATCTTCAGTATTTAAAGGATATGGAACCATCATGGCATCTCTTGCAGAAGGGCTGGATTATAAAGCCATGCTTAAGTACGCAGAAGAAATGGAAACAAAAGGCTATCATAACTTTGGAGGCTATCATACATCTACTAATACTAAAAACGCTACCTATTGTGCTAAATTTGTACGAGGTGTTGCTGGAGCTGGAGGATTTGATTGGAGCTGGTATGTGTTAACAGGTAAAGCCAATGTTGAAGATGTTAATAGAGTTAATAAAAAAGGAATCAAAACAATTAAAGACTAAAGAGTATGAAGAAGTTTTTTGTTTTAATAGCTCTTTTTTCAATGATCAGTTGTAATGGACAGAAAAAGGAATCAAAAAAGTTAAATAAAATGACAAACGATACTATTAAGATTCCAAATGATGCTACAAAATTTAATCTAGGATTTGAAGACTCTCCTGTTTGGATTTGGGTTAAAGCATCGGAACCATTAAGTACTAAAAACCAAAAATATGATCACGTATATGGTTTTGATTTTTGGGACAAGGATGGATATATTGAAAGAAGATTTTATGAACAAGATAGAGATTTGAATCAGGAAAATATTAAAGAAATCTCTAGCTATAAAATCTTAAGATATCCTGGAGACAACACCTTAAAGTTAATTAAATCCAATGACACGTTAATTCTATTTAGTGTAATGGAGAATAAAGATTTAAGCAGAGATTTTAAGGGGTTGAATTTTAAGAGAATACCTACAACAAGATTGAATAAAAAAAATGAGAAAGTATCAGGTTTTGATGTCGAGATAAATATTCAATCTGAAGAAGGAGGTCTTTTTTTAGTAACAACTATTGATTCTCGAGGAATTAAGAAAGCTAAGTACAAAACTAAATGTTCAAACTTGAAAGAACATGAATTAAGCTACTTAGATAGAATAAACAATAGAATTTATTTTACTGGAAAAGATTGTTTTTTAGAAGAATCGAAATAGTCTAATTTATTTGAAGGTGGATATGGTCGTCGTGTCTAACGGCACGGCAACCATGAAACCTTATCTTTTCATTATTTAACTTCATTCTAGTTTTCAAATGAGGCTCTATAAAGATTTTTGATATCGATTTATTTTTAGACAAAATGTGAATTAAATCTTTTGTTCTTTGTAAATCAAAAATCATCTTATCCTTATTCCATTGAGGAACAAATCTCTCAATGATTCCATATTGCCAAAATCCTTTTTCCTCACAGTTTTTAGGCATATTGTACTCTTCTGCTTTAGGTTCTTCAAAAACTCCATAGCCTATGAGTGACGGAGCAGAATTATTCAACTCTTTTTTATTTTGGTCTTTGTAAAAGAACGCTAAATCTAATTTTTTACCATCATTATGACTTAAGTGAGGGGCAAGAGGAAAACCATCAAAGAATGGAAAGTTTGCATCTAAATAACTTACAACAGAGTTTGGATGTAATCCATTAAACTCTTCAGCGGAATTAATGATACTTTCTTTCAATTTTGGAGTTACATAATGTCTGTTTAAAACACAGGTCATTATATTTAGTGGTTTTATATTCTCATTCGAGAAAACAGGTAATGGAGTTCTTCCAAGACTTTTAGCAACTGGAGGAACTATGATAAATGAGAAAAACAAGTAAGTCAGAATATAAATAATGATAAATAAAAATCTCTTATTAAGCTTTAAGAGATTTTTTTTCAAAACAAAATTTCTTACGAAGATACTTACTAGATATACTAATCCTCCTATTTGAGTACCTATTGTTAGTACAAGAACAAAAATTAAATGGAGAACAAATTTTATAGCAAGTTTCATAAGTATATAAAGTCAAACTTATTCTTTTATTGTAAACGTTTATTGACCGACAAGTATTTCTTTAAAATTACTCCTCTGTATTATAAAATCCTATAACTTTTAAAAACCAAACTTTACAAATCTTCTATTGAAATAACGATATCCATTTGCTAATGCAAATAATATAAAGAAAATTCCTGTAGCGTAGTAGAAGTCTTTCGTTTCGTCGTACTTGATGAGCGTCCCAACAAAGCTAACTGTTATCAGTCCAAAATAGGTCATGATTGATAGAAATTGGTAAATCGTTTTGTGATTTACCTCAATGAGAATATTGAACCTAATAGGTTTATTGATTTTTCTTACAACAACTTTTACAGCTCTCTATGAAGCTTTACGAATCTTTTTTCTTTGCTTCTTTGAGAGTTTTACACATTGAGATAATAATGTTTTGAGTAGTGTAGGCAAAATGCTTTCCATAAAAATTTGATTTAGGGTTTATTCTTACAAGATAGGAAAACAATCAAAAAGCATATCGCTGTTAAAAACTTGTTGGAGTATTTTTTCCTCTCTGCTATAGTAATTTCTAACAACCAAGCAACCTAACCCCTCCATGAGGACACGGTTCAAATAGCCCAAGTCACGAACCAGTTTAGAAACCCCATCATCAATGGGTTGTACTGGTTTGTGCTACACCTTGGAAACTTGTGTGTAAGAACTGCTCTGGGCAGTTCTACCATGGTGATGGGCTTTTTGGTTGGTACTTACTTTACACGCCACTTCACACTTACTATACTTAAATCCAGCTATGAAAATTCCAAGCAATACATTTAAAAGTTATACGCAAGGTTTTTTTGTTGCGCTCTTACAAGTCGTCATTTTCTTGACGACTTTTTTTGTTGCAACAACAGCCTTTGCACAAGAAATATCATTATCAGAAGAAACTTCAATATCTGAATCAAAAGAGCTTCAGAGTATTGAACCTACAGAAGCTGAAGAGCAAATCTCTTTAGAAAGGGAATTGCCAAGCCAAGAACCTGAACTCTCAAAAGAACAACAGGCTGAAATTTCAGAGCTAGATAAACTCCTAAAGTCAGAGAAGATTTCTCAGGAAGAGTACGACAAGAGAAAGCAAGAGATTATCGGAACTGAGCTTTTAGCTACTGAACAGATGTCACTAGCTCGTTCCGCACAACAAGTGGAACCCGAAGCTCAGACACTAGGGAAGTACATCGCCCCTACGGTTTCAACCACCAACGGGTCACTTAACTATACCTATCCTATTTCACTTCCTTCTGGTCGGAATAATTTAACGCCCGACCTTTCGCTTTCATATACCTCAGGAAGTAAATCATACAGCTCAGTTGTTGCAACTGGATGGTCAGTAAACATTCCATACATCCAACGTTTCAATAAAACAGGAACGGAAGATTTATATACCACTGATACCTTTACCTCATCAATAGACGGTGAACTCATCAGTCAGGGAAATGGAATCTTTACCCCACGAGTTGAAACAGGGAACTTCCTAAAATACGAGTACAGCAATAATAGTTGGGAAGTAACAGATAAAGAGGGAACCGTGTACGAGTTTGGACTCACCACAGGTGCACGACAAGATAAACCAAATGACAGTAGCAAGATTTTCTCATGGATGCTTGAAAAGGTGACTGATACCAATGGAAATGTTATTGACTATACGTACTTTAAAGATGGGGGGCAAATTTATCCTGATACTATTTCCTATGCTATTCATGATGTAACGTTCACGAGAACTGCTCGAACGTCATCTCATACGGCATACAACCCACTCTTTGCGGTAACTACTAACCACTACATTGATGGCATTGAAGTAGAAACTGATAACAGTTTAGTATCTGATTATGCACTGACTATTGCTAACAGTAAGGTTGAAGACATCACTCTTACAGGACACGAAGGAACACAAAACCTAAAACTTCCTTCAACCCTCTTTGACTATGCTGACGACAATCAGGTGGTGAATTTCAATTTAGACACCTCACTTGGAATTGAAGAGGATAGACACCTTGGGGTTCGCTTTGCTGATGTAAACGGTGATAGTCTACCTGACTTTATTGCCAACTACCGCCAAACAAACGGAACGAACTTACAATACCTTAAGATTAATACTGGTTCTGGTTGGCAGACTGCTTCATGGACATTCCCAAGCGATTTTGGAATGATCTTTTATGACTATGATGCTCAAAAGATAGGATATGGAGAGGTAGTGGATGTAAACGGTGACGGCTTGGCTGACCTTGTATATAAATACCCAAACAAACGGAGAGAATGGAAATTCTACATTAATAATGGTTCTGGATGGACGCTTGATACCGACTGGGGCTTCAAAGATCGTTATGGTCAAGGTTCACGATTTGGTGATGTAAACGGAGATGGGCTCCCTGATGTAGTTACAAGTTATGTAAGAAACGGAAACCACACCAGAGGTCTAAGAATCAACACAGGTTCGGGTTGGGTATCGAACCCATGGTTACCACCAAACGTCTGGAACCTCTTTTTCTACGATTATTCAAGTCAACAGGTGAAGGATGCACAGCTCACCGACGTCAACCAAGATGGACTCGTTGACTTTGTGCTGACTAATGACCAAAATGATTGGAAATTCTATGTCAATGAAGGACAGCAGTGGACGTATGATTCTGATTGGGACTTTGACTATCAATGGTCTCGAGGAACGAAGTTTGGCGATATTGATGGAGATGGATTGGGTGACATCATTAGTGCTTTTCGTGATGGAGGCGTAACGATTCGTGAAGTACACAAAAACACAGGCTCAGGATGGCAACAAGATAGTATCAATCTTCCAAATGTGTGGCCTGAGTTCTTCTATGACTACAACCAACAAGAGTATGCACGTGGAGATATTGTAGACATTAATGGTGATGGAATTACCGACTTTGTGTACAAGAAGAATGGTGACGATTGGAAGTTTTACAAAAACTCAGCCAGTCCACGAGCGAACATTGATAAAATTACACACAGTTTAGGAGGAACTCACGAGTTTACCTACGACACGGCTCGCTCCATCGATGCAAGCAATACCGTTGGTTTCCCACTTCGTGTCGTTACAGGAATGACTACCGACGACCAAAATGGAAACGTAAACACCACAAGCTACCTATACAAAGATGCCGAGTACTATTACGATGATCCGTTTGATCGGAAGTTTGCAGGATTTGGAGAGGTAATCCAAACCAATCCTGATAACTCAATTACTACCATTAAGTACCACCAAGGAAACGGACAGCAAGGAAATGAACCAACCGATTCTTACGCTAAAATTGGAAAGGTATATGAAACCTCTGTTGCTGACGGGGTAGGTAACAGTTATGAAATAACAAGAACTAACTACGAGGAAAATAACCTCGGAGGTATTTCAAACAGCATTCAAACAGAATCGGTAGTGACCCTACAGTACGATGGTACTAGCTCACACACTGATACTGCGGTTGGGTATGATTACGATAACTACGGAAACGTAACTAAGGAAACACAGTATGGTGAAGTTTCAGGAAACACTAATGGAACGTTTACTGACTCAGGAAGCGACAAGCGAACAACCGACATCACCTACACCAACAATACAACTGATTACATTGTAGGACTTCCAACCAATCAAACCCTCAAGAATAACTCAGGAACAAAAGAAGCTGAAACTGACTTCAGCTACGATACTGACGGAAACCTGTTGACTCAGTCACAGTGGATTTCAGGTACAAACTACGCTGACACAACCTACACATATAATAGTTATGGTCTTCCGCTTACCGAAACTGATCCGTTGAACAATACAACATCTTACGTATATGACTCACACACCATGTATCCTGCAACGGTTACTAATGCAGAAGGTCACGTAACGAGCTACACCTACGACTACTCGTCTGGAAAGATGGCTTCAATGACTGAGCCAAATGGAAAAGTGACGCAGTACGATTACGATGCGCTTGATAGATTCGTTGAAGAAGAACAGACCTTTGAAAACGGAGGTTTGCAAACAATGCGAGTGATGTCATACAACACATCAGCTCAACCACAGTACCGAAAAGAAACCCTCTATCGTTCTAGCTCAGACTCTCAAGACATCTATACCTATCTCAATGGATTTGGAAAAACCATCCAGACTAAGCAAGAAATGGATTCAGGATGGCTCACCCTAGATACCGTCTACGACAGTATGGACAGGATTGAAGAACAGTCACTTCCGTACGAAACAAGCTCGTCTTCAAACTCAAATTCGACATCAAATAGTAATTTACTCACTAGCTTTGTATACGACCCGCTTGGGCGAGTGACCTCAAGTACCAACGCAAAGGGGACGACAACAACTGATCACAACGGATTTGAAACAACTGTTACGGATGCAGAGAATAATGAAAAAGACCTCATTACTGATGCCTTTAAGAACCTTGTTCAGGTAAACGAATACAACGGAAGTTCAACCTATACCACCGAGTACGAGTACAATGCACAAAACCTTCTTACCAAGATTACCGATGCAGAAAACAACGTTCGTGATATTGCTTACGATGGAATTGGAAGACGGACATCATTAGAAGATTTGCATGATGCTTCTGACAGTACCTTTGGAACATGGAGCTTTGTATATGATGACATCAATCTGACCTCACAAACCGATCCAAAGGGAACAACTACTTCATACACTTATGATGATATCAATCGAGTATTGACCGAAGACAATAGTTCAACTGTTGGAATAGATATAACGTATAACTATGATAGTTGTACGTTCGGAAGTGGAAAGCTCTGTAGCGTAACCACTCCTGATGTAACAACAAGCTATAACTACCTCAAACAAGGATTAGTCGATACCGTCACTAAACTTATTGATGGAGTAAGTTACACCACTAACAATGACTACAACCGACAAGGACAAGCTACGAAGGTAATCCATCCAAACAGTTCATATACTGATTATGAGTACAATACACGAGGTTTGGTAGATAATGTGCTGTACAACGGAACCTCTCTGGTAACGGCTGATTATGGAGTGCACGGGCGACCAACGAGTTTCACTCATAGCAACGGAGCTACTTCAACGCTTACCTACGATGCAAACGAGCTCTACGAGCTTACTGGCAAGACAACAACATCGGCAGGAATCGACATTCAAGACATGAGTTACAGTTACGACGATGTCGGAAATATTACTCAGATTGTAGATGCTTCGGCTACGGATACGGCAAAAACTCAAACCTTCACTTATGATGACCTGTACCGATTAACTCAAAGCGTAGTAACCAACTCAGCGAACAGCGCTGACTACACTCGAAACTATACTTACTCTCCGATTGGAAATATCACAGCCTTTAATGGGGTAAGTTACAGCTACACCGATACAGGGTACTCAAATCCTCATGCAGTAACGAGTGTGGATGGAACAAGCTATACCTACGATAACAACGGTAACCTAACCTCAGATGGTACATGGACTCATACATGGGATTACCGAAACCGACTTTCTTCTTCAACTGATGGACTAACCACTTCAAGCTATGAGTACGATCATGAAAACATGAGAACCAAACTCGTAGAGGGAAGTGATACTACCATTTACCCAAGTGCTGACTACGAGCTACTGAACGGAAATACAAAAATCTCACTATCACTTGGCGAAACGCTTGTTGCTACTGATGACAATGGAACAATCAATCATGTTCACACTGATCATCTTGGAGGAACCAACATCACGACAGATACTCTTGGTGCAATCACTCAAACATTGGATTACTTCCCATTTGGAGACACCAGAATTGATACGGGAACAGATAATGAAACCAAACAGTTCACAGGCTACACCAAGGATGCCTCAACTGGATTGCACTACGCTGGAGCAAGATACTATGCTAATGATATTGGGCGGTTCATCTCTCAAGACCCTGCAAGTTTGAGATTTGGAACGGATTTGGAAGAGTTAAAAAGATTTATTATTGATCCTCAAAAGTTAAATACTTACAGCTATGCAAAAAACAATCCTGTCTCTTATATTGATCCTGACGGTGAAGAGCCAATTACATTATTAACTGCTCTCAGCTACACCTTATTTGCATATTCAGTCGCTGAATTGGGTGTCAATGCCTATGAAATAAATACAATAAGGACATATCCAGAACAATTTTCAGTAGAGGAAATTAATAGCGTACAAAACGAAACCTTATTTAATCTTGCAACTATTGGTGTAGGAAAGACACTTGATACAACTGATGCAGTTCTATTTGATTCAGGTATAATAGCGATAAATGAATTAGGAGCTCATATAGAAAACCCAGACGTAAACTTTGAAAGCGGACTCGAAAACAGTCTCAAAGAAAATGATCAAGGATTTAACTTTACGCCTGTAGAAACTAATTACAATAATTCATTCGCAAAGCCACAAAATCAAGTAGACCCGATACAAGAGACCACTTCTTTTGTGAAAGAAACGTTTAGTAATTTACAAAGCAGAGGACAAAATAGTGGTGAAAAGAAACAAACCAATCGACCTAACCAGACAAGAAAGAGGTCAGATACTGAGTAATAAAGTAGAAAATAGCTATGAATAATTTTTTAACAACAATGGAATCATACTGGCAATATTTATCAGTTGTCGCAGGCTTAATACTTGTTTATTTAGGATTCAAGATTGCTTTTAACAGTAAGTTTCTTGGTAAACTCATGGGTGAAGATCGAATTTGGGAACACAAAAAAGGCAGGCTTTTTAATGAAAAGGAAGCGAAAAACTATAATCGAGGAAGAGGCATACAAATAGCTCTAGTAGGAATTATTTTTATAGTATTTGGTATTGTATCTCTTTAGATATGGCGGCCTTTATAAAAAACACCTATCACTAGGTGTTTTTGCTTGGCTACTCATCAGAGAGCCAAACTTTTTGGGCTTTTTCAAAACCAACCCATTTATGGTTTTTGTCGTATCCACGGCATGCAAGTTCAAAACGTATCATCTTTTTAAGAGGTACTTTTTTCGCTAGGATAAAACGTAATAATTCTCCATCTAGCACCTGAAATGCTCCACGAATTTCCTCCCAATGTTTTAACGGGTCTTCATCCATTCCGATAGTAGTCATATGCTTGTACGTCATTTCACTATAATCAGAAGGTAAGGGTTCAAAGTGCTCTCCTTCAAACATAGAATGATCGGGATGAGCTAAAATATATCCGCCTTTTACACTCTCTATGACTCCTACTTTGTAATCTGTAGTTCTGTGACGAAAGTTAATCCACACAGCCTCATCTAAAGCTTTCTGTAGGTTATTTCTTTTGTGAGGTTCCTTTGCCATTTGAATTGGGTTTAGTAGGTTCTTTCTTTTCAGGCTTTTTATTGCCGATTGTAAGTGAAGACTCTCCACACCACTTCTCAATCATATAAGAAATGATAAATAGTTCATTTTCAATAAGTTCAAAAAGCTCTACTTTCTCCATCTCAACTAAGTCATGCTCTTTGGGAATTGTTCCTCCAAACTGTTTCTTTAAAATCTGAATCAGATCTTTTCGGTTCAAACATTGAGCTACGTTGGTATCAGGTTTAATCTCTTCCTCTTTACCAAGAGCTACTTTTCTGAGTACTGAAGCAAAACGCTTCAACAAGTATTCTTGTTCTCGTTTCATTGTTAAAATATTTAAATGGTTATTATTCAATTTTCCAGAGTGACATTATTTTCAGCTCACCCTGTGTAAAGTTTTTCTCTGCGATACAACGTTCAAGTTCTTCTTGAGCTTCCTCTTTGGTGTCAAAGAAGAATGAAGGTTTCGTAGAGACGGCATACTTATCTTCCTCATTCACATCAGAGGTGAAGATGGCAAACACTCTTCGAGTCTTTCCACGTTTCCAAAGAATTGCGTAGTAGTTACTCCTGTCATATTCGTCCCATTCTTCTACAGGTTTACTCCTTAAGTAGTGAGCTCCCATTTGGAACTGATCGAAAAATTCATGTACCTCTTGTTGGTTCATTTTTGGCACGGATGTAATACCCTCTCTCCACATTTCTATGACGTAGGAAAGAACAAGGATGTCTTCACCGATAATCTCCAAGAGTTCTAGTTCTGACAGTTCAGCCAATGATGACCTGTCGTAGTCGTCAAAGAGTTCAATAATCATCTGCACAAGTTCTTTTCGAGAAAAAAACTCTAACAGTTTAGGGTCAATTTCATTTACCTTTCTATTGGCAATACTCCTGTAGTAGGCACCTAAGAAATAGAGAATGAGTTTTCGTTTTCTAATATTCATTTGTTAAGATTTAATAGTTTTCTTCTTTGACTTCACAATGGTTCTGAATTACCGCAAGCAGATAGTTATAATCTCTACTTTTAGCTTCCTTGAGAACCTTATTTATTTCATCTTGTGTCCATCCTTCACGTTTGGCTTGTCGTTGGAAGACTCCCATAATGGCGAAGGCATTTCCATTCGTGCCAACCAGTTCTAGGTTGACGGTCTTGTCAATTACTTTTTTCATGTGTATTTAGTTTTGGCATCGAATCGATGCAGATTAGTATTCAGTTTAGATGGGGTAATTAGCGGTAAGCACTTCAATCTTTCTCCCACGAGCTTTTCCATCTTCGGATTTTCTAGCAGAGAGTGGTTTGTCAAAAACTTTGGTGTACCAACCGTTCTGAGTAGTGTATTTCTCTAAAATTTCCGATGGATATGAGCTGAGAAGAAATTTTCCTTTCACATTAGAAAGCGTATCCAACAGGTCTTTGAAATGTTTCTCGGTGTAGCCTCCATAGTGACCCTGATTCGAGTCAATGTATGGAGGATCAGCATAGTGAAACGTATCTTCATTATCACGACTTTGTATCACCTGACAGGCATCATTGTTCTCAATTTGTGCGTTCTCTAAGCGACTTGAAATCTCAAAGTTGAACTGCATTTTCTTATTCAGAAATGCCTTAACTCGTTTTCCGTACTTATCGTATCCCCACGACCCAATCTGACAGCTAAATCCCATTGCTGTTCCGATGTAGAACGCCCATGCTTGCATGAGTGGACTGTCTAGGGTTGGGTTCTCACAGATGAACTTAGCTTTCATGTAGCTCTTTCGAGCAAAAGGTGTAGCCTCGATCTTCTTCTTTAGAGCTTCAAAATTGGTTCTGACTTGCTCATAAAAAACTATGGCAAGGTTGAACCTGTCATTAATTACCTCTGACTCTACAGGCTCTTTTGCGAAAAAGACGGCTCCACCACCAAAGAAACTTTCGGTGTAGATTTTGTGAGGTGGAATCAGAGGCAAGATATGCTTAAGCATATTGAGCTTGCCTCCATAGTAGGTAATAGGTGTTTTGAGCATAAAGTAAGTGAGTGGTGAGGATGAGTAAAGTTATAGGCGACCACTATCAGCAAAGGAGGTGTATCCTTCTGAGGTAAATACCAAATGATCCAAGAGGCTGACATCGATACCACGCAGAGCCTCTTTAATTTTCTTAGTGATCTGTACATCACTAATTGATGGCATCAACTGACCAGATGGGTGGTTGTGAGCTACAATGACTCCCTGACAGTTTGTAACCAGAGCGAGTTGTACAATCTCACGTATGTTTACAGAGACTGTACTTGCACCTCCTATGGCAACAACAGATATTCCCAAAAGTCTATTTGAGTTGGTCAACATGAGAACATAGAAATGTTCTTTCAAATCGACTTTGTATTTATCGATGACTTGCTCTAAGCACTTCATCGCACTTCGAGAATCTGTAATGTGAACCATTGAGTTAAACAGTGGTCGAACGTAACGTAGTTCAATAAGTGAACTACTGAGAACCACAGCAGTGGGTAAATTGGGTTTCATAAGCTATTGAATTTAAGGATTGATCTGTGGAGCAGTATCTCCCAGAGATGGAAATCCTCTTAGACTCTGCACATTGCGTCAGAAGCAACTACGAAAAAAGACGTTACTACCAAAGGGCAGAACGCCAAGGGAAAATCTTTGTATGAAGCGCTCACCTGAAATTTCATACTTCGCACGAGTAGACTATCGAGACGATAATAGAATGTTCGGTATTCTCCAAGCTGACCGTATGATGGGTATGTACGTACTTGGGAAGATTGGTTCAGGAAAGACCAATTTGATCAAAACATTGGTCTACCAAGATTTGATTTACGGAAGGGGATTGTATTTAAGCGATGTCAATGGTGACTTGATACGAGATGTACTGGAACTTGTACCGGAATATCGAAAGAAAGACATTATTTACCTCGATGCCAGTAACCCAAACTGTGAGTGGGGATACAATCCACTTAGAAAAGTCAGCTACCCAAAAAGAGCTCTGATTGCATCAAGCATGTTGGAGACCTTTAAAAAAACGTGGGGAAGTCAAAGTTGGGGAGTCCGCTTGGAATATATCTTAAGGAACTTAGTTCTCGTGTGTCTTGACCAAGAACAGACAAGCTTTGAAGATATTCCACGATTACTTTTGGATGAACAGTACAGAAAAATATGTGCTGAAAATGTAATCAATCCTCATGTAAAGAGATTCCTATTGAAAGAGCTCCCAAAGTACGGAAAGTCAGATGTGCTTCCTGTGATTAACAAGGTAAGCTCTTTTCTCTCGATTCCTTTTCTTAGAAAAGTTTTAGTTGAAAACCAGAAACAGCTCTCACTCAGGTACGCAATGGACAATCGGAAAATTGTTCTAGTAAACCTCTCCAAAGGAAGCCTTGGAGCTGATGGAGCGTATCTGCTTGGTTCATTACTTTTAACTGCTCTCTCTTCTTCAGCTTTTAGCAGAGTAGATACTCCTTTACGGAAGCGAGTACCGTTTCATGTATTTTTAGATGAGTTTCATAACTACACGACAGGTTCTGTGGTAAATATGCTCTCAGAACATCGAAAGTTTGGTGTTTCGTATACCTTGGCACACCAATATATTAGTCAGTTATCTCCGCAGGTTCGTGATGCCGTTTTGGGAGTCATCGGAACGATTGTCTGTTTCAAATTGGGATTGTCAGACGCACGTCACATGGAAAAAGAGTTTTACCCGATTTTCTCTTCCAACGATTTTATTGACCTAGAGCACTACCGTATTTATATAAGACTTTTAATCAAGGGGAAGGTTTCTGATGGTTTTTCTGCTCGGACAATAACTACAGGTGAGTTGAGTAGCTCATAGGGTGTTTTGCTATTTGAGAGCGCAGGAGTTCAGGAGAGACAAACGTGTATATTTTAGTAGTTTCTACCTTACTGTGCCCCAACATCTTTGAGAGACTGATAACATCACAACCACCCTCCAACATCAGGGTAGCAAACGTATGACGCAATTTGTGAGAAGAAAAATTAATTCCGCTGACGGATTTGATTTTATCAATTAAACGTTTCAACCCTGAAGTAGTAAAACCTTTATTGCGATTGAGAGAGGTGAAAAAATTAGGACAGGTTTTTTGTAGTCTTTTTCGATCTATTAAGTATCGTTTCAGAGACTGCGCAAGATCAAAACTCATGGGAACTATACGATCTTTTCCTCCTTTTCCTTGTCGTACAAAAATCGTAAGGTTTTCTATATCAACGTCAGTTAGGTTTAGATTCAAAAGCTCACTTTTACGAAGACCTGCATAGATAAATGTTGCAAAAATTGCATGGTTTCTTGATTTAAGAAATTGGTATTTGTAAGGTAGATTGTAAGCTATCTCCATAATTTTGAACGCTTGGTCTTTTGAGACTCTAACAGGAAGTTTCTCTTTTCGTTTAGGAAGTTCTATGTTTTGGGCTAGGTTGTGTTCCATAATTCCTTTTTCAATGCACCATCTAAAAAAGACCAATAATGATTGATGATGAGAAATGAATGTCGCTGGAGACCAGTTTCTTTCTGTTCTCCCATAAATGAAGTAACGATTAATTGCTGATTCAGTAATATTATTGATATCAGTAATTCCCGTGTACTTAATAAAAAAGAGTATTACTTGTCTGTAGCGTGCAGTAGTATGTTTACTGTAGTTCTTGAAGTTTATGCAACGGTGGCAAAATTCTTCCATAAGTATTTCAATGTTCATAAATAAAAATTTAAATTAATTCAAACAATACATAGCAACACCATGACGAGCCCGTGCCGTAATAGAGGTAAGATGTACCCGTGGGCTATACTTTTTTGGAACTCAAATCTTGAAAAAAGCTTTATTTTTCAAGGATATCTGAGCCAACGTCGGGGCTTGAACCCGAGACCTCATCCTTACCATCTATTTACCCGTGATCCTTTTTCCCATATTTTGTTATTTCATAAGGGGAATTCAGGAAAACTGATTATAAAATGACACAAGAATCACGGCCTCATTCCGACATGACATTGCCATGGGTTTAGGATACCATGAGCAGAATTACTCAACAACTAAGGGACTCAATGAAGCTTCTAGCGTTTTCAGAACCTATAGACCGTAAGTACCGTTCGGTCATACGAATACTGGAGTGACCCATGACACTTTTGATACTGACCACATCAGCATTGTTACGTGCGAGTCTGCAAGCGAAGGTGTGTCGGAACCTGTGCAGATGAAATGGAACACCAGATAATGATTTATAGCGATCAACCCAGTGCTTGATTCCGTGTTTTGTTAAAGGAGATTGACCTTGTGCCGATAGCCAGAGATATTCCGATGTACTGTCACTTTCTCGACGAAGCTCTAAATATGAATAGAGGTACATTGCAAGAGTAGGGTGAATTGGGATTTTTCGGCTTTTCTTTGATTTTGAAGTCGACCCATTGATAAAAAGTATTCGTGATGATAAATCTACATCATGAACTCTAAGACCTAGCAACTCACCTTTACGGATGCCTGTAAGAAGCAGGGTGTACACAATGGATATATCACGAGCATATAAAAATGGTTTGTCCATTGTGTATAGGCTTATAGAGGTGATAATTTTTGAAACTTCTTCATCGCTCAAGGCTCGTTCATCTTCATATACAGGTTGAGCGGGCTTGACGACTTTTTTAGTCAGGTGTCCAACTTTGATATGTTCCTCTCTTTCCAGCCACCTAAAAAAAGAAATCAACCTATTATAGTAGGTACGAATAGTAGATGCTTTAACCCCTAAGCGGTCTGAACCGTGATATCCTTTTCTTAATGACAATCGTTTAAAAAACTCGTGAATCATTCCAGCATTTAAATCAGATAAACTCACTAGTTCGGGAACCACCTTTTGAAGAGTTGTAAAGACATCTCGATAACTTACGATGGTCTGTGGTCGCAACTGTTTGCTGTACTGACACTCAGCGATATATTCCTCAAAAAGATTGGCTAAGAGATTTGTTTCGGTATTGTTTGCCATCATGATATTAAAACTCGATAGTCTCTTCTAAATCTTCTGCATATTCACATTCACAACTCAGAAAAATTTCGGCGAAATAGTCTTCCAATATTTCCATCAAAAAATCGTCTGAAATTTCATCCATTTGAGGGTCGTTATGATACGCTTTTATAAGTTCTCTTAGTCTTTTTAGGATTCTCTTTCTTTTCATATACAGGTTAGTATATGAATTGTTGTTTTTTCTCTTAGGCTAAGCATATTGCGTGTGATGCAAGATTAAGTTACTAAGAGGTGCTTAGAGCTTCTTGTAAGCTGTCTGTATGGCATATTTCTACAGAACCTGTACTCCAAACAAGCTCTTTGATACGCATCTACACTTAAAGGAAGTGGAACTGAAAGTTTTACTTGTGGTGATACGTCAGACCTACGGATATTATGATAAAAAGAGAGGTCGTCATAAAGAGTGGGATTGGATAAGTCATACGTTTTTTTGCAAAAAAACGTCGAAGTCAAGCAAAGCGATAGGCTTAGCCATTCAAAGACTCATTAATAAACGACTCATCCTGGTTAAAAATGAAAGGGGAATGTTAGTGCTCACCCCAGAGGAGCGCAGAATCAGTAAAAAACTCTACTTCAAAGCTACTTTGGAGTAGTTTTTTTGGGGGTTGAATGTGGGTAACGAGCAAAATTAGGTTAAGTTGAGTGAAGATTGTTCACACTACATATTATTATGAATATATATTGTACAGTGAACATTTTTCCAAGTGACCCGCTACATCCACTAATCTTTAGACTTATTCACAGAGTATTCACGCCACCGCGAAAAAAAATTACCCCTCACGCAATATTCTGAGCCTAAGAGCAATAATTTTCTCGTTTATCATAGCTGTGAGTGTCGGCTAATTGGCACTTGTTCTTTTTATAACAAGCTATGAATAAAATAAAAACATTTAACTATTTAAAACATTACAGGGAAAAAGCAGGCTTCTGCCTTAAGGACATGGCAAGAACCCTTGGCATGACTCCTCCTACACTATCCAGAGTAGAGTCAGGAATTATACCTGCAAGTATTGAGACCGTTCTTGGTTACCATCTCATTTTGGATGTTTCACTCCAAAGACTCTTTGGTGAGCATGTTCTAATCTTGACCGACACCTATTTGAAAAATGCTGAAATACTGCAAGACAATTTACTAGATGAAAAATCGACTACTTCGATTCATAAACGACTGAGCATGTTAGAAATTATCATTAGCCGACTCCAAGAGCTTCAGTCAGAATATGAGTAGAAAAGGTGATATAACGGTTGCTATCTATCCGAATTACCGAGGAATGGGATACGTCATTTGCAGAACTCCAAAAGATGTCATTGACTATGGTATTGGCTATCTCAAATTATTGGCTCCTAACTATTACCTAAAGAGACTGTGTAAGTTCATTGAGATATACAAACCGAATGTAATTGTACTCAAGGACTACGGAGAAGGACTCTACAAAGTAAAGCCAAGAGTGAAGAAAGTTATTGAAACTATTGAGCTTGAAGCCTATAAAGAGGGACTCACTGTTCACCGATATTCACGAGGTGAAATGGTCAGAGTCTTTAGTCAATTTGGAGAGACGAATAAGTTTGGTATCTCGGTAACGCTCTCTCGTTGGTATCCGAACCTTCAACATTTAATGTCTCCAAAGAGAACCCTTACCCAAACTGAAGATTACTATATGGGAATCTTCGATGCCCACGCACTTATGTGCACCCACTTTGCCACTATAAGCCCTAAGAAACAGCCCAACTATGAACATGAGAATCATTCGTAACTTAAAAGATTTTTACCTTGAAAACAGAGAGCGAATCCATTTGATTATTATCGATCAAAGGATGAAAGATGTCTGTGATGCTTATTACAGAGATGAGCTTGGTATGCGAGAAATTTGCAATGCGCTAGGTATGAGTATTCATGAGGTAAATGGGAGACTCTTGGCGGCCGCAAGTATTATGATTCGATGTAAGGGTGACTTAGAATAGCGATTAGAATGCTAATGATTTTTCATCTCTACTGTAGTTATTTCTTGTTCAGTTAATACTTCACCGCTTTTATTACCAATCATTAAATTTCTGTAAGTGTAATTATAAACGGAATTCGGAATTAAATTGAAAACACATTTCTTTTGACCATTTCTTACATCAATCGTTTTTAACTTAGTGCCATTCTTGAAGAGTTTAACTTTAATATCTCCCCACATGTGTCTGTTGGAACCAATATTGTCAAAGCAAATTCGATAGTTTTTCTTTGCATTCGCTGGACGTTTTACATCTTTTTTGGTTTCCTCAACAACAGATGAACCTAAATAATAGGTAAATGATTTACATTTTTCTACTCTAAAGTGTCCACTCTTTTTTGCTCCAATATTACCCACAACTCGAATCCCATCTACATAGGCATTGAAATTATATCCCCTAGCAGGCATATTCAAGAGACTCAGGGTTTCTCCTCTATCAAGCCGTGCTGACTTTATCTGAGAACCAAGACCGCCTCTGATATCTACAAGTTGTACTCTGCCCGTTGTATTTTTAATAAAATAATCTCCTGTGTTTTGTTTCTCACAGTCTCCAACAGATTTGGTTCGGGTATTGTTTTCTTTTTCAGATGGATTGGTTCTTGGTTTTGAAGAAGGAATTCCTTTAAAATCAGTTTTCTTTAAAATGACTCTCAAATCTTCACTGATAGGAACATACTCCTTGCTCGCTGCTAATTGAGAAGCGGTCTCAATGTCGATAATCTTGATTCGTAAAATCAAGCTACTATATCCGACATCTACCGTTCCAGTAATAACGGCATCGGCTTGGGTAAACTGTCCAATCTTTTTAGCTGTTTCAGGAGCGATATATCCTTCAGAATTAAGCCCATGCTCAAGCATGATTTGCTTGAAATGATCTCGATCTAATACTCGGATTCTGTCATTGATATTTGCGAAGTGAATGGCAAAATCTTGACTGACAAACTCTCCAAGCTCATCTTGTTTTCCTTTCGTTTTTAAGGTCGAAGTAAAATCCCAAACAGCTACTTTTAAATTTTCACTTTTATTACGAATTTTATTAGCTACATTCTTAGCAATAGCTACCATTTTCTCGTCATATTTGTTGTTGCTTTGCCCGAACAATGGTGTGAAAAAAAAGAATGAAAAAATAAAAATTAGTACTGCTCTCATATTTTTAATTTTTGAATGGCGTTTTGTTTTGCTAGGCTGTTACTATGACCAATTCCACTAGCCTGCGAGGAATGATTTTTAACAATAGAATTATTTGAGTTATCAATAATTTGGTAAGAAAAAGAAAGATTGCAAGAAATGATGCCTTCCGTATACTGACTTTCTTTGTACGTTGCTTTTACATTGGCTTTAAACTCAAATCTATTCGATGTAGATGTCCTGTTATCAGTAATAAACTGATATGTGTCTTTATATTTCTCTATGAGCTTGTTAAGTAGTGCTGGATCTAACTCTTCTGAGTCCGTTTGAGATTTAACAAGTGCATAATTATTATCAAAGCTCTCCTTGGTTTTGACTTCTTTTGATTTAGGTGTCGAAGGTTTTGAAACGAGCTTCTTATTATCAGTGTTTGAATCCTGTTTTTTTGGAGGGTCATTTTTCCCAGTAAAGTTCGTTTTTGATTTATCGATACTTTCTTTTTTTGTAGAGTCTATCTGCTCCTTTTGAGGTTCTTGTTTGGTATTAGTTTTTCCAGATTCTGTCTCTGGAGTATAGAATTTCAAAAAGTAAAATAATGCAAAAGCACCTACTAGAAGCAGGGAAGAAATGGTCGCATATTTCCATTTATTTACACCTTCGGGTTTTGACTTTACCTTTTGCTTGGTGTCAATATTTTTACTTGGCTCAACTTCTTTCCTAGATTCATCAATTACCCTGACTCCCTTTAGAAAGTCGGCAGGTTTTTTATTCTCTTTAAACAACCATCTTATTATTTCATTAAGTCTAGCAACGGTACTAGGAAATATTTGCTCTGTAACATCTTTTTCATGAATAGACTCACTTACCTCTTTATGAATAGAAGAAAAGCTATGCTTTAGGTACTTAGGAATATATTTTTTTCGGATGAAAAAACTCAGCCATCCATTAAACGTATTTTCAATACGATCCTCATAAGGGGAATATGATTTCTTTTTGGTTTTTTCTGCAAAGCGTTTGCGCTGTGCCTTCATTTCTCTATTAAACTCCTGTTTAATTCCAGGTTTCTTTTTGAGATGATTAAAAATAACATCCAATATTCTACGAGCCTGATCAATTTTCAAATCAAAATCTAAGTTCTCATCTACAAGATTATTGTATCTCTTTTTAATCTTTTCAATCTCAGAATCTGGTAGTTGCATAGTTCCTTTTTTGATAATAAGGTGGTGTATTGACAAATATCTTTAAAAATGATATAAAAAAAGAAACAAATTTAAAACTTCACATTATGTCATTTTATTCAAAGATATATTCTATAAAAAATATCAAGGTCAAAGTAGAACACATTACGGATGTTGAAAACTTTATAGCTAACTTCAAAGTAGCTGGATTAGAGGTTCATACAGACAAAGATTATTTTGTTGTTGTTCTCGATCCCAACCATGAAAATATCGCATGGCAAACCGAACATGCTGTAGCTATGGCATACTCAACTTGTAAGTCTTTCGACCTTGAAATAGAAACTGATAAACCATAACTTAAAACAAAAGCCGATGATTCCATCGGTTTTTATTTTGCATACTTTCTAACAGTAGCTCTATTAATTCCTAATTGTTCCGCAGCTTGTTGCTTGTTTCCTCCACATCTATCTACGACCATTTGAACATGGTTTTTAATTACATTATCAAGGAGTAACGAGCCTTCTTCTTTCTCCTGTATCATAGACTTTGGAATGTCATTCAAAGTTATTTTTTTATCGCAAAATGTGTAGAGCACCTCAATGGTATTTACAAGCTCTTGAAGGTTTCCATAAAAAGGGTAGTCAAGTAGAAAATCCCATACTTCTTTCTCTATATTTTTTTCTTCAATGTATCGTTTTTCAAGTTTTACATAGGTGCGCTCCATAACGTGTAGTATCCATTGTTTTCGTTCTTTCTTACTAAGCTGAGTAAAATAAGGAAGCGAGAGCTTGGCTACGTGAAGTCTATGGTATAGGTCTTGGCGAAATGTTCCTTGCTTAGTCATCTTCCACAAGTCTTTGCTTGTTGTGGCTATAATACGAACGTTCATTTCTTTAGGATCACTAGAACCCAGTCTTGTGAAGGTTTTATTTTGTAAAACTTCCAATAGACGAATTTGTAGTCGAGAGGTAAGTGCATCTACAGACTTTAAAAGAACGGTGCTGCCTTTTGCCTGCTCAAGGATTCCTGTAGTCAGTTTCTTTGCCCCTTCAAATGCTCCCATCTCATAACCAAAGAGCATGTTTTCCAGAATATCTTCTCTATAAGCTTCACAATTTAGAGTCAACATTTCTCGTGAATTTCGATTGGACTTTTTATGAATAAACTTTGCTAAATGTGTCTTTCCTGTTCCTGAATCTCCTGTGATAAGTACTGTGGTTCGATTATTACCTGCTAATTTCAGTCCTCTGTTGTATGGCTTTTCATAAGATTCAGTTAAGAAGGTGTTATTAAAAGTAGGAACTATACCACCTTTATGACTATCTCTAATGTTACTTATTCTTGCTGATTCAGAAATATCAAATTCTACAGGCTCTTTTGGAGGAACTCCTCCGCCCTTAACATACTTTCTTTCTCGCCTTCTAAAAAAGACGATATTTTTTCGATTGATAAGCTCGGTTCCTAAGATATACCAAGCGGTTTGCATGGCGGGACTACCAGGGTTTATAAAAATCTCAACGTCGACATCTCGAAGATAATCGTTAACGAATTGTTGCACTTCTCCCTTGATCGTTCCTACAGAAAACACATCATCTATTCCCATGTAGCGAACGATAACCTGAGGACCAAATTTGTTTCTTAAACTTCCTGCTAAACGTTCCCATTTTGGGTCATTGTTAGGGTCTTCGTGGTACTGCGATAAGAGGTAATGCGTATGGTAATCATCTCCAAAATCTTTGTAGAGATTGTAGTGGGGACCGTCTTCATTGAAGAGTGTTTCTCCCTCGACCATTTCTCCCTTTTCGTTTTTCCTTAAAAAGTCATGATTGGTCGCTATCCACGACACAAGTACCTTTTTCATGTGAAGTTAGTGGTTAAAATTTTACCACTAAGATAAAAAAACAATCAGTAAATAAAAATCTAAACCAGTGTGCATAGCGAAAAAAGGAAAAGTGTGTTTGCCATATATCTTGGAGATATAACCTTTTAAAACAAATAATTATGAAGCAAACAATTCAAACACACAGTTCTTTTAAAACCCCTATGACACCTTGCAGAGTACGTGCGATGCAGGTCATTGATGACTTTGAGTTTTTTAAACTCTTGTTCGAGCCTAAAACTGGCTACTATTTTGTGTATAACAATTACACAACGGCTTCTTATTTCACAAGAAGCTTCAACACTGCCAGTAGTTTTTTTGACCGATGTATCGGCTATACCTATTCATTTATTAACCCAAGACACACCTCTTACAAGAGAGGTGCTTTTCTATTACCGCAATCAAGAGTTTAAAACCATTACATGTAACCACAGATCAAATATTTATTATGAAAAAAAGTAACATAAACAATCCGACCAACTTCTATCACAAAAGTGCCGATGCACTAATCGCAAAGCGAGTACCTGAGATAGAGGTAGATATTGAAACCTTCGCCTCTGACTTGGCGCATCAAGCACGACCTTCAGAGACGGATACGGCAGTTTTATTCATGCCGAAGATTAAGAGCTTCTATGAAGTCCTCTTGGAATCAGTCTTCAAACTCATTGGAGCTTTTGCGCTCTTGAACCAATCAGGAACTAGCATTAGTGATGCTTTTGAGCGTGAGAAAAAGGCACTCAAAAAGAAGCAAGCCAAGCTGAATGAGAAGGCTCGTATTTTAAAGAAAGATATCAAGGGACTTACCGATATATCGCACATCATAAATAAGTGGCGATACAAGTGGAGGCTTGTACTTATAGCACTGAGCGTAGCTGAAGTTGCCGTTAACTATAAGATTCTATTGATTGTAACTCCTAATCAGATTACAGCTCTAGTGGCATCTCTAGGACTTTGTACCGTGCTATTTATTACAGCACACAGTTTCAAAGATATCTTGGCACATTTCAAGACCAGAGCTCAAAAATGGGGCGTTGGAATTGGAATAACCCTCTTTGTCTTAGCACTGCTCTATAACCTAAACAGGATTCGTCTTTCCTATATGCAAAACGAGGGACAGGTTACCTCTGATATTTCAGAATGGTCGTTTGTCATCATCAACATGGCAATGTTCTTAGCAGGGACAATTATTGCAGTACTCTATAAACCCTTGAAGTCTGACATTGCAAAAAATGTCCAGTACAACAAGGTTAAGAATGAACTCAAAGGCATTGAGTTAGAGTCCAAAAAGATCACTGATAGACTCACAGAGATTCCAAAGGAACAGGACGAGCAGATGAGAGACTCTGAGAACTTGAAGTACATGGCACTTCATTATCAGAATATGATTATCAGCCACTATCATTCAGGAGTCGCTCTATTTAAATCTGAAAACCTTTTTAGACGTGTAGATGGAGTCAACCCAAAATGTTTTGAGCAGCAGCCACCAAAGCTCAAAACTTATTTCGGTCTCACAGAGACATTAGGTAATAGAAACAACCATGCTCAGAAACAAAGATGAAAAAACTAGTAATCATACTTTTGGTACTCTTCATAGGATGTGAAGAGTACCATCCAACGACCAAGCACTTAAGCACCATTATTGACCTTACCGAAGAGGACAGTTATAAGCCTTCTGCTAAAGAGGTGTTGTCCTACCTTGAAAATGGACATTCGAGTGATGGCGTTGAACTCTCTCTAAGATACGTTGGAGAGACCCGATATGCAGAGAAATACCAATTTATTCTTCCTACAGGCGAGACAGGATGGTTCTCTAATGAGGATACTCGTAGAACCAAACGAAGGATGCTTCTTCAAAGCTTTAACGACACGCTTTCTAGCTATGAAAACAGGCTAAGCCTGCGGTCTGAGGTTTTTAGATTGGTGACTCAGGAAACCAATAGGTTATCAAAATTATCTGGTAGCAGAAGCATTCTGCTTTATTCGGATTTGAAAGAGCATAGTTCACTGTTTTCTGTTTATGACAAGAGGCAAGTAAAACAGCTCTACAAATCACCTAAGTTATTGGCTCAGAATTTTTCTAAGAAAGTTCCAATCGCAAAAGACTTGTCTGGAATTACGATTCATATTCTGTATCAACCAAAGTTACAAGAAGATCAGTTATTTACTGCCTTGGTAGCTCTTTACCGAGCTGTATTTGAATCTAGAGGAGCTTCTGTCAAAGTCTCGAAAACTCACAAGATTTCGTTTCAACGATGAAAAAGGGAAGTCCACTCATTCAATTTGTAAAAGCCCTTTTGGGGCTTTTACTCAAGGCAGTTTTCTTCTGTCTGTACATCATTTTAAAAGCCTTGGAGATCTTCTCAGGATTCTTAGCTGAAATCCTCGAAAAGCAACTTCAAAAAGGCTAACAATAGTTTACGTATAACACGAGCGCATACACCATTATGAAACAGAATTTAATAGATACGATATCAGATACTCTCACTACTGGAGCAGAGGAGCTTTCTGAGTTCTTTGCCAGTTTTTCTAAGAAGGATAAACTCCTATCTTCTCGCTTTGGTCACACATCTGCTTTGTTAAAGAGAAGGAATCAAGGACTATCCTTATCGGGAAACAAATTTTTGACGATTAGGCAGTCAAAAACACATGTCATGTACTTTGGACCTACGGGTTCTGGAAAAACCACGGTGTGTCTGATACCAAGTGCCATCAACATTGCACTATCCAAAACGGATTCGAGTATGATTATCAACAATCCCTCTGGAGAAAATCAGCGATTAGAACCTTTTTTGATAGCCAATGACTATCAGGTACTGGAGTTTAATCCAAACGATAAGAAGCGTTCTATTTACTACAATCCACTGGCTAGAATATCATCTTCTACTGATGTGATGAAGGTAGCTACCATGCTTGTGGTAAAGGGAAATAAAAAGACGAAGGATTTTTGGCAGTTAAAGAGTATCGAACTTATCAGTCTGTTGATTGAATTCTTATTGGCACATGCTCCTAAGATTTATCAGAATATCGCCAATATTTTTTACCTCCTTCAAAATCTAGCGGGTGAAGAAGATACGATTAATGGACTCTTTGCTGACAAGGCAACGGAGAAACAGTGGCAAGCTTATAAGGCGGTGATTGCGAACAGCGAGAATACCAAAGCGAGTATTATCTCATCTGCAATAAGTGCGTTGTCCTTTATTGGTAACTCAAGTGAGCTCTCAGATGTAACAAGTGTTGATACGCTTGATTTTTCTAGCTTCAAAAATGAGAAGATTTGCCTGTTTTTAAATGTAAAAACAATGGATATGGAGTTTTATGCTCCTATCATCGGGCTGTTCTTTGAGCAGTTGTTTGCAGAGCTGATGAACGAGATTCCAAAACAGGAGGATAACCCACTGTTTCTCATGATTGATGAGCTTTCTTCAATCCCAATGCCGAGCCTGCCAGTTGTGATAGCCAACGCGAGGAAGTACTTTTCCATACTTGGGGTACTCCAGAGTGAATCGCAGTTATATGACAACTATGGAGAACACTCAGCCAAGACAATTCTTAACAATGCCACTCGTGTCTACATGAGTGGATTGGATGCCGAGTGTGAGCGTATCTCCAAAGCACTTGGAGAGTATCAGTACTATGCAGATAAGGACAAAAAGGTTGTCCGTACTCGCAGACTTATGACTTCACAAGAACTACGAACGATGCCAAAAGATAGAGTAGTTATTATTCCCAATGGAGGACTCCTTCCTCTGTACTGCAAGGTGCTTCCTTATTATAAAAATAGACGGTATCGAAAGTATCTGGAGATGAATTTCCCCGAAGGTCATGAGCTAAACCCTCAATTGGAATATACCGTTCAATATTTACCCTTAGAACCTTATCGCAAGAATGATGAAACAGAAAACTAATACATACTTCATGTTTCCTCCAATTTTAGACTGGATGGAACAAGGATTTGAAAAGCTCCATAAGAGAGTCAGTAATCTCAAAAAACGATTCACTGAAAAATCTAAGGAGCGAAAACAAATCTTAGAGAAGGTAGAACGTGACGAGGCAGACATCACGGTTGCCTCATACCTGATGAAGAAAAGAGAAACAAAACAGCAGAGGCTCCGTGAGCTTCGAGCAAGGAAAAAAGATCGAAACAAAGAGAAAGATCTATCTGTATAAAACAAAGTTTAATCATTTATCAAAATTATTATGAACACAATTATTAGTTACAAGAACCTTAATGCATTTATCTATTTCCAATATGGAATTGATACAGAAACCTTCCTTTCAGATTACGCAAACAATGAGAAAGTTTTTACAAAAGCAATGGAAGATATCTACTGGGAGTTTACCCGCACTGAAGTTAGAAAAGGCAAGGTGATGTTTGAAAACCCTTACCCAACTGAGCCTAAAGAACTTAACTTAGGAACTTTCAAAAAACCAAAGGATATCACAGAACTATTAGGTCACCTCTCTAAAACCTATCGAGCTAAAAAGGAATTGCTGATTATGCAACACGGTAGAATGACCGAGATAGGTCAACAGAAAGGAAAAAATGTAGACCACAAGTCTGATAGAATTAATGAACTTCAGACAATTAAGCAAAAAGAACATCAGAAAACCAAAGAGCAAGAGCTTTAATGGAAATAGATGTAAACTACAAGAGTGTCCATGACTACATGGATGCTCTTTTTAAGGATATGAATCCTACAGATGATGAGATTAGGCAGGCGAAAGAAGCCTACCGAAAACTCTATCAAAAATACTATCGAGAATCGTACAAGAAGAGCCATGTTCAAATTACGTTTCGAGTTTCTAAAGATCAGTACAGGGAGCTTACCGCTCTAGCTAAAGAACAAGGAATTAAGGTGACTTCACTGGTAAAGCAGAGAGCTCTAGAGGCAAATAACAGTAAGAACATTAGTGTTAAGATTCAGCTATCAGAACTCTTAGATATCATTGAACAGTCCATATATCAAGACAAAGAACTCAGTATAACCGAGATACTAAAACAACTTGAGAGCATCGAGAAAAAGCTATGATTGTAAAAGCTATTTCACACAAGTCCGACAAAAGATCAGCCATGAAAAAGTTGATTGATTACTGCTTTGCTCCTGAAAAAATGGTTGACCATAGCTCAGGAAGGGAAGCTGTTATGTTAAAGCGTCATATCAGAGGATATGAAACACAGCATTGGGTAGATGCCTTCAAGCGTAATGATGATAATCGAACTTTTACCCATAAAAATAGAGTTGTTTTACGACACGAAATTGTTTCCTTCTCTCCAGAGGACAATCATAAAATCACCAAAGAGATGCTACAAGATATTGGTTCTTGGTATTTAAAAAATAGAAGCCAGTCACTTGGGGTTGGTGCCGTACACTTTGAGCAGTCAATACATATTCATTTTGTCATTGCAGGGGTTGGTTTGGATGGCAAGTCAACGCGCATTACTCGAAAAGAGTTTAAGGACTTAAAGATTCGATTGCAGGAATATCAGAAAGAGAGGTATCCTGAGTTATCACACTCAATAGTTAACCACTCAAAAAAAAAGATCTGACGCTTCGCCTTACTCAAAAAGAACAGCACATGAAAAAGGTTCGTGGAGTACTTTCTGAAAAAGAAAAGCTCAGCCTTTTGGTTAAGAAAGTAGCCAAAAAATGTGTTTCACTTGAGGAGCTTGCTACAAAGCTCAGAGAGCAACAACTAAAACCATATTATAGAAAAGAACTACTATCTGGAATATGGCTAGGAAAAAGGAAGCTACGCCTTACTACCTTAGGAGTAGATAAATCTCACCTCAAAGCTCTCACTAAAGAGCAGAAAAGACTGGACAGTCTTCGCTCTAAACAACAAAATCTTCGTAGAGATAGAGAACGATAAAAGTCATTTTACGATAGTGAAATGTCTTGTTATCGACAAGGGATTGCAAAGGCACTCCTTTGCCAAGATAGCATGTTTGAAAACTCTGTTTGTAGCAACATGCAATCTTGCAAAATTCGTTTCTCGAATTTTTGAGATTTGTCTTAAAAGGAACGACTTGAGATAAATCGAACGAAAACTGTCCTAAAAGTTTTGCTCATTATTAAGTTTTGAGCATTACGACTTAGGACAGTTTTTCTCTCTAAAGGACAGTTGTTATTGTTTGATAACTCTCCTAATCTCAAATGAGTTCTCACTTTCAATTTTAAGAAGGTATATGCCACTTTTAAGTGGTGAAAGGTTCACTTTATTATCGGTAAGGTTTGGTTCCAACACAAGCTTTCCTGTGAGGTCATAAACGCTAACTCGAAGAGGAATCAGTGTGCTTTTTAATTCAATATTCAGAGATTCTGTAAATGGATTTGGGAACACTCTAAAGTTATCTTCGTTTTGAGAATTAGTTCCTAGTGTACTCACTACACTTTCCTGGTAACCAATAACAGTATTGATCTCCTCTCCAGGAATAAAATCAGCTACAAGAGAATATACTTTTCGATTATTAGAAAAATCTTCAATGGTAACTTCATCAGGGGCTACCACAACACTATTGGGCTGAAAAGACCGTGTAACTTCAACAGCAGTGATGTTAGGAACATCAGAAAAGAGAACCTTATTTCCTTCACTTAAATTTACAGAACCTTGATCGATGGAAAAAATCAGACCATGATCTTCTGGTCCTTCAGAAGAATCAACATCAATGTCAAGACGGTAAGGAATATAGTCACTAGAACTTTGATTTCCATCAGCAATTTGCACTCCGTCAACATATACAGGAAGAATATCTCCGTCACTATTGAACAGAACTGAAAGAAGAGAAAACGTTCCATTGTTGATATAGCCACCATACCATCGAGGTCGTTTATAGCTATTACTATCGGGAGAGGAAAAATGAACTCTAGGACGATAGTAAACAGATCGCATAGCTGTGGATAGTTCTACTCTCTTAATAAAGTTACCTCGATCATTAGCTTGATCTCGAAATACGTATATAACGGCATCATCGGTAAAGTCAATGGCAACTACTTGAGTATCGTTGGTAAATTGGTCAGCATTAAACTCAACAGAATCGTCAATCTGTGTTGCAGGTGAATAAGTAATGGTCTCGTTGCTTAAGTTGATAATCACAGGCAGCCTACCATCGGTTAATGCTAGGTATTCAGTTCCACCACTTACTCCATAAGCCAGTATTTGAGGAAATGCATTAATATTTACCTTTTGAGAAGCTACATCGTAGACTTTGATTAACTCTAAGTCGGCATTGAATTTATTCACCTGAAAAAAGTCAGCTTCTCCACTGAGGGTAGACATACAGTAGATGTTTCCTGCATTATCAAGTACGAGAGAATCAACACCTACTTGAGTTACAACAGGCCAAAAGTATTGTTCTTCCATCATCTCTGTAGCAAGATTAATCTTAATAATTCCTGAATAAAAACCATCAAAGTCACCATTGCCTGTATTGGTGTAGGGAAATCCACTGTAACTGTTTTCAAAAAAAGAGTTGTTATTAACTCCTCGAATGAGGACGTATAGATAGTTGTCTTTCAAAAGGGTATCTACAATCCATCCCCCCGGAGTAAGTTCTCGAAAGTAAAAGCTGTGAAGGATATCATTGGTGATAAGGTTTCTTATAATAACCTTTCGAGAAACATCAGTGCCTATCTCAACATTTGCTGGACCTGAAAAACTTGCCTTATCTCCATCAATAGAAACATCAAAACAACTATTACCTGTATCAGCTGTATCATTGTTCATAATGTCTTCGATATACACTCCGTTGATTATGGCAATGCTAAAATGATCAGCAAGATGTGAGCCTACAAAAACTTCATAATCCATATTCTTCTTAGCCTCTATAGCTAAGAAATTGTTGAACGTACCAATAACGCTTACATTTCTTTCTTTCCATGGTTCTTGAGCAGTTAATGTCATGTAGAATATTAGGGTAAAAACTAGAACTAAATGGTGGAGTGTTTTTCTCATAATGTTTGATTTTCAGGTTCATAAAACCAAACATAATAAAAGTATATTAAAATATGTATATTTAAGTGTGTAAATTTAGATTGCACGAAGACCTTACTTTGTTTCAAACCAAATGTTGAGTTATGGCAAAGCAAGAGCAATCAAGCACAATAGAAGATAAAGTATTACAAGAAACACTCCACAAGATGGCAGTAAAATTCAAGCAACTACGAATCGATAAAGGCTTTAGTTCGTATGAAGATTATGCGTGGGCTCATGGCTTTAGCCGAATGCAAGTATGGAAGATGGAACAGGGAAATAATCTAACGATGAAAAGTCTTCTTAGAATCTTGAAAACTCACGATATAAGTTTAGCTGAGTTTTTTAAGGACTTTGATACAGTGGTGAAATAGTTAGTCTTTAATTTTCTTCAACTCCTCTAGTCTCTTTTTCATCTGAACCTTTTGAGACTTTTCTATACGATCTTTTTCGATAACCGTATCAAGCATGATGTTAGCTACGTTTCTGTTGTAGTCAGAAAGATCTTCTAACATCTCAACTTTCTGAGCAAGAGTTCGATCTTTCAGTTCTGAACTCATCAGAAGTTCTGCAAGCGGTACACCTAGAGCATTGGCAATTCTTGTCATAGAGGCTAGTGAAGGATTTGTCCCACCACGCTCTAGCCGTGAATAGGTAGGTACAAGCATATCAGCACCATCAGCGACCTCTTGTTGGGTCAGTCCCTTCTCCTTTCGTATACGTTTAATATTTTCTAGTAATAGTGCGTGTGTAGCTTCCATACCTAATTGTTTTGAACATCAAAAGTAGGTCAAAAATATTAAATAACCTTAAAACACAAATATTATTTTATTTAATTAACATATTTGTTTATATTTGAATCAAATATTTGTGTAATACGCTGTTCTTAAAGCAAAATGAACCACTTTGATACTAGCAACAAACATCACTTCCTATTCCAAACCGAACAACTAGAGTTCCACATTTTAGGTGGTCTCGGAGCATACAGTTTGGATAGACTCAAGGTAACCATCAAGGTCAACCGACAAGAGGATGAGTTCAATGCCATCCGACACAACTTAGACTTATACAACTACAGTGCTGTTGAAAAGCTCACCAGACGCATCGCTGAATACTTAAGCATTTCAACAGGGGTTATCAGACGAAGCCTTCAAGAGCTTATCCATCTTTTGGAGAACTATCGAATTGAAGTTCTTGACAGAGTCGAAGACGAAGAAGCAGAAGAATACCTACTGGAGAAAAAAGAGAGAAGGTCAGCAATGGACTTTTTAAAAGCCAAGCACCTTCTGAGAAATACCAACAGGTACATCGGCCAAAGCGGAGTGATTGGAGAAGAAACCAACCGACTGCTGATGTATATCATCTTTACTTCTCGCAAGATGGAGAATCCACTTCACTGCGTGAGCTTTGGAAGTAGTGGTTCAGGAAAAACTCATTTACAGAGTAAGGTTGCCGAACTCATTCCTGAAGAAGAGAGATTGAGTCTCACCTCACTTTCAAGTAACTCCTTCTACTACTTCAAGAGAAATGAACTTAAAAATAAGCTAGTTCTCATTGAAGATTTAGATGGGGCGGATGATGTACTCTATCCACTTCGAGAATTACAAAGCAAGAAAATCATATCAAAGTCTGTGGTTCAGAAATCACTCGGTGGACAGGGCAAGACCACCAACCTTGTAGTTGAGGGCCCTGTCTCTGTTGCTGGGTGTACGACCAAAGAAAGTTTGTACGAAGACAACTCCAACCGTAGTTTTCTTTTGTACATCGATGAGAGTGATGAGCAGGACGAACGGATTATGGAATATCAACGTAAGATGTCGGCAGGGAAAGTAAACTACCAAGATGAGATGGATGCTCAAGTCTTACTTAAAAATGTTCAACGATTGTTACAACCGATGAGAGTCATCAACCCATTCGCTGAATACTTATCGCTTCCAAAGTCGGTGTTCAAGCGAAGAAGAACCAACGCACACTACTTGCAATTTATCGAAGCGGTAACCTTCTATCATCAGCACCAACGTGACAAGCAATATGACACTGAGACTGGAGAGGAATACATAGAAACCACACTCGACGATATTAAAATGGCTAACGATCTGATTAAAGGAATTCTTCTTAGAAAATCAGATCCCCTCAATGGAGCTACACGAAATTACCTTGAGAGACTCAAAGTCTACTTAGGGATGAAAAAGGAGGAGATGTTCACCAACAGTGAAGTCCGTAAGAATTTAAGAATTGCCGAAAGCACGCTCAGAAGATACCACACCTTGCTCGTGCAAGAGGGATATCTCAAAAAGCAAGAGACGCTAGTAGGCAGTTCTTATTCTTATGTCATTGTGGATATGGATGAGTTTGGAGATTTAGAGAGTGGCATTGATAAGGCACTGGACGTATGCTTAGAAAGCCTTTTGATTGAGGAAAAATAACCCATCTCAGGCGATTCGCCTGCGCCAAGGTCGCCACAGGGTCGCCACTACCAAAATGGCGAGGGTAACAATTTGATAATCAAAGAGTGGCGAGAGGATCGCCACGAAAAGTGAAAAGCAAAAGGAAGGTCGGGAAGCCCGACAGCTAAACAAGAATAGCAAAACGTAAATAATGAAGAAACTACCAATACATAGCGAAACTTTTCAGACTCTTTTAGAGTCTTATAAATCATGGCTTGAAGTATTGGGGTATGCTGAATCCACGGTATACAATCTTCCAAATCATTTGCGAGAGTTCTTTCACTATTTAGAGAAAAAGAAAGGATATCAAGATATTCGATTTGTCACCAACCACACAATCAAAGATTACTACGAGCAGTTATCTGGCCGTTCTAATAATCGAAGAGGCGGAGGACTCTCTAAAGCTTTTCTAAACAAACACCAACAAGCACTCAAACTCTTTCAAACGTATTTGAAGGAACACAATGTGAAGAGACGATTTGGAATCCATCTCAAAGGAGAAAAGAACCAAGGACATTTGATGAAGAATGTACTTACTCAATCTGAAATCAAAGAACTATTTGATACCTGTGACTACTCTCACATGGAAGCTCACTTCCGCCAAAGGGATAGAACAATTCTTGCTCTTTTATACAGTTGCGGACTCAGGAGAAACGAAGCCGTACATATCAACTGCTCAGACATTCTTTTTGAAAAAGGACGTGTTTACGTCAGAAAAGGGAAGAATTACAAAGAACGTTTTGTTCCGATCAATACTCATAACCTACAAATTATTGAAGAGTATATGTATGATGGGCGACTAGACTTTTTACGGAATAAGGAAACTGATTCTTTACTTGTTTCCAATCAGGGAAGACGAATGGGAGACGGGTCCATCGCACTTCGCTTAGGAGCAATCATTGAAGCTACTGGAAACGAAACAATCAAAGAAAAAGGAATTACACTTCACACGCTCCGTCATAGTATTGCAACGCACCTGCTTCAAAACAAAGTCCCTATTAAATCCATTAGTACTTTCCTTGGACACTCGTCTTTAGAGTCGACTCAGATATATACTCATTTAGTTAAACAAGAAGAGCTTATTAAACAATGAACTATGAGGAATATTTACATCGGCAGGGTTATGCCAAAACCACCATTGAATCCTATTCAAGATACGAGTCTATTTTTTCCCGTTGGCGCGACCAGAAAGGCTACAATCCATCAGAAATGCAATACAAGGACTGCCTAGCGTATGTAAAGAAACTACGCACAGAAAAGCCAACAAAAAGCACCGTAAGGCATATTGTTGGAGCTTTAAAGGTTTACTTTAATTATCTAGTGGAAATCGAACACCGTTTCGATAATCCGATTCAAAGTATCAACATTCGAGGAGTGAAAAGAACGCTCAATCACAACCTATTAGAATATGATGAGTTAGAGGACTTATACTACAGTTACCAGACTGAGAACCTAGAATCTTTTGATGATGTATCAGTAGCTATTCGTAACAAGGTGATTGTTGGACTGATGGTATATCAAGGACTTGGAACTACCACGCTCAAAGCACTCCAGTACAATCACGTACAACTTGAAAAAGGAAGAATCTATGTAACTAGCACTAGAAACTCAAACAGTAGAGTATTGGAGCTAAAACCACAGCAAATGATTCCGCTGATAGGATACTTAGAAAAACACCGAGAGATTCTGCAAGATACACTAGGGAACTACTCCAATGATTTATTTCTCTGTGGCACTGAACGATTTGCTCTTATCAGTCGGCTTTTCACGAAGCTTAAACGAATCAATCATAAAGTCACCAACAATAAACAGCTTCGTGCTTCAGTCATTACTCACTGGTTAAAAAATATCAATATTCGAGAAGTTCAATACATGGCAGGGCATCGTCACATTTCTTCTACAGAACGATATCTGCAAGATGATTTGGAAAGTCTTCAAGATTTGATTGAGAATTTACATCCTATTTCGTGATCTGAAGTTTTCGTATTAATTAAGTAGTCAAAGATTATTGTCCTTAAATCAATATTACCTAGCTTTATGGGATATTTAATTTTTTAAATTCTGCTATGGCTATAATAGAAAATGGAGATAAAAAGTATTCTACTCTTTTAAATGAAATCGAAACAGGACAAATAAAAATTCCTCA
This sequence comes from Flavobacteriaceae bacterium, assembly GCA_028280265.1. Taxonomy (GTDB): domain Bacteria; phylum Bacteroidota; class Bacteroidia; order Flavobacteriales; family Flavobacteriaceae; genus Polaribacter. The sequence goes on from JANQMD010000012.1 coordinate 35,002, forward strand.
ATTCCAGCGTCAATTTGTTTGGGATTTAGCTTCTTCGGCAAAGTTAATTGACAGTATTCTCAAGGGGTACCCGATAGGTACATTTATATATTGGAGGACCAATGAAAGATTGCGAGCAATTCGAGATATTGGGAATATAAAGCTACCTGAACCTAAAGAGGGAGAATTTGTTAATTACGTATTAGATGGTCAACAAAGAATCACATCACTGTTTGCAGCTCTGAGGGGAGAAACAATCATTCGAGATAATGGGAAGCATGAAGATTTTTCCTCAATTTATATTGATCTTGATGCACAAAAAGATGAAGATATAGTTGTTGTAGAAGTAGTAGGAAAAAAGCCTTTCACCTACGTAAAACTGACAGATTTAATGAACCAAGGAAGAAGGTTTTTTAATGACTTTCCTGAAAAGTATGATGATACCATCGATAATTACAGGGAGATATTACAGTCGTATCAGTTCAAAGGAATTAATCTCAAGCAGGCTGAAATAGATATAGCAACAGAGGTATTTACAAGACTTAATGTAGGAGGTAGAGATTTAACATTATTTGAAATAATGGTCGCAAAAACATACGACCCTCAACGTGAGTTTGATCTATCAGAAAAATTTGATGAATTAAGAGTCGAACTATCCCAATCGAAATATGACACAATTTCCGCATCTAGCATATTACAACTCACATCTCTTTTACTAGAAAGAGAGTGCAAAAGAAAGACGATTTTAAAACTAGAGAAACAGAAATTTATTGACACTTGGTTTGAGGTAGTTGAATGTGTAAAAAGTGCAGTAGATTTCTTTAGGAGTTATGGAATACCCGTGTCAAAGCTACTCCCATACAATGCTCTTATCGTTCCTTTTGGATATTTTTTCTACCACCACCCAAATAATCCAACAGGGAAAAAACTACAACTTCTTGAAGACTTCTTTTGGAGAGTATCTTTAGGGTTTCGTTATTCATCTGCCGTTGAAGGGAAGCTTGTTCAAGATATTGATAAGATAGATCAAATCTTGAGAGAAGAACAACCACGTTACGAGTGGAGTATTAATACAACACCCGATTTTATTAAGAATAATGGTTATTTTAGTACAGGAAAGTCACTTACCAAAGCAATACTGTGTTTGTACACAATTTTTAAACCAAAGTCTTTTGATAACCATTTAGATGTAAATATTGATAACAGTTGGTTAAAAATTGCTACTTCGAAAAATTATCATCATTTTTTCCCAAAGTCTTATATGAGAAAAAATAAACCAGAAGTAGAATATTGGCTCTATAATCACATAGTTAATATAACGATCGTTGATGGTTATCTTAATAAGAATAAAATACGTGCCAAAGCTCCATCTCGATATATGAGTGAGTTTTCAAATTGTAATGTACATTTAAAAGATACTATGAAAACGCATTTGATTGACGATTTAGAAACCTATGGAATTCTGGAAGATGACTATGACCTTTTTTTTAATTCTCGATTGAATAAAATTTCTAAAGAATTAACAGCAAGAATTATTCCCCAAGAATCAGATAGTATTGAGTTAATTACGTATGAAGACTTAGAAATTCAAGATGAAGGAGGAAGCTCTTAGGAATAGATTACAGAAATGAATTAATCAAAATACTCTACCTTTGATTAACTACCTTATAAGGTAAAATAAATATATGTCTGGAGAAGTCAGCGGATACAAAATGAAGCTAGAAAAACTTAAAGAACTAATTAAGAAATATGAGTCTAATAGGGATACATATCTAAAAAATACATATAATGAAACGCAACTACGAACAGATTTTTTAGATCCGTTGTTCAATTTACTAGGATGGGATATTGTAAATAATCAAGGAAAACCAACCAACGAGAGGGAAGTGCTTGTTGAAGAAAGTCTTAAAACTGGAGCTTCATTAAATACTAAGAAGCCAGACTACACATTTAGATTATTTTCTCAAAGGAAGTTTTTCCTAGAAGCAAAAAAACCTAGTGTTAAAATAGATTCGGATAATGATCCTGCCAAACAGATTAGGCGTTATGGTTTTACAGCTAAACTAAAAATATCTGTTCTCTCCAATTTTGAGTACTTAGCGATCTATGATTGTTCAAGGAAAGTTGATGAAACTGACGATGTCAATTACTCAAGAATAAAGTTATATCATTATTCTGAATACCTTGATTACTTTGAAGATATCAATAAAGAGCTAGGAAAAGATTCTGTTTACGATGGTACGTTTGATGAGCATTGGAGTGACATAGAAGATCAAATTAGATTGTCTAGTGTAGATGATTTATTTCTAACACAAATAAATGACTGGAGGTTAATTCTCGGTAATACTATTTACCAACATAACCGAGACCTAGATAGCATTACCTTGAATGATATCGTTCAGAGTTATATTAATAGTATTATTTTTCTTAGGGTTTGCGAGGATCGGAATATAGAGCAGTACAAAACACTTCTCAATTTTGCTGACAATAAAGATTTCTCGGCCTTATTGGAGAAATTTGTTGATGCAGACACAAAGTTTAATGCAGGTCTTTTTAATCAGCCCTACAATCAAGAAATCATCAACAACAGTCATTCTGCATTTTGGGAGGTAATACATCAACTCTATTACCCCGAAAGCACATTCTCTTTTTCTGTTTTTGCATCTGATATTTTAGGCAATATTTATGAAATTTTTCTAGCCGAAAGACTTGAGATTACAGAAGAGGGAATAACGTTGACGAAAAAGCCTGAGCATTTAGATAGAGATATAGTTACCACTCCGACCCACATAATACAAGATATACTGCGCCAGACCGTACTTGAATTTTGTAGGGACAAAACAGATCAAGAAATCTTAAATAGCTCATTTGCAGATATTGCATGTGGTTCGGGAGCATTTTTACTAGAAACATATCAACTACTCCATGATACTTTAGTTGACTATTATTTAAAAAATAATCCAGAGAACATAATTCCTAACGGAGTTAATAGCTATAAACTTAAGTTTGAAATTAAGACTTCAATACTTGTTAATTGTATTTATGGGGTGGACAAAGACTTCAATGCGGTTGAAGCCTGTAAATTCGGACTTCTACTTAAGTTGCTTGAAGGAGAAACCAATGACTCTATCCCTAGTCCTGCACTTCCTAATATTGATGCTAGTATTAACTATGGAAATAGTTTGATTGATTTTAAAGTCATCACCAATCAAGATGTTGAGTCAATAAATCCATTTGATTTCGAAGATAAGAAGTTTGATGTCATCGTAGGAAACCCTCCATATATGGCAACTGAACACATGAGGCAATTAATTCCTTTAGAATATCCCATTTACTCAAAAGAATATTACTCCGCTTTTAAACAATACGATAAATACTTCTTGTTCATTGAAAGAGGATTGAATCTTTTGACTGAAAATGGTTACTTAGGTTATATCGTTCCTAGCAAATTGACCAAGGTTGGTGCAGCAAAAAGACTAAGAGAAATGCTCGTAGAAAAAGGTGCATTAAGTAAAATATTTTCATTCGGAGCGAATCAAATTTTCAAAAATAAAACCACCTACACCTGTTTATTAATTTTAAGAGGGAGTTCTCAAACAAATCTGGAGTATACTGAGGTTGATTCTCTTAAAGATTGGGAAGTCAGAAATTCTGATTCATCAATTCCTGATAGTGTTAGTCTTGATGAGTTAGATAAAGAGAGATGGGTTTTAGTACCTGGTCACTTAAAGGATATCTACTTGGAGATTTTATCTAAATCTTCTCACTTAGAAAATATTGTCGGTTCAGATAATATTTACAACGGGATTCAAACAAGTGCAAATAGTATTTATATTCACAGAGCTTTAAATGAAGATGAAGACTTTATTTATTTCCTCAAAGATGGTGTTGAATGGAAAATAGAAAGAGCATTAACAAAACCATACTTCAAAACTGTTGGCTTAAGTAGTAGTTTAAACACCTACCGTCCTTTTGAACCGAACTCATTCGTTATTTACCCGTATTACAAATCAGCTGACTCGATTGAATTTATAGATATTGAAACTCTACAAGAGTTTTATCCATATGCTTATGAATATCTTAATTCATATAAGCATGTGCTCAGTAATCCAAGAAGAGATGTCAAGCCTATCCCTCAGACAGAAAATGAATGGTACAGATATGGAAGACATCAAAGTCTCGATAAATGTGATGTTCCAGCCAAGATAATAGTTGGTGTACTATCTCAAGGTGATAAATATGCCATTGACTATCATGGAACCCTCATTTCCTCTGGAGGAACAGCAGGATACTGCATGATCACATTACCCGATGATTCAAAATATTCGATTTATTACATTCAGGCTATTCTTAATTCAAAATATTCTGAATGGTTCTCAGGTCTTTATGGAGAAGTTTTTCGAGGAGGATATATTGCAAGAGGGACAAAGGTTTTGAAAAAACTTCCAATCAGAATAATTAACTTTGAAAAAGAAAATGAAAGGTTAATGCATGATCAGATTGCTGATCTTCAAAGAAGACTTATTACTCTTCAGGGTCAGATAGATCAGAATGCAGGGAATAGAAGAGCATTAGCACCATTTGTTGGTCACTTTAGGAATCATAAAACAAGATTAGATAGCCTTTTAAGAGAGTTGTATGGTTTAGGTGAAAGAGATAATTTAGTACCATTGATTTCAGAAATATATGCAGCTAATTAAAAACGCATCAAAAGAAAAATTAAGAGGTGGATTTTACACGCCAGAAGCGATTGCTGCGTTTATTTTGAGGTGGGCATTTAATGGAAAAAAAGACTTAGATATATTAGAGCCTAGCTGTGGAGATGGAGTCTTTCTTGAAGAAATTCAAAACGGAAACTACCAATACAACTCTGTAACCGCTATTGAATATGATAAGGAAGAAGCTAATAAGGCAAGGAAGATTAAATTGAGTAAATCGCGCATCGTTAATTCCGACTTTCATAAGTACTGCCTAGGAACCAAGAAAAAGTTTGATTTAATTGTTGGCAACCCTCCTTACATCCGTTATCAGTATTTTGAAAAGGAACAACAAAAGTTTGCATCTGAGATTTTTGATAGGGCAAACCTCAAGTATAACAAATTGACTAATGCTTGGGTTTCATTTGTAGTGGGTTCCTCTTTACTTTTAAAAGATAAGGGGAAGATAGGCTTTGTACTGCCTGCTGAAATCCTTCAAGTATCCTATGCTCAAACTCTGCGAGAGTTTCTGTCAAAATTCTACAACAAGATAAATATAGTTTCATTTGAAAAATTAGTATTTCCGGATATTCAACAAGAAGTTGTTCTTTTGCTATGTGAGAAAAATGAATCAGATGAACATCTAATCGAGCATCTTGAATTGAAAGATGCCAGTGCATTAGCAAAACTTGATGTAGAAAAACTAAAGAGTCCTAAAAAGAAAATTGATTTTAAATCTAATAAATGGACATTTTATTTTTTAAGTCAAAAAGAAATTAATTTCCTTGAAAAGCTTCAGCGAAAGAAGATCGTTCCTAAGTTAGGTGAGTTTGCAAAGGTAGAAGTAGGTATCACTACTGGTTCTAATCCGTTCTTTACAGTACCTCTATCTACGGTTCAACGATATAATCTTGAAAAATATGCAAAACCAATGGTGGGTAGAAGTGTTCAGGTACCAAGTGCTATTTTTACCAAAAAAGATTGGACTCAAAACAAAAATTCAGAAGCACGATCACATCTTCTTACTTTCCCATTGATGCAGGATTTAAATGGTTCGATTGGAGCTAGAGATTATATAGCTTGGGGAGTAGAACAAAAAATAAATGAAGGTTATAAATGTCGCATCAGAGAGGAGTGGCAAGTAATCCCCTCATTAAGAGTTTCAGATGCATTGTTTATAAGAAGAAACAATATCTACCCTAAATTAATTATCAACCAAGCTAAAGCTTATACTACCGACACCATGCATAGGGTCTCTATTAAGCCTGACGTCAATATAGAAGCCTTAACTGCTAGTTACTATAATTCTCTTTCCTTAGCTTTTTCTGAAATATGCGGGAGGAGTCATGGTGGAGGAGTTCTCGAACTCATGCCAAATGAAGTTGAAGAAATTCTATTACCGTACAACTCTACCAACCAAGAACTATTGCCTCTCATCGACGCCATGATCAGAGATAAAAAAGATATTTCTGAAATTTTAAAGATAACAAATGAAAAAATACTTAAGAATAACTTAGGCTTTTCAGATAGTGAAATTAACATGGCACATAGCATTTGGAAAAAACTTTCCCGAAGAAGATTAAATAGAGGTCGGAAAGGCTAATCTTATTTTGCTCTATAAAAAAGAAAACCCACTCAAGATTGAGTGGGAAAAATTGCTATGAAAAAGAAAGAGATGTTTCCATCTCTATTTCAAAGGTAATGTTTTTTCAAGTTACATTTAAGTTAAAAATTAGGTCTAGGGAATTATTTTCTGTAGCTTTGAGTTGCTATGGGATGTTTCCGATTACATATTGAAAGTGAGTCTAATTTAAGGGTGGCATACTCCAAAAAAATGGAAAAGCCCTTAAAAAAGACGGTACACTATTATCCTTTTGGGTTACAGCACAAGGGTTATAATAATATCGTTAATGGTGTTGAGAATAACTTCAAAACATTCCAAGGAAAAGAGGAAGAAAAAGAGCTTGGTAAAAATACTTATGATTTTGGTTGGAGAGACTTTGACCCAGCAATTGCAAGATGGTCAAATATTGACCCATTGGCAGAAAAGTATATCTCAATGTCGCCATATGTATTTACCGCTAATAATCCAATTTATAATATTGAAGTAGATGGAAGATATTTTGAAGGCAAAAACGAGAAGAGAGCTGCAAGAATTGAAAGAAGAGCAGAAAAAAGAGCTGCGAGATTGAATAAAAGAGCTGATAAACTTGCAGCAAAAGGTAAAAGTGTTGGAGATTTAAGAGATAGAGCTGACGAGTTAACACAATCTGCACAGGACATAAAAGATATGCGAAATGATACTTCTACCGAATATCGCTATGGAAAAGTCAATAGTAAAGAAGCGAAATCTTTAAATGTAGTTGGACCAACGACAATGGCTAATGGTCAAAACAAGAAAGGTGATGACGTTGTGTCAATTTTTACCGAAGGAAATATGGGAAGTAAATTGCACGAAACAAGACACGGAGGACAAAATGCGAGAGGAGAATTTGATATAAAAACTGGTGCAAAATATGGTGTAGCTGATGAAGTTAGTGCTTACAGAGCGCAATATTCGTGGAAAGGTAGTCTTGATTATATACCATTTACCAATTTCAACACACAAGCTAATTTAACAAAACTCTTAACTCAAGGTATATCTGGTTTTAAGGTCAATGTTAATAACATTAATCAAATTAATCCAACAATGGTAAATAGTTTAGTTGATAATCCAGGTTTAAATCAGATACTTATTTATCCACCTAAAGACGCAAGCGGTAATCTATTGATACCTTTAAGTACGTGGAATTCAAACTAATTTAGGATGAAAAAAATAGAATTAAGAATTATAGTAATAGGTTTGTTATTTGTTGCCTCTTGTGGAAGCATAAAAGAGTTACCAAATAATGAATATACATACAAAAGTAAGAATAGAACTTTAGAGCTTCATTTTACAGATGATAAAACTTGTATTTTAAAAAACACGTTTGAGTGTTCAGACATTGACCCTAATTTTAAGAACATCACCATTGAATGTAATTACACAAGAAAAGGAGATACAATATTCTTGAACAGGAAAGGCTCTAATTACGATACAAGTCTGTATATCGACATTCCACCACAAGAAAGTAATGAATGTAGTTATTTAAGCAAGAAAAGTAGAGAACGAAACTCTAAAGTGTCGCCAACATATGCAACAGATTATGAAAAATATGGACTTGTGCCAAATGTAGTTCAAGACACATTATACATCGTTAAAAATAAAATCGTTTACTTCAAAAAGAATAAAAATCAAAGTATAGGTTTTGTATTCAAAAAATAACAATTAACCACTCTTCGGAGTGGTTTTTTATTGCAGTACGTTTTGGAGTTTGGTCTGCTTGATAAAGGCATCGAGCATAGCAAAAACGTGTTCTTTATCTTTTGGCTTCATCTTGGTAACTTCCTGTATGCGTTCAATCATTTTTTTATCGAGTTCCAAATCGGTATGTCCTACAAGCCAATCGAGGGAAACGTTTAAAAGTTCCGCCATTTTAGCAGCAGCTTCGATAGAAGGCTTCATCTCATCACGTTCGTAACGACCAATAGCTGGACCTTTTGTACCCAACTCTTTAGCCAGTTCTTCTTGGCTCATTCCTTTGTTCTTGCGTGCCTGTAATAATCGTGAACCGAAACTCATACTATCTAAATAAATCGTTTTTTACTACTTGACTACAAAGTTACAGAACGTAAACGTTCAATACAAATCGAAATAATTTTGTTAATTAAATCGTATCCGTTACCTTTGAAACGTATTTGTTCTATAAAACTTTTTTTAACGATGTTAGATACCAATAATCCAAATAACTACACTTACCAAACAAACCACTTGGAAATCCACGTTTTAGGTGGTATAAAGTTGAACAAATTGGACAGCCTACGAGTAACATTGAGCATCAACAAAACCAAGCATCACAACAAGTTGCGCCACAATATTGACCTGTACAACGACAACCAAGTAGAAAAACTGGTGCGAAAAACAGCGGAACGCATCGAGATAGGAACATCGATTGTTAGAAGAACATTGCAGGAATTAACAAATGAACTGGAAACCTATCGCCTATCACAGCTTGACTGTGAAGATGAAAACGAGTTTACCATCAGAGAACTAACCAAAAAGGAAGAAAACGAAGCAATCAAATTACTCAAAAAACCAAACCTATTAGAGCTTACAAACGACCTAATCGGAAATAGCGGAGTTATTGGCGAGGAAACCAACCGTCTGTTAATGTATATCATCTTCACGAGCAGAAAGAGCAACAATCCATTGCATTGCATCAGCTTGGGAAGTTCCGGAACAGGAAAAACACATTTACAAAGTAAAGTTGCAGAACTGATACCAGAACACGACATCGTGGATATGACGGTTTTAAGTGAGAATGCCTTTTACTACTTCAATCGCACAGAATTACAGCATAAACTAATCCTAATTGAAGATATGGACGGAGCAGAAAACGCACTTTATCCATTACGAGAACTGCAATCAAAGCGAAGCATCACAAAACGAGTGAGCCATAAAGATAGAAATGGAAATACCAAGACCATAAAGCTAACGGTCGAAGGTCCTGTATGCGTTGCAGGCTGTACCACACAAGAAAGCATCTACGAGGATAATAGCAATCGTTCCTTTTTATTATACATCGATGAAAGCCACGAACAGGATGAAAAAATAATGCAATATCAACGTAAACTATCGGCAGGAAATGTAAACATCGATGCGGAAATCAAAGCCAAACGACAATTACAGAACGCACAGTTATTGTTGAAATCCATTAAGGTTGTCAATCCTTTTGCAGAGCATCTACAATTACCAAAATCCGTCTTTAAACCACGAAGAACCAACGCACACTACCTGCAATTTATAGAAGCTGTTACCTTTTACAAACAGTACCAACGTGAACGCAAATATGACGAGCAAACAGGCGAAGAATATATCGAAACGACAATCGCAGATATACAGGAAGCAAACCAACTGTTACAAGAGGTTTTACTGCGTAAAAGTGATATGATAAGCGGAGCGTGTAGAAACTATCTTGAAACGCTTAAAAGCTATCTCAAATCCAATAAACAAACTACGTTTACCAATGCCGAAATAAGACGAAACCTACGCATCAAGGGAACGACTTTACGAAGATACCACACGCAATTAATCGCAGATAATTACATCAAGAAAACCAACAATAACAAGTACAAAGGTTACATCTACGAAATCGTAAGCTACGAAGAATACACAGAGTTACAGGAGCAAATAAATAATGCCTTGAACAACTGCATCAGCTTGATGGAAGTGAGCCAGTGAGCCACCAATGAGCCACTACCAAAATGGCTCACCTAACTATCACATTTTAAAATAATTACTAATCAAATAGGTAAACCACTAAAAAGGTATGCCCTAATAAAAAAACTGTCCAAAATGAAACATCTAAAATTACAGAGCGAACATTACAAAGTACTGGTTAAGAGTTACAAACAATGGTTGGATATACTCGGCTATGCAGAAAGTACGGTTTACAATCTGCCCAATCATTTACAAGAGTTCTTTTACTTCTTGGAACAAAAAAGCATCCTAAATATCAATCACATCACAGCAAAAACGACAAAGGAATATTACAGCTACTTGCAGGAACGGAATAACGAAAGACGAAACGGAGCATTAAGTAAAAGCTATCTGAACAAACACCAACAGGCACTAAAAAAGTTCAAGGAATATTTACAGAACCACAATCACAAAGGCATACACTTACATCTGAAATACGAAACCAATCCAACAGAAGAAAAACTAAATATACTCACGCAAGAAGAAATCAAGGAACTCTTTACAGCTTGTAGTTATAGCCACGATACAAAACGTTTTAGGTTACGAGATAAGGCGATATTAAGTATTGTGTACAGTTGTGGCTTACGTAGAAATGAAGCAGTACACTTGGACGTTAAAGACGTGCTTTTTGATAAGGAGCGTTTGTACGTCAGAAAAGGAAAGAATTACAAAGAAAGGTTCGTGCCAATGAACGGTTACAACTTGCAAGTATTAGAAGATTACATTTTTGAAGCTCGACCAGAGTTCTACAATTACAAAGACACCGAAGCATTATTGATTAGCCAACAAGGAAGAAGAATGGACGGAATGAGTATTGCCAACCGATTAAAGGCCATTGTATTGGCCACAGAAAACAAAAGCATCGAAAAGAAGCAAATTACATTACACACATTGCGCCACTCAATAGCAACGCATTTACTACAAAAGGAAGTGCCATTGGAAAGTATCAAATCCTTTTTAGGTCATAGCAGTTTAGAAAGCACACAGATTTACACGCATTTACTTAAAACCGTTGAAAATGAATGATTATAAAATACATCTACAGAAAAAAGGGTACGCAGATACCACAATCGAAAACTACATAAAACAAGCACAGTTATTTATAAAATGGTGCAATAGAAATCATACTACAGCTATCGAAATCGATTATAAGGCTTGCTTGAAATACATCAAATATCTGCAACGAAAAGGAACAACCAAAAAGACTGTAAACCATAGATTAGGACGAGTAAAAGTCTATTTAAATTACTTGGTAGAGGGAAACTATAAAAGTGAAAATCCAATCGAAAGTACCAACATCAAAGGCGTAAAAAGGATAGTCAATTACAACTTATTGGAAGCTGACGAATTAGAGGATTTATATTACAGTTACGAGACTGAAAATATCAAAGACAAATATCACAGGTTAACAGCAAAAAGAAATAGAATAATCGTTGGTCTAATGGTCTATCAAGGTTTATCAACTACAAATCTAAAAGCGTTGGAAGTTCAGCACGTAGAAGTTTACAAAGGCAAAATCTATGTTCCAGGGCACAAGAAAATGAATGCAAGGGAACTGGAGCTAAAACCTTGGCAAGTCATTGAACTGCTCGAATACATCAAAGAAATAAGGGAAGAAATAAAACAGCGTAGAAACGTAGAAAGCGAACGATTATTGATACCAAATAACGCACGATTGGGCAGTACGATAGGCAACATCATCAAAAAACTGAAAAAGACCAATCACAAAGTCGAGAACATCAACCAAATACGAGCAAGCGTAATTACAAATTGGTTGAGACAATACAACTTGCGAAAGGTTCAGTACTTGGCAGGACATCGTTACGTCAGTTCAACCGAAAGATATTTACAGGATGATTTAGAGAACTTGCACGAAATCGTCAACAACTTCCATCCGATAAGCTGAAAAATCCCCACAGCATAAAATCCAGTATTATCGTGCCTCAAAAACCTCTGTATTTTATGCTGTTCCGCGCGCCACACTTCTGTAAGTTTTTGTGCGCCAACGCTCACACAGCACATTGCTTTTTTAAGGAAATTTAGTTGTTCAAATAAGCAGGATCCTTAAAAAAGCAAAGAGCTGTTGCCAATAAAAAGCTATGCACAAAAACTTACCCCAAGCTATGTTACATAATAGTAGTTATAAGTTCGCTTCGCACAGCCTTTAATCGTGTTTATTTTAGAAAGATAAAAAGCTGTCGTTATAACTGCTATTATGTAAAATATCCGCTCTTCCCACGCTTTTTGCCGACGCTACTGCCAGCGCACTACGAAACGTTAATTATTTTGCTCAATCGTCGCAAAACCTCTATCATTTTAAAAAGCTGAAGATTGCCTTTGCGCTCAATAATCAACCGCCTAAATCTTCATCTTTTTAAAACGTTTGCTTCCTGTTAAAACGTTTTAAAAGTTGATGTAACAGAGGCTGGAAATGTGGCGGAGTTGCATCAGCTTTTAAAATGAAACAAACGAAGTGCGTTAGCTATCCACAATCTTTTAAATCAATAACGGAAACTTCAATCCGTGTTCCGCTGTGAGCGTTGGAAGCTTGGGGCGAAGCGGAAGTATTTTACATAACACAATTTATAACTACAAGTTGAAACCAACAATCAATAAACATCTTGAAACTTGTATTATAAAGCTCGTGTGTTATGTAAAATATCGTGGCTATGGGAGCAAGTAAAAGACAGAGGTTTTTGAGGAACGAAAATACTGGGTTTTACTTGCGAGGAATTAAATACCAATCTGTATATTTATGGTCGTAAAGATGATGCAGAAAGGACGTTCTTATGAAAAATTTTTGGAGGGAAACCGCTGAAAAGTCCGCCATAGTTGAAAAAATTGCCTAAACGTCTATCCCTTTGGCCTCAAACACAAAGGCTACAACAACGTAGTAACAAGTAACGGAAACTCAACCGCGCAGAAGTTTAAGTACAACGGGAAAGAATTTGAAGAGTCTTTAGGGTTGGATTTGTATGAGATGGATGTAAGAATGTACGATCCAGCCATTGGAAGATTTAATGGAATTGATCCCGTTACTCACTTCTCACAAGGAACTAGTGTTGCCTTTGATAACAATCCAATATACTTTGCAGATCCTTCTGGCGCAAATTCAGAGAATGGTACTGAAAAAATAGTGTCTGTGACATCAAGAGTGGATGAACATAATGTAACGCATATAAGTCAAGTAACAGCAACATCTACTTTAGTAAAAAATGAAGATGGTAGTACTACTAGAACTACAACTACTAGTAGAATAACAAATAAAGTTGATGCAAATGGGAAGGTGACTAAAGGAACAATTGTAACTGATAGAACTTTTACTACAACTATTAGCGCTGATGGCAATTCTAGTAAAACTATTGTGGGTAAAGCGATCACAAGGAAAGCTACAAGTGAAGATTCAATTTCAGCTTTTGGAGAGTGGACTGATTTTATTTCTAACTATAATGCAAAGAATGATCATATTTACAATGTGTATCAAATAGAAGAGGGAGGTAAAAGAGTGACAGATGCTGCAAGGGCAGGCACACTTATGTTATCTTCTTCACCACAAGTGAAAGGACTAATGAATAAGGTTGGAAATTGGCTTGATCCTAAAAGTGAATTAAGTAATTGGAAAGATGTATATGGACTAGCAGGAGGGATTTCATCATTTGATGGAGGAGTATCATTAGCTGGAGAAGTATTAACTAATTCTATAGGTAAAAATAATGAATATGCAATGGTTTACGGAGTAAATCACTACTACAACGGTAAATTGATGAAACAAATGAAAACACCTAGTAAACCTAGTAGAAATGAAAGATTAACATATCAGGGGCTCTTTGAGGGCTTCAAAAATTTATTTAGTAGTAAAAAGAAAAAAAATTAATGAATTACTTTTTAAAGCAATTAATAGTTATTTTACTAATGTTATTATTAGCAAAATATTCGACTTTTATCATAGGTAAATTAAAATTGAAAATATCTGAAAAAGAACTTTTATTGACAATTTTTATAATTTATCTAGTATTCGATTTTATCTGGTAGACTCGCTAGCTCGGATTTGTAATCCGAGAGTATTATGGCTCCCTCTTTTGGGCGCCAATAGAAATCACAAGATTCTATCAATGAATAACACATTGAGAAACAAATGAGTAGCAAAACCAAAAATAACCTAAGTGATTCTACACCAGAGTATTCGAATTTTCGAATGACACCTGATAGAAGTCACAGGGTTCTTTTCAGACTCATTTTTCTTTGAAATAAATAGTTTTGGGTTCCAATTTCTTCTGTGAAGTTGGAACCCTATTTTAATTTTCTGATTTTGTTGTCAGAATAAATGGTCTTTGACACCATGCCTGCGGCAGACAGGTTTTGGCTCTTCCTAAAAGGTAAAAACGGGGCCTTCGTTCGATCTTAAGATGGAAGCTATTGTAATTGACGAAATCTGTATAACCTATGTAAGGTCTGTATAGCAATTTTATCTCCAGAGACGTTTCTAAAAGTATGGCGCGCTATCTGCATTATCTACATTAGTAGATAAAAAGAAAGAAACAATCAAAAAAAAGAACTCATAAAGTAGGGAAAAGTACAAGTAATTTGTTTTATTAAAGCAATAACTCGATTCAATTTCAGTATTTATGAAGAACAATTTACTACTAATCGTCTTACTAATCATTTGTGCAGGGTCAAATACCTTCGCACAATCTCCTATGCAAGTTGCTGGTATAGCAACAAAAACAGCAACTTCGTCAGGAAAATGGAGTTCGTCTTCCACTTGGGGAGGCTCCTTACCTGTAAACAATGATCGCATTTTAATCCCAAATGGTATCACCGTTACAGTTGATGGAATGATTCCTCAAGAATTTAAATCCATTCGAATTGATAATGGAGGAAAATTACAGTTTGCAACGAATGTAAATACTGAACTAAGAACTGAATATTTATTTAGCGCAATGACTGGTGTTTTGGAGATTGGAACAAATTCTAGTAAAATAGCAGAGAGTGTCACTGCTAACATCGTTTTTGCAGAACTTGGCGGAACAACAAATACTGAAGACCCTGATCGTTTTGCTCCTGGAGCTGTGCTTATGGGTACAACTACCATGCATGGTGCTGATAAAACCAGTTGGACTACCTTACAAACACACCCTAGTGCTGGCGCTACACAATTTGTGTTGAAAACAACACCATCAGGTTGGCGAGTTGGTGACAAGCTTGTTGTTACAGGTACCGATCCGATAACCAACGCATCAATTTCTAGCACTGATGAGTTTAAAAGAGATGAGGTCGTTACGATTACAGCCATCTCTGGAAATACAGTTACATTTTCTCCCGCTTTGGTTAGAGATCATAAGGCCCCTTCCCAAGCTTCAGATTTAGATGTTCATGTAGCTAATTTGAGTAGAAATATTGTCATTTCATCTGAAAATACTAGTGTTAGCTCCATTAGTGGAGATTTTCGGAAACCGAGAGGCCATATCATGTTTATGCATACACTAAACGTAAACCTAAAGTATGTAGAAGCAAATAATTTAGGTAGAACGGATAAAAATATCATTCTAGACGACTGGGATTTTGTAGAATTAGATCGAGGCCCAACTACTGGAACCCCTATCCCTAATGGAGGTAGAAACCCAAGAGGACGTTATTCTTTTCACTTTCATAGAGGGGGCTTAGATACATCTGTTTACCCAGCAAAACCCATTACTCCTTTACCTACACCAGCACGAGTAGAGGGATGTGTTGTGAATACCGATCCAGGATGGGGCTATGTTAACCATTCATCACGAGTAGATTTTGTTAGAAATGTGAGTTACAACGTATTTGGTGGTGCCTTTAATACCGAATCAGGAAATGAAACAGGTTCGTTTATTGAAAATATCGCTATCCGTACTGTAAATTCTGCAAACCCAATTATGGCTGCTCCGAGGCCTAGAAACTCGTACATCAGTAATGGTGAGGCTACTCTAGCTTTATCAGATATCAAAGAAGGTCGTCAGGATTTTGCTTTTCAAGGTGATGGATTCTGGTTACATGGAACTGGTGTTACTGTACAAGGAAATGTTGTAGCTAGTTGTACAGGACATGCTTATGTATATTGGACAGATGGTCTTATAGAAAAAGGATTGGGTATGGCGCGTGGAGATATCGATGCGCATGTTCCAGCTTCTGAATTTCCATCACTCAATCAAATGCTCAAAAATTGGAAGGCAAGCAAGCAGCATTTCGTTTTTGATATATGGTATCTGAAATCTCGCCCTTTTAAAAATAATATTGCTTATGTTTTTCCAAGAGGAGTACAAACCTATTATGTTCACACAGAATTTCATCAATCTGTTGAAAACACCAATGATTCTGAAGAATGGTACAACGATCTTCCAGGTGCATACAAAGATCAATTAGATTTGGTTTTTGATGGCACTATCTTATGGAATATCGGAAAAGTTGGATTTGAGCATAATCATACGGCGAATATTACCATCCAAAACTCACGTATTGTTGGCTATGGCAGTAGAACAGGTTTTGAAAATTATGGCGTCAATCCAGCACCTAACTTTATCTCTTATGAGCCAGAGGTAATAGGACTAGACTTAGACTTTTTTCATAACACACATCGTTGGAATTTATACAATAATACCATAGAAGGATTTGCTGACAACGCTGTAGGAGTTGCACTTCCCATAAATGCAAAAGTAACATTGGATGGAGGAACATTCAATAATAGCGGTACGGATATACTCATTGGTAGCCCCGATCGAAGCCTTAGTGATTCTTTCGGTAGAGGTATGCTCTCCACAAATATCACAAATTCTAAAATCTTAATTCAGGGGAATATTACATTCCAAAATCCAAATAAGAACATTGTAATGGATCCTCAAATTTTCTACAATGAGATAGACGGAAAAGGGTTTGCTATGTTAGGAGTTCCGAGAGTAGATGATAAATATTTTTTTGCAAAACAAGAGATTACTCTAAACTTTGGCCCCTTCAAGAATGTCAGGGCCTACTATAATGAGCAGGATGCTAATTACACTCCTATAACTCCAGAAAACCGTTGTTCTTTTGCAGAAGACCCAAAATGTGTTGGAAGTGAATATGTTAACAAAACCAATGCACAATTAAAGTCGCAATTCAATAATTCATTTGCTGGATCTATTACACCAAGCACAGCTGTAACTCATCCAATAGTAATAGGCGGTAAGATAGATAGTAACATCCCAAATGTTGATTCAGAGCTGAAGGTTTCTATATTTCCTAACCCATCAGCAAGCGGTCTTTTTAACATTTCTAAAGATCAATCTGTAGAGATTGAACATATTGCTGTTTATAATCTCCTAGGACAACGTATACGGAAAAACGCTCTTATTAATAGCAACCAAATCAGATTGAATCATGCAAAATCAGGAATCTATATTGCTGTAGTTACGTTTAAAAATAGCGCCGAAACACAAACTTTAAAATTGATTGTTCAATGATGTAAGAAATATCAATAACGAGAACAAGCTAGAAGTTATAAATTTTAATTCTTTGAAATTATTTTAGAATCTAATTTGTCATAATCTTCCTTTGTAATAGGGACTCCATTAATTTCATCAATGTCCCAGTCCTGTGCTATTTTCCATATGCCTCCTTCTTTTTTTAATACTACGCTAAATCTTCCGTAATATTCTTGTATCCCAGATTCTCTCCATGAAGTAACTTTAAAGTACCCTACTTCATAGGCAATATTAGGGGCGTGAATACGGTGCTCGTGCTTGAACTCTATTTCCCTTTTAGGTTGATTTTTTAACCTATAATTCTTTACTATTCTGTCTCTATATTCATCCCCTATGCGAATTCCATTTTTTGTGATTCTTAAAACATCATCTGTGTGAATCTGAAGGTGCTTTTCTCCATCTCTGGAGTTGTAAGAATTTACAAAGGATTTCCACAATTGTTCATCAATCTCTTTAGAAAAATTGTATTTCTTATTCTCTTGAGATTCTACAGTAATTGCTCCTGTCATTAAGATGAGCACAAAAAATATTCGTTTCATGATATTCAATATTTACAAAGGTCAATTTATAAAAAAATCCTTGGAAGTATATTCGTTCCAAGGATTTCAATTGACTGTATTATATCTTTAGAATCGATATTTAAGGATAAATTCTAATGATCCATTATCATTGATGTTTGATGCGTCTTGAACACTAATATCATAAGCCGCTCCCAATCTTAGATTCTCTATCACCTCAAAGAGTCCGTATAGTGATGTCGTTTCATCTATTCGGTAGTTCAGCCCTGCTGTATACTTGCTCTGTATCTCCATACTTGCTCCCACATCATAAGATGTTGGTGCTCCTGATACCGTTCGCATCATAAACCTAGGTGTTAGCGTTAAGTTGTCATTAATATTGTAGTGATATCCTCCTCCTAAGTAGAAGTGAGAACGGTCAACCGCAGCACTAGGTCTATTGCCCTGCTTCTCATAACGCTCACCACGTAAAAAGTTTGGTGTCGACACAGAGATGTAAAACTTCGGATTCTGAATGTTGATCCCTGCTCCTATGTGAGGATTGAAAAAACTCTGATTCTGACTAAACAATGCATCGGTCCCTGAGTTGTTTGCTCTGGTAAGGTCGATGTTCACAAAACCTCCTCCTGCTTTCAGTCCAAAGTAGAGTTTTGTCTTCTCTCCCACTTTTAATTTGTAGGAAATATCTACTGCTAAATCCGTCTCATTAAGGACAAACACACGGTCGTTAATTGCTGAGATTCCAATTCCTAAGTTATTCCCCAAGGGTCTTGAGTACGCAAATGAAATCGTCCTTGGTGCATCATCAATACCTAAATACTGACTCCTGTAGACCATGTTCAACTCTGGGGAGTCTTTGATTCCTGCAAAGGCAGGGTTGATAATGTTCATATTAAAGTTATACAGGGTAAAGTTTGGGTCTTGTTGTGCACTTGCCTTATGGATTCCTAACAAAGCAAAAGTGATGGTAATTATGGTGATGATTGATCTTCTCATGATTGTACTTGTTTGATGTTGCTGTATCATTTCTGCTTTGATTAATAATTAATGTATAACCATCCTCGAGTCGGTCTACTACCATCTCCTAAGTCTATCAAGAAAAGGTAAGGTCCTACTGGAAGCCTTGTATTGCTTCCATTATTACTAATCTGATTTGATACGGCTTGCCAATCATTTTGATAGCCTTTTTGTTTAAAGACTAGCTTTCCAGATCGGTTGTATACGCTTACAACACTGTTTGGAAAGGCCGTGATATTTTCAATCACCCAACCGTCATTAACACCATCATTGTTCGGTGAGAATCCATAGGTTCTGGTTTGTCCTATGGCAGTTGAGCAAGAACTATTATCTGTATCTTGACTATCGATGATACCATCGCCATCACAGTCTTCATTGGTATCTGTGTTTCCGTTTCCATTGACATCTGTGTCACAAAAATCGGCAATGCCATCTCCATCTGTATCTACTGTATTGATAACTATGCTGAAAGCATCTGAAAGTACACTGGTGTTCATCGCGGCATCTGTTGCCCGAGCTGTGATACTATAATTACCATCGGCAAGAGTTATTCCTGTATGATCGAGGGTAAAGAATCCTGCCAATGTTGTGAGGGTAGTTCCAATAGATGTACCTCCGATGAAGACTTCTACAATAGAACCTACCTCTGCGGTTCCCGTAATCTCCAATGTGTTGTCTCCTGTCATCTGAATGTTCCCTGAACAAGTATACTCTGAGATATGTGTAATGAGAGGTTTATCAGGCGGCATGTTGTCATAAGCAATCATAAACTGAGCAGCAACATTGCCATTCGTTGCTGCATCCTGAGCTGCTCCTTGTGCAATGTTTACGGTAACATCTGCACTAGCAGATGGAGTGATTAGAGCTGAATAAACTGTGGTACTACTCGCCACAAAGTTACTTGCTGTTCCGTTGGTTACACTCAAATCACTTATATCAAAACCAGTAACAGCCTCACTAAACTGAATATCTAAGGTAAAAGCCGCATTGATGGGACTCATCGCTATTGTACTCATAGTAACTGTAGGTACTGTAGCATCATACTGTGTAGAGTGTTCGTTGGAAATAGTATTCCCATTCCCAGCAGCATCTTGCGTTAAGTTCTCTGGCAAGAATACAATTACTCCTCCATCAGAATTTGGAGTGATGGTAGCGGTATATACAGAACCGCTGCCCGATAAATTACTTGCAACTCCATTACCAACATTCAAATCGGATACCGTAAATCCGCTTACCGACTCACTAAAGGTAATTGTGACACTGTATGCCGCATTCGCAGGGCTTGTTACCCCTGAACTGATTACTACTGTTGGACGTGTGGCATCGTACAAAATACTAAACTGGGTCGCTGCTGTATTTGGATTGCTAGCTCCATCTTGGGCTACATTGGCAGCAACGTCTAATGTTATATTTCCATCGGCTGTTGGTGTGATGGTTGCTGAATAAACACTTCCGCTGGTAGCATTGAAATTACTCACCATTCCATTGCCTACTGTGATATCTGACATTGCAAAACCTGTTACATTCTCACTAAAGATAAAAGTCGCGGTAAAGGCTCCGTTGGTTGGACTTGTTGCGCTCGAGGTAATCGCTACTGTTGGGCGAGTACCATCGTATAAAATACTAAACTGAGTCGCTGCATCATTCCCATTATTGGCATTGTCTTCCAACGTATTTGCAGCAATGTCTAAAGTAACGTTTCCATCTGCCGTTGGTGTAATCGTTGCAGTATAAACTGTGGTACTAACCATTGTAAAATTACTAATAGCTGCATTGCTTATTGTAACATCTGCCGCTGCAAAGCTTGCCATTGCCTCACTAAAGGTAAAGGTTGCCGTAAAGGCTGCATTGGTTGGATTAACAGCATTGGATGTAATCATTACTGTAGGTCTAGTTGCATCATAAGTAAGTCTTAGTGTATTCGAAGCTGTGTTATTATTTGAATTACTAGATACATCTTGAAATCTATTAGCACCAATGTTTACCGTTACCTCTCCATCCGAAAGAGGCGTTATCAAAACAGAATATGTTAGTGGGTTGATCCGATTGAATATACTAGCTGTACCATTCGTTACGGTTATATCTGTTAAGTCAAAGTTTGTAACCGCTTCTGAAAGTGTAATCGTAGTTGTAAATGGAAGATTTGTTGGTGAGCTTGTGATGGTACTTAAAACTACTGTAGGTCCTGTAACATCTTGGGTTGTAAAGTTCCAGGTCGAATTTCCAGTAATTGCTGAATTTCCTAGACCTGTCCCATTCTGTACAACTCCCGCAGGAACCTCTACATATATTTGTGTTTCGCCAGGGAGGTTTGTTGATGGATTGATTGTAACTACATTATTCGCAATGGACACTTGAGCGCTTGTTACATCGATCGATTCGATAGTTGCATTTCCATTAACGTTCTTAATCAAGATATTTCCTGTTCCTTTTACTACGTTCTGGTTAAATGTCATTGTCAGATTTCCTCCAACTGTTACATTCACAGCATTATCAGCTGGTGTTGTTGCAGTAAGCACTGGACTATTTACTTCTGTAATGGTAGGAATATTTACGTCGCTAGATACATTCCCCGCAGTATCAACTGCCCGTACAACAAAGTTGTTTGCTGAATCTGCTATTAAATTTACATTAAGACTCCATGTATTACTGCTTACTGTAGCATTTGCTAAACTTGTCGAATTATCAGCAGCTCCATCATTATTTACATCCGCATACGCATGAACAGTAACACCATTCTCTATGTGAGTTCCACTAATCGTTTGTGTTGCTGAATTCACTGAAATCGTTGAGGATGGAGTAGTGACTACTGGATTGGCAGGAGCTACTGCATCTACCAAAACACTCGACGTTGAGCCTACTGAGTTTAAGGTTAACGTGGCATCATTCCCCGATCCATCTCGAAGCGTCCCTCCGTTAGCAGCCAATGTACCTACTGCAATACCATCCGTGTCCGATTCTCCAGATTGAATTGTATATCTAAATAATAAATTTTGTGTTCCTGAGCCACTTTGGTAAGTTGCTTGTCTTGTCGTTGAGCCTATTGTAATTGCTATTTGAGGAGTCCCTCCTGTAGTAACTACGGTAACATTCTCATTAAAATTAACTGTGAAGTTTAAGTTTTGACTCGCGACATAGGTCGCATTCGATGGTACACTTACACTGCTCACTGTTGGAGCTACTGCATCTACCAAAACACTTGACGTTGATCCTACTGAGTTTAAGGTTAACGTAGCATCATTGCCCGATCCATCTCGAAGCGTCCCTCCGTTAGCAGCCAATGTGCCTACTGCAATACCATCCGTGTCCGATTCTCCAGATTGAATCGTATATCTAAATAATAAATTTTGTGTTCCTGAGCCACTTTGGTAAGTCGCCTGTCTTGTCGTTGAGCCTACTGTAATTGCTATTTGAGGAGTTCCTCCTGTGGTAACTACGGTAACATTCTCATTAAAATTAACGGTGAAATCTAGGTTTTGACTCGCGACATAGGTCGCATTCGACGGGACACTTACACTCGTTACTGTTGGAGCTATTGCATCTACCAAAACACTTGAGGTTGATCCTACCGAATTTAAGGTTAACGTAGCATCATTACCCGATCCATCTCGAAGCGTCCCTCCGTTAGCAGCCAATGTACCTACTGCAATCCCATCCGTGTCCGATTCTCCAGATTGAATCGTATATCTAAATAATAGATTCTGTGTTCCTGAGCCGCTTTGGTAAGTCGCCTGTCTTGTCGTAGATCCTACTGTGATTGCTATTTGAGGAGTTCCTCCTGTGGTAACTACAGTAACATTCTCATCAAAATTAACTGTGAAATCTAGGTTTTGACTCGCGACATAGGTCGCATTCGATGGTACAGATACACTTTGAACAACTGGACCTGTCGTATCTCCACTTGCTGAATTCTGTAAAATAATTTCATCAATAGCATATTGTCCTGAACTGGCAGCTCCAGTTATCGTAAAAGAAGTGACATTGGTCCAGCCTAGCATAGCTGTTGCACCTGAATTAGGAGAGTGACTACTCATCACTACACTGTTGGACCCTCCTGTGGGTGTAAATGTTAGAGTTTCTCCAAAACCTATTGGATCCGCATGGTATATCGATGTAATGTCTACAGGTGATGCAAAGGATACAATCATAGAGGTTGCAACCGATCCACCATCAGTAAAAATTGAATTTCCTGTTACTCCACTGTAGTTCGCGGAAGTAATATTCACTGTAGAACCACTTGAAGAGATTGTAATGGTATTCCCGGCTAATTCAGTTGAAGTTACTGTAGCACCATTATCTACAGCACCACTTTCCCATTCAATAGTTGTTTGTGAAAAAGAAAAAGTGATGGAAAAAAAGAGTAAGAAAGAAACTAGGAGAGTAATTTTCTTCATAATGTATTTTGATTAGTTATTGATTTAAGGGGTGACTAAAAATAATAAAAATGCCCTGTAAATACACGGTTTTTTGGTACGGACATAAAAAAAACAGGTATTTCTACCTGTTTCTATTGTATTGTGTAACCTCTTATTAGCTTCTGGAAGGGAAAATTCCTTGCAAACAAATAATATAGTTAATCGGTAAATAAGGTTGCATGTTGTTGTGAGCTAAGCTACTTCCATTAATTCCTACAGTTACCGTTGGGTCGGGTAAGTCTAACGTAGCATTTACAGATCCTAAATCAACAGAAACCGATCCTGCTGCCATGTCTACAGCTGTTCCCTTTCCATAAATATTAAGATTGTTTGCCCCAATATTTCCTGTCTTCGCTAAAAATGCTCCTGCTGGATCTGTAGCTTCTGCGCTATCAGATACCGCTTTGATAACCCCATCTTTAGACCCTAAGTTGATAGGAGTCGTCGTTGAGTCAATCGTTGCGGAAGCTAAGTGATTGTGAACAGGCATTTCAGGTATGTTTAAGGTATGAGTTTCTGCTCCTCCTGCACCAACAATTCCTTGAGGATGAAAACTTAATCCTGGTCCTCTACCAG
This sequence comes from Flavobacteriaceae bacterium, assembly GCA_028280265.1. Lineage (GTDB taxonomy): Bacteria > Bacteroidota > Bacteroidia > Flavobacteriales > Flavobacteriaceae > Polaribacter. The sequence goes on from JANQMD010000012.1 coordinate 59,026, forward strand.
GTCCGAGAGGGACTCTACCACGTAAATCGGGTAAGGCAAATGTAGTTCTTCCATCTCCTCCATAGATAGTTCCCAGTAAAGAGAACAAGGCGGGAAATTGACTAACAGATAACAACTGTCCTTCACAGAAGGCCCAGTTTCTGGGGGCGAAGTTTCCGGCAAAAAGCATGATGGATGCCATCATTGATTCCATAATAATAAAATTTAAAGTTAAACGAAACCCAAACCTAGCGATATGAAGTTGAGATTTATAGATGAGAAATACGCAATCCTGAAAACGCGTATATACACGTAGTGAATATATTCTCACGCATGATGAATTTTCGAAAAGACTTACTCTTTGTTTGCGTGTTTCTGGAATCCACTTTTTCATCGTATCATTGTAAGGTTATTTCATTTTTAAATTATGGATGATTTTTTATTGTATCTAGAACTCGGTTTTAAGCATGTTCTCGATTTAGGAGGATACGATCATATTTTATTTTTAATTGTGCTAGCTGTTGTTTTTAGTTTCAACCAATGGAAAAAAGCACTTTGGTTAATTACTTTTTTCACATTAGGGCATACGCTTACCCTAGGCTTTGCAGCCTATGGTATTATTAACATAAAAGTAGCCATTGTTGAGTTTTTAATTCCAGTGACCATTTTTATCACAGGACTTGCAAATGTGCTTAGAGTGAACAAAGCTTCTTCGGGAAAAGAACAGCTGAACTTATTTCTTGCTCTTTTCTTTGGGCTCATTCACGGATTGGGTTTCTCCAATTATTTCCGCCTGATGATTGGTAAAGAAGAAGATAAATTCCTTCCTTTACTTGAGTTTGCTTTGGGGATAGAACTCGCACAAGTGCTTATTGTTTTTGGCATTCTCATCCTAGGAACATTGTTGCAAAATTTTTTCAGAGTATCGAAAAGAGATTGGGTTATGGTGACCTCAGCCATTGTGATTGGATTTACCATTCCTATGATGATTGAAAGGGTTTTTTGGTAAAGATTTAACGTTCAATTTTTTAAAATCTAAGTACATTAGCGATTCATGAATTCGAAACAACTCAAGTATGACAAAGCCTACTTAAGAATGGCTTTTGAATGGGGGAAATTATCGCATTGTAAGCGAAAACAAGTAGGAGCTTTGATTGTAAAAGGCAGAATGATTATTTCTGATGGGTTTAATGGTACTCCTACGGGTTTTGACAATTGTTGTGAAGATGAAGAAGGACTCACGAAATGGGAAGTTTTGCATGCAGAAGCCAATGCCATTTTAAAGGTTGCTGCTTCTACACAATCTGCCGAAGGTTCTACTTTATACATTACACTTTCTCCTTGTAAACAGTGTAGCAAGCTCATTCATCAAGCAGGAATTAAAAGAGTTGTTTATTCTCGTTCGTACAGAGATACTAGTGGTTTGGAATTCTTAGAAAAAGCAGGTGTAGAACTTCTATATTTACCAATAGATGAACAGAAATAACTTTCCCATATATCTTTCCTTAGCTACGGTTTTTGGAATTCTCATTGGCACCTTTTTCGGAGGTGGCACAAACGGACTTTCTTTTGGATCTAGCTCCAAGAACGAAGCAAAGATTAAGCGTTTAATGGATTATATTGAACGTGATTACGTAGACAATGTAAATACAGACAATCTTTTAGATGAAGCCATTACCCAAATGCTTGGGAAGTTAGATCCGCATTCGGTATACATCCCAAAAGAAAATTTACAGTCCATCCAAGAAAACATGCAGGGGAAATTTGTGGGAATAGGCGTTCAGTTTCGAATGATCAACGATTCCATAACTGTGATACAGCCTATGAAAGGTGGACCTAGTATCAAAGCGGGTATCAAAGCAGGAGATCGAATTATTGCTGCTAATGGAGATACGCTTTCAGGTAGAGGATTAACTAGTAATGATGTTCCTAAATTTTTAAAGGGAAAACCCAATACCGATGTAAATCTTCAAGTATATCGCAAAACCAATGATTCTGTTTTTAATGTTGACATTACCCGAGGGGATGTGAATATTAAAAGTGTGGATTTAGCCTATATGATGAACAAAAATATCGGGTATATCAAGTTAGATCGTTTTGCTGCCAACACATATAGAGAATTCAAAGCATCACTGAACGAGTTACAATCTCAAGGTATGAAAAGTCTTGTACTAGATTTACGAGGAAATGGCGGAGGCTTTGTTCATATGGCAACTCAAATTGTAGATGAGCTTTTAGAAGAAGATAAACTCATCGTTTTTACCAAAAACAATAAAGGAGATATCGAAAAAACTTTTGCTACCAGCAAAGGTGATTTCGAAGATGGTGGTTTGTATGTTTTGATAGATGAAAATTCTGCATCAGCTTCAGAAATTGTAGCAGGTGCTCTTCAAGATCATGACAAAGGAACTATTATTGGTCGAAGATCTTTTGGAAAAGGGCTGGTACAAGTAGAAATGGATCTGGGAGATGGCTCAGCCGTTCGCTTAACCACAGCAAGGTATTATACCCCCACAGGAAGGTCGATTCAAAAGCCTTATTCTAAAAATGGCGATGATAGTTACTACAATGACTATCAAAAGAGAGTGCAAAGTGGAGAATTGACCAATGAAGATAAGATTCCTGTAGTAGATTCCTTGCAGTACACCACTCCAAAAGGCAAGATTGTTTACGGAGGCGGAGGAATTATTCCAGATATTTTTGTAGCCATAGATACGACCTCTTTCCTAAACAACTTTTACTTTAGAACTGTCAACAATTTTTCGTTTGATTATGTAGACGGAAATCGCAAAGAAATTACAGAAAAATGGTCGCTGGATGACTTTGTAAAAAACTTTGACAAAGATGATACCGTATTTGAAGAATATCTATCAAAAATAAAAGAACTCACCAAAGTTTCGAGAAGGACCAAAGAAACGCTCCGTACCTATGTAAAAGCTTCTATTGCCAATGAACTGTTTGGAGATGTTGGATTCTACAGGATTATTCATACCAATGATAAAATGCTTCAGAAAGTATTGGAATTGGATCGCTCCAAGGAATAGTACTACTTTTTCTAGCATTGTCATTTCGAACGCTACTGAAATCTAAATAAATTGAGATGTCTCGTCGCTCGTTCTTCACTCCCTGTTTGCCGTCAGGCAAGATGTCGATACGGTATTCGTTTAAACTGAAAACTTCTGCAATTACTACGTTCTTATTAATCGTGTGCCAATTTTTCAATGAAAAATTTCATGTACTTTTGCAACTATGATTTGTATTCAGACTTCTGAAAATAAAAAAGTCTATTTTGCATCCGATCAGCATTTCGGTGCCCCAACCTATGAAGCAAGTTTGCCTCGTGAAAAAAAATTCGTTGCTTGGTTAGATGCTGTAAAACAAGATGCCGAGGTTATTTTTATCCTAGGAGACTTGTTCGATTTTTGGTTCGAATACAAAACCGTGGTTCCAAAAGGATTTGTTCGTGTTTTAGGAAAGCTAGCTGAGATCAGAGATGCAGGAATTCCCATTCATTTTTTTGTGGGGAATCACGACTTATGGATGCGTGATTATTTTGAGAAAGAACTCAATATCCCTGTTTATTACAAACCTCAAGAATTTGAGATCAATGGAAAAACTTTTTTAATTGGTCACGGAGATGGCTTAGGACCAGGAGACATGGGTTACAAGCGAATGAAAAAGGTATTTACTTTTCCTTTGTTTCAATGGCTATTCCGCTGGTTGCATCCAGATTTAGGTGTGAAACTAGGTCAGTATATGTCTGTAAAAAACAAGCTCATTTCTGGAGAAGAGGATGCAAAATTCCTCGGAAACGAAAACGAATGGCTGGTTCAGTATTGCTATCGAAAGCTAGAAGAAAAACCCTATGATTTTTTTGTTTTCGGGCACAGGCATCTCCCTCTAGAAATTGATTTGAATGAGCATAGTAAATACATCAATCTGGGAGATTGGATTCAGTACTTTACCTATGGTGAGTTTATGAAAACTTTTAAATTAAAAAAAGCCGATAGCTAAACTATCGACCTTTTCATTTTTAATTTCTACGGTTTTTAAAACTTGAAATTCAGTCCTAGACTCCAATTCATTCCCAACTGTCCCATTTGTTGTACTTCAGAAGAATAAATGAATCTAGTCCCTGCTTGCGCTGTATTGGTATTAGGATTGGTTCTGTCTTGATATACATCAAACAGGTTGTTTACGATTCCTGTAACACTCATTTTATCACTTAATTTATACGTAAGATTAATATCTGTAATTAACTTACCAGACAATGGTTGATCAATACCATTGGCAATCTCAAGCCCATTGGCATTAAAGCCACCTGAAGGTGCAGTTATAGTTACTTTTCCGAAGTAAGTATTGTACAAACCTATACTCAATTTATCAAAAATAAAATCAAGACTTCCGATAAACTTAGATCTTGGCCTAGAGTTTGTAATGAGTCCTTGTTCTTGACGATCGAAAATATTATATCCTGCATTTCTAATTACAGCAGGAGTTGCTATTGCGCTAATCTCTGTTTTGTTAAAGTTTGCAGCCAAGCTAGCATTTAATATTCCCGATTCTAACTCGATATTATTGTAGTTTAGAACCAAGTCCAGTCCTGTTGTTTTGGTATCTCCAGCATTAATAAAGAACTGAACTGCCACCACTCCATTGTTTTGTAAAATTTGTTCCACTGGGTTTACAGTTGTATTATCTGCATCTGATCCAATTTGAGACGAGAATAAAATTCGATCGTTCACATTGATTCGATAAAGATCTAAAGAGGCAGAAAATTTATTATTAAACTTATGTGTAATTCCTGCTGCTATATTTTGGGAGGTTTCTGCAAATAATTCTGGAACTCCTAAAGCCCGTACGGCCGAGTTACCATTTGCAAGTGTTCCTTGTAATAGCGGCTGTGTAGAACCTGCAACAATGATATATTGACTGTTTGTCAAGTGTCTTTGATGTAATGTTGGTGCTCTAAATCCAGTACTATAAGAAGCTCTTAAGGCACCTGTATCTCCAAGGCTATAACGACTGCTTACTTTCCAAGAGAAATTGCTTCCAAAATCTGAATAATCTTCATAACGTCCTGCTACTCCTACAAGAAAATCTTCGGAGATATCGAAATCTAATCCTGCATAAAAAGCTGTGTTTTTTCGATTCCATTTACCAGATTCTTCGGGTTTAATTCCTGCAAAAGAATCTGACCCTCCACCGTAGTATGATAATGGGTTCCCTTCTCTGGCTTCAAAATATTCTCTTTTGTATTCAAAACCAAAGGAAGCGCTTACTACTTCTGAAAAAATTCTTGAAAAATCGAGGTTCCCAATCACGTTACTCAAGGAATATCCTCCAGGGTTAAAAGTTCTAGGGGACCATCCTTTTGCAGCAAGGTAATCTCTGTTTACAGTTCTATTTATTGTATAATCTACTGAATTTGCTCCATAAGTGATGCTCGCATCTCCTTTCCAATCATTTCCTAAATCCATCTTTACTCCTAATGAATTAAAATGATCTTTAATAGAAGCTTCAAATGTAGGATGGTACCCCTGAAAATCTTGAGGAAGTGTTATAAATCCAGCATCTGCAACATCTCTTCTCCAATATGGAGCTCTGTAATAAGCAAAACTACGACCTTCTCTAACAGTAATTCCGTTAATTGCATAAAATTCAGAATTTTCTCCAATAGGATACGTAATGTTTGTGAATAAGTCTGCCTTTTCTAAATCAGGTTGTCCTACAATCATTCCCAATCTTGGGTTGTTGGTTGCCCAAGCAATTTCATTAGGTCTAGGGTTTGATGGAAGATCTGATATTCCTGGACTTCCCGCTCTATTGGTAAGTTTTTGGTTGTAATACCCAAAAGTCAAATTCAAATTTCCTCCATCTCCAATAGCGATAGTGTGATTTAAATCTGAAGCAAAATGAAACCCATCTCCTACAGACGTTAGACCTGTTCTCGCGTTCACCACAGTAAACTCTGTATTTTTCTTTAAAACCATATTTATTACTCCAGCAATGGCATCAGATCCATATTGTGCAGCAGCTCCATCTCTTAAAATTTCTACACGTTCAATAGCAGCCGTTGGGATACTTTTTAAATCCACTCCCACCTCTCCTTTTCCTGGAGTTCTGTTCAAGTATACTTGTGCACTTTGATTCTTTCTTTTACCATTAATTAACACCAACGTCCTACTTGGTCCTAATCCTCTTAAATCTGCAGGATCATAGTGTGCTGTTGCATCTGAAATAGCCTGATTTTGTGCGTTAAACGAAGGTACTTTATACGTAAGCATCGCTTCTATGATCGGCTGACCTCCAGAGGTTAGTTCTTGCACTCCAATATTATCTATCGGTACTGGAGAGTTTAGAATTGTCCTTGGCTTCGATCGGTTTCCTACAAGAACAACTTCATCCAAGTTCAAATTATCTTCTTGTAAAGTAATTGTTATATAATCCGAATTTTCGATCTTTTTTTCCAATGTTTTAAATCCAACTGAAGAGAAAACTCTCCATTATCATCAGTTGTTGTTCCGTTTTTGGTGCTTTTTTCAATTACATTGACAAAGGGCAATGCTTCTCCTTCGCTATCCACTACCTTCCCTCTAATGGTTTGTGCAGAGATCACAATCATTGAGAAAAAGCAACAGATAGTCAAAATAATCTTTTGATAGTTAGGGCATTTCATATATAAAAGTTTTGGTTAATTCTTTCAAGTTTGCTTTTTTTCTTGAAAAACCCAAATTTTCCTGCTTAATATGATATAGGTAGTAATACCTATATTTCTCTTCTTTATTCGAGAACTGTTCTCACAAAATGTCTTTATGCCATTTAAACATTGAAAATAAATATCAAGTTGATGAGCAAAAATTGTAGACCAATCGATCACAATATACAATGCGAAAAGACCCCGCTGATCTTGTGAGTTTACCACTCCTGAATAAATGCACAAACAAAATAGCATCAAGATTAAATCATACAAAAAGAAAATCTCAGAACAAACCATGGTTTGTTCTGAGATTTAGTAATTATTAGTCCTAATAAAAACTGTAACGGTTATTTAGGACTAGTCAATTGTGTATTTTTTACTTCAATGTAAAACTTGCTCTTGCAAATAAAAATCTTCCTCCAATTCCAAATTGTTGCGATCTTCTTGACCAATCGAAACGACCAGAACTTCGATTCGTTCCTCCGTCTGAAAAAGTTTGCGCCGCTCTATCTGGATAAACATCCAGTAAATTGTTAGCACCTACTGTTAATATGAATTGATCGGACACTTTATATCCAAAAGATAAATCTGTTACCAATTTAGAAGAAAAAACTTGCTGTCTAATTACATTTGGAGTTGCTTCAGTTACCGGTCCGAAGTATACATTTCTAAGAAAAATATTCCATTTTCCAGTAGTATACGTGTTCGATAAATTTACTTTTGTTCTAGGAACAGACTCTTCCAGGTAAACTCTACTATCTTCAGGGAAATACGTATTTACCAAGCCAGCGTCCTGAAGAATTTTAGAAGCTTTTATTGCTCCCACTCTTTTTGTTTTAGAAAAAGTCCCTGAAAGATCGGATTTTAATGTAGCCTCACCTCCTATGGCTGCTTTGTGCGTAATCACAATATCTAAACCTCTAGACTCTGTATCAATCGCATTTGCGAAAAAAGAAGCTCTTGAAGCATTTGCCTGAGATAATAAATTATCGAGCTCACTTCCTGTTCCTGGACCTCTAAACTGACCAGTATATACAACTCTATCCTTGATTCCAACAAAATACCCATCTACAGTAATGCTCATATTTGATTCGGGAAGTTTAGAGGTAAACCCTAAACTGATACTTCTCGAAGTTTCTTGCTTCAACTTTGGAATCCCTAACAATTTGGCAGGTCTACTATCGTTAGAAAAAGTTCCTACCTCTTGTGGATTTCCATTCTGATCAAAAATCGTTGATGTTGAATTGAAGTTAAGCTGATGTAGCGAAGGTGCTCTAAAACCTGTATTGATTGCCGATCGAATGTTTAGATTTTCACTTGCCTTGATAAGTGTAGATACTTTAAAATTAAGCGTAGAACCAAAATCAGAATAATTCTCAAAGCGTGTCGCAAAACTCATTAAAAACTTTTCAGAGAAATCAGCTTCAGCATCAAAATATCCAGCGATACTACTACGTCCTCTTGAGAGTTCGTTGTTTGGACTAAATCCAGGGAATACTTGAGACCCTCCTGGTCTTGCATTTCCAAAGAAGTCTCTCGCTGGGTCTTGAGTTGATAATTTAATCACTTCTCCAGCAGCAGTGTACTGTGAATACGAAGCTTCCTCACCTGCAAAAATCTCATAATTCTCTATGCGATATTCTGTTCCAAAAGCGATATTGAGTCCATTAAAAATATCATCATAAAATCTGTTAAGATCTAAATTTACTGTATTTTGCTCAAAAGCAAAACCTCCTGCATCAAATGTAGTAGGAGAAGCATTTTGTAGAGAAGCATTGAATGTATTTCCAATGGTAAATAGGAAAGAGTTTCTTCCCCAAGTATTACTAAAGTCCACATTCCACTCTGAAAGCTTTCCTTTAATTCCTATCGCAAATGAACGATCTCTTACCGTAGAGTTGATCTCTGGTAAAAAACCATTAAAATAGGCTGGAGTAAATGTTCTGCTTTGGTTTGGCAATCTGTAAAATCCTGCTGAATTTCCTGTTCTTGAACTAATACCTGCAAAAGAATAAAGAATGGTTTTTTCGTCATCTAAAGGCAACTCTAAGTTTCCAAAAAACCTTCCTCCTCGCAATCTAGATTGTCCGATACGCATGTTAAAATCACTTCTTTGTAAACCTCTGGCTGCCAATTCTGCTGCTGTGTTATCTGCAGATAAAATTCCTCGCAGTTGAGCTTGAGTTGTTGCTCCATTGAGATTGATCCCAGCAGCTGTTGCATACTGAATTACATCGGCTACATTGCTATCTAATAGTTGAGTGATGTCGTATCCATCGTTTCTGGCAAAACGCTCAACCGTATTGTATAAATTAAAAATATTTCCTTCAAACTCCTTCATTCTATTGTAATCTTCTCTAAAATCGAAATCTCCTGTGAAGTTTACAAAACCTCCTTTTTCACCGATAGGAAGTCCATAATTTGCGCTTACATTTACATTTCCTCCATCTACTCCTCCAGTTTGACCATTTGCATTTTTTGTGAAATTTGCTCCTGAAGTAACATTGAAAGAAAGCTCTTTTGTATTCTTCTTTAGAACAATGTTAATTACCCCTGCTATCGCATCAGATCCATATTGAGCAGCTGCCCCATCACGCAACACTTCAATTCGCTGAATTGCTGCTGACGGAATGGCATTCAAATCCGTTCCTACGTTTCCACGGCCAAAGGTTCCATTTACATTTACTAATGACGAATTATGCCTTCTTTTCCCATTGATTAAAACCAATACTTGATCGGGACCTAAACCTCTCAAAGATGCAGGATCTACGTGATCTGTTCCATCAGAAATTGTTTGCGTATTTGAAGTAAAAGAAGGTGCCACAAAGTTTAAAATCTGATTAAGGTTTACCTGTGGTGCCGCCGTTGCTAACTGTGAAACATTAATGACATCTACGGGAACTGGTGAGTTGACAGCTGTTCTACTTGGGTTTCTGGAACCCACCACTACAACTTCATCCAGAGCAATGTCGCTGTCTTCCAAAACTACCGTTAAAAAGCTGGAATTTGAAATGTTTTTTTCAATGGTTTTAAATCCTATGGAAGAAAAAACAAATACCGTAGGTAGTTTTAGAACATTAATAGAAAACTCTCCATTGTCATCAGTTGTTGTTCCATTTTTAGTGTTTTTTTCAATTACATTCACAAAGGACAGTGCTTCTCCTTCGCTATCCACTACTTTTCCTCTAATGGTCTGTGCAGAGATCACAGCCATTGAGAATAAGCAACAAGTAATCAAGATAATCTTACGATAGATAGGGTGTTTCATATTTAAAAAGTTTTGGTTAATTGTATCAAGTTTGGGTTTTTTTTCCGAAAACCCAAATTTTTCAGTCGTTTTTAGGTAAAAATACCTAAATCTTGTGCTTCATTATAAGAAAACCCTATAAAAACTCCTACAAAACTTGTTAAGAACTGTTATAGAAAGTTAACTAATGTTAAGTTTCTACTCTTTTCCCACTACCATTTTAGCTTTAACCTATCTTTAACAACGTAAAAATTGCTATTATTGTAGCTTTGTTTTTCAATTTTTAAAACTCTTAAAACCAGTAATAAAATGGATGTCGACGTTAGAGCAATTAACGAAAAAATAGAAAGGGAGAGTGCCTTTGTAGATTTACTAACTACCGAAATGAATAAGGTAATTGTGGGTCAGAAGCAAATGATAGAGCGATTGCTTATTGGTTTACTCGGAAATGGACACATTCTCTTAGAAGGTGTTCCAGGATTAGCTAAAACACTAGCTATTAACACGCTATCAAAAGCCGTGCAAGGTAGCTTTAGCAGAATTCAGTTTACTCCTGACTTACTTCCTGCGGATGTTGTTGGAACCATGATTTACAACATGAAAGACAACGACTTCTCCATTAAAAAAGGACCTATTTTCGCAAATTTTGTGTTGGCAGATGAAATCAACAGAGCACCTGCAAAAGTGCAATCAGCTCTCTTAGAAGCCATGCAAGAGCGTCAGATTACCATTGGAGATGAGACCTTCAAGTTAGAAGAACCTTTCTTGGTAATGGCTACTCAAAATCCAGTAGAGCAAGAAGGGACCTACCCTTTACCAGAAGCGCAGGTAGACCGTTTTATGTTGAAAGCAGTCATCGATTATCCAAAATTAGACCACGAGCAACTGATCATGCGTCAAAATTTGAATGGTGGTTTTGCAACTGTAAATCCTGTCGTTTCTATTGAGCAGATTTTGAAAGCTAGAGAAGCTGCCAATGAGGTGTACATGGACGAAAAAATAGAGAAATACATTCTAGATATTATCTTTGCAACAAGATATCCAGACAGATATAATTTATCCAATCTATCTCACTTAATTAGCTTTGGTGCTTCTCCAAGGGGTAGTATCAATTTGGCAAAAGCAGCTAAGTGTTATGCATTTATCAAACGAAGAGGCTATGTGATTCCTGAAGATGTTAGAGCCGTTGTTTATGACGTACTAAGACATCGTATTGGAATTACTTACGAAGCCGAAGCTGAAAACATTTCTTCTGTCGATATCATCAACTCCATTATCAACGAGATTGAAGTCCCTTAATCAATAGTCAATCAACAATTATCTGAGTAGAGAGACTCAATAGATTTTGATAAGTGTGAACTGAAAATTGAACATGGATACCAAGGAGATATTAAAAAAAGTACGGAAAATTGAGATTAAGACACGCAGGTTGTCTGATCATATCTTTGGGGGCGAATACCATTCGACCTTCAAAGGAAGAGGTATGACTTTTTCTGAAGTACGGCAATATCAATTTGGAGATGATGTAAGAGCCATCGATTGGAATGTAACTGCTCGATACAACGAGCCTTATGTAAAAGTCTTTGAAGAAGAACGAGAATTGACCATGATGCTCATGGTCGACGTCTCAGGATCTGAGTTGTTTGGAACGACAGAACAGTTTAAAAAAGATACCGTTACTGAAATTGCGGCGACTTTGGCTTTTTCTGCCATTCAAAACAACGATAAAGTAGGTCTTATTTTATTTTCAGACGACATTGAATTGTTCATTCCTCCGAAAAAAGGAAAGAGTCACGTCTTGAGAATCATCCGAGATTTGATTGAATTCACACCAAAAAGTAGAAAAACGAACATTTCCAATGCCTTTAAGTTTTTGAGCAATGTCATGAAGAAAAAAGCCATTGTGTTTATGCTTTCTGATTTTATGGACGATGATTATGAGCATACCTTAAAGATTGTTGGGAACAAACACGATATCACAGGAATTAGGGTTTATGATAAACACGATGAGCAAATTCCTAACCTAGGAATGGTTCCCATGCTCGATGCTGAAACCCAAAAAGTCCAACTGATCAATACCTCATCAAAAACCATCCGAAGAAATTACAGCGCCAATGCAAAAAGGCTTTCGGATTATTTTCATTCTACATTCAAAAGATCAGGTGCAGGAAGTTTAGATACCAGAGTAGACGAAAGCTACGTAAAAAAACTATTGGGATATTTTAAACATAAAGGAAGCTAATAACAATGAGCTAATGGAATAATGAATCTATTTGAAAATCTGAACATATCAGCTTTAACAAAACGAAGAAAGAAATCAATGCATTTCTTATTTTTTCTTCTTTTCTCTTTTCTCTTTGGGAATGCTTTTGCGCAACAAGTAGCCGTAGAAGTTGATACCACAAACATTCGAATTGGTGAGCAATTCAACTATCAGATTTCTGTAGACGATACAGCCAATGTAATCATTCCAAAACTCGAATTAAAAGGCTTGGAAGTTGTCGAGGATTTTAAAATGGACACCATTAAGAGAAACCTGATTAAGAAATATCTCCTAACCGGTTTCGACAGTGGAGCTTTTTACATTCCATCTCAACAAATATTCATCAGAAATCGAGCATTTCTTACCGACTCAATACTGATCAATGTCGCCACAGTTGCCATTGATACTACAAAACAGAAAATGTTTCCTATAAAAGCCATCCAAAGTGAACCCTACACCTTTGATGACTTTAAACAATATATCATTTGGATTGTTCTCGCATTGCTTCTCATAGGCGGACTGATCTATTATCTAAAAACTCGCAAAAAAGAGGAGACACCGGAGGAAGTTATTGCTGCATTGCCTCCTTTTGAGGAAGCTATTGAAAAGCTCCATCAATTGGATGAAAAATTATTATGGCAGAACAACGAAATTAAAAAATACTACAGTGAGCTTACTGAAATTATTAGGGCTTATGTAGAGAAAGAATTGAAAATTCCTGCATTGGAAAGCACCACCGATGAACTGATTGAAACACTGACAGATTTTAACGATGCCAAAACGATTGACGCTAGTAAAAATGCAATTGCCAAGCTGAAAGGGTTATTAAGTGAAGCTGATTTGGTAAAGTTTGCAAAATCGAAACCACTTTCGCATGAGATTGAAGAAGACAGACGCGATGCAGAAGGTATTTTAAATGAATTGAAACCGAAACCTGTAATCGAGGAAGAAAACGAAGAGAAGAATGAATTGGAATAATTTTGAGTTTCACAATCCCGAATTTTTGTGGGTACTGCTGATCATCCCGATCTTGGCCGTATGGTATTTCTTTGTCAGAAAAAAAGATACTGCCGTACTTACTGTATCGAGTGTGAAAGGTTTTGAAGCTAAAAAATCATTTCTTCCTAAGTTAAAACCACTGCTATACTTTTTTCGCTTGTTGGCCATTACTCTGTTGCTTTTAGCTATGGCGAGACCCAGAAATGTTTCGGTGAGTAAGAAAGTAAAGTCGAACCGAGGAATTGACATTGTCATGGCCATTGATGTTTCTGCAAGTATGTTGGCTAGAGATTTAAAGCCTAATAGATTGGAGGCCTTAAAGGTAGTAGCAACTAACTTTGTCAATAGAAGGCCTAACGATCGTATTGGAATTGTGGTGTATGCCGGAGAAAGTTTTACGCAAACACCTATTACAAGTGATAAAGGCATTGTAAAAAGAACCATTGCCGATATTAAATGGGGACAATTAGAAGGAGGAACAGCCATTGGTATGGGATTGGGTTCTGCAGTAAATCGCTTGAAGGAAAGTGAAGCAAAAAGTAAGGTAATCATCCTGCTTACTGATGGGGTGAACAACTCTGGGTTTGTGGACCCAAAAACAGCCACAGACTTGGCAAAAGAATTAAATATCAAAGTATATACCATAGGAATTGGTACCAACGGAATGGCAGACTTTCCATATAGCAGAGACCCAAGAACAGGGAAATTACAGTTTCGTAAGCAACAGGTAGAGATCGATGAAGAATTGCTGAAATACATTGCCAACGAAACCGAAGGAAAATATTTTAGAGCTACAAACAATAACAAGCTACAAGCGATTTATGATGAAATTGACAAGCTCGAGAAAACGAAAATTGAAGAATTCAAATATTACAATTATCAAGAAAAGTATCGATTCTTAGTTTTCATTGCTGGAGGGCTATTGTTGTTTGAGTTTTTATTGAGAAATACACTATTTAGAAGTTTTATATAGTAATTGAAAAATTAAAAGATTGAAGAATTGAAAGACACAGGAATTAAACGTGATTTATTGAATTATTAAATCTTTCAATCATTAAATTATTGAATAAATAATGTACAAAATAGAAGAACCCATATATTTTTATTTCTTCGCTGCAATTCCTGTTATTGTAGTCATATTTCTATTGGTACTCTGGTGGAAAAAAAGAACACAACGCAAGTTTTCCAATCATACGCTACTGGCAAAACTAGCGCCCAATATTTCTGTTTTCAAATCTGTGTTGAAATTGTTGTTTTTCATCCTAGGAATCTCCTTTTTAATTTTAGCCTTGGTCAATCCCAAAATGGGCACCAAACTACAGACCGTAAAAAGGGAAGGTGTTGATGTTGTTTTTGCGCTGGATGTATCCAAAAGCATGCTTGCTGAAGACATTGCTCCTAACCGATTGGAGAAATCAAAACAAATCATTTCCAAAATCATTGACAAGTTGGGCAGTGATCGTGTGGGAGTAATTATTTATGCAGGAAACTCCTATCCTTTGCTTCCCATTACAACCGATCATGCGGCAGCCAAAATGTTCTTGCAAAATGCCAATCCAGATTTGGTCTCTAGTCAGGGTACTGCGATCAATGAAGCTCTGGATTTGGCAAAAACATATTACAACAATGACGAGCAGACCAATCGTTTTTTAATCATTATCTCCGATGGTGAAGATCATCAAGACGAAACCAAACAGGTCGCTCAAAACATTGCCAACGAAGGCATTAAAGTCTATACCATTGGTGTAGGGACTGAAAAAGGAGGCCCTATTCCATTAAAAATCAATGGGTCTTTAATTGGATACAAAAAAGATCGTAAGGGAGAGACAGTTATTACCCAAAGAAAACCAGACGTTTTGCAGGGAATTGCAGATGCTGCAAACGGCAACTATATTGATGGAAATAAAACAGACAAACCTGTAAAAACCATCGAAGATGTAATTGGAAACGCTCAAAAAAGTGAATTTGAGTCGAAACAATTTTCAGATTACAAAGACCAATTTCAGTGGTTTTTGGGAATCGGTATTTTATTTTTAGTCTTGGATATTTTCCTCTTAGATAAGAAAACCAAATGGCTAAGAAAAGTTGATTTATTTAACGAAGAAGATAAGTAATGAATACCATGAAGAAACTACAATACATACTAGGAATCGTCTTTTTATTCTTTGGGTTTGCCATGCAGGCTCAAAAGGATTCTATTGCAATACAAAGAGAAGCCAGAAAGCATGTTCGAGAGGGGAACAAATTATACGAGAAGAAAAACTACACAGATGCTACTGCCGCTTACAAAAAGGCACTGAATAAAAATAGCATCTATAAAAAAGCAACCTACAACTTAGGAAATGCACTCTACCAGCAAAAGAATTTTAAGGAAGCACTCCCTCAATATGAATTAGCTGCCAAAGCTGCTGAAGATAAGCCTACCAAAGCCGAAGCCTTTCACAATATTGGCAACGCGCACATGGAAAATAAAAATTACCAAGGTGCTGTAGATGCTTATAAAAACTCACTGAGAAACAATCCAAATGACGATGAAACACGTTACAATTTAGCCGTTGCCAAAAAACTTCTGAAAAAACAAAATCAGAATAAAAAGAACGACAAAAACAAGAATAAAAAGGACAACAAAAAGGACAATAAGAAGAACAAGAACGATCAAAATAAAGACAAAAAAGACGGCAAGGATAAAGAGAAGAAGGATCCTAAAAAGGATGGCGATAAAGGAGATGAGAATAAGGACAAAAAGAATCAGGATCCAAAGAAAAATGACAAGAAAAAGAAGCAACAAAAACCCAGGCAGGGAAAAATGACTCCTCAGCAAGTAAAGCAGCTCCTAGAGAGTTTAAACAACGAGGAGAAGAAAACCCAAAAGAAACTCAATGCTAAAAAAGCAAGGGGTAAAAAAGTAAAACAAGAAAAAGACTGGTAATTTTTTTTATTTTGCAGCAATGAAGCGATTGAAGTTGACGTTTATACCATTATTGTTTCTGCTTGTAGCGACAAGCTTTTCTCTCTGTGCCCAAAATGATCCTACCCTAACTGCTACAGTGAGTAAAAATAAATTGGGTGTCAATCAAAGGTTGAAAATCGAGTTCAAAGTCAACAGACAAGGTGCCGATAATTTTACGCCTCCTAATTTTCGAAATTTTAGAGTCATTAGTGGCCCTTTTACCGCCATCAGTCAATCGTGGATAAACGGAAAATCTAGCTATTCACAATCCTATACCTATATCATTCAACCTCTAAAAAAAGGTGAGCACCTCATTCCTAAGGCTAGTATTGAATTGAATGGAAAGACACTTGATTCAAAACCTGTTAAGGTGATTGTTTTACCTCCTGTTGAAATTCCAAAAGATCCCAACGATCCAGATTATATCGCACAGCAAAACATCCATTTGGTTGCAGAGATTTCTAAGGGCAACCCTTATGTTGGTGAAGGGGTATATGTAGAATACCGTTTGTATATCAGCGAGAATATCAACGTATATGACAATGCTGTTACAGAAGCACCTCAATACAATGGTTTTTGGCATCAAAACATTAAAATGAACGGGGTTCCTGTTAAGATTGGAAAGTACAACGGAGAACGCTATCGCTATGCTGTGCTGGAAAAAGCACTTTTAATTCCTACAAAATCTGGGAAATTGAGTATTGAACCTATGAAGATGGATATTGTCATTGGTGTCCCAACAGGAAGAACAGATTTCTTTGGAAATCCTATCACCAAAAATATTCGAAGAACTTTTGCTTCTGCCAAGAAAATTGTAAGAGCAAAAGAGCTACCTATGGAAGGGAAACCTGAAAGTTTCAATGGAGCTGTGGGTGATTTCAACTTTGCCGTTTCTGTGAGCAGGGACATTTTAAAATCCAATGAAAGTGCTCGCATTCTGGTAAATGTAAATGGAAAAGGAAATTTGAAGTTATTTGAATTACCAGACATTAAAACTCCTGCTGAATTGGAAGTTTTCACTCCCGAACAAAAAGAAAAAGTGAATGTTACTTCTACAGGTCTTAAAGGGACGATTACTAAAAGTTACACCGTAGTTCCTGAATACAAAGGGAAATACAAGATTCCAAGTACAGAGTTCTCTTACTTCGATCCTAAGAAGAAAAAATATTTCACTTTAGTTTCAGAAGATCTTTTTGTTGAAGTTTTGGAAGGAAAAGAAATCAATACCAAGTCCGATAACAATACTGTTTCCAAAAGAGATGTTGTTGAAACTGGAGCAGACTTTAGATACATTCAAACAAAATCTTCTTTCGCTACGATAAAAACGGTCGATTTCTTCAAATCGAACAGCTACTATTTGCTGCTTTTATTGCCTCTTTTATTCATTCCTATCGGAATTCTTATTGCCAAGAGAAATGAAGCAAGAAGTAATGATGTCATTGGAAATAAATTACGAAAGGCTGATCGCCTTGCGAAAAAATTCCTGTCGGAAGCTAAAAAACAGATTGGCCAGAAAGAAGCCTTCTATGTTGCGTTGGAAAAAGCATTGCACAACTATTTAAAAGCCAAATTACGTATTGAAACATCTGAGATTAGCAAAGACCGAATTACGGAATTGCTTGAAGGTAAAAATGTGGAAGCATCATCCATTGCCTCATTTATTGATGTATTTAACAGTTGTGATATGGCTCGTTATTCTCCAGTAACCACTGTAGAAATGAATCAAGATTATGAAAAAGCAAAACAAGCCATTACAGAAATTGATAAACAGTTATAGCATGAAACGATTATTCCTTTTATTGTGCATCGTAAGTCAGGCTGTTTTCTCACAATCTGCAGAAGATTTATTTGCAACAGCAAATGAGCAATACAAACTTGAAAAATACGAGGAGGCTATTGATAGCTATCAAAAAATACAGGATTTAGGGGTCTCTTCTTCTGAATTGTACTTTAACCTAGGGAACTGTTATTACAAATTAAACAAAGTAGCTCCTTCCATCTATAACTATGAAAAAGCATTGATCTTAAATCCGTTGAATGAAGACGCGCAAAACAATTTAATTTTTGCCAAAAGACTCACGATTGATAACATCAAAGAACTTCCAAAGTCTGTTTTTCAAAAATTAGATGAGTCTTTCATCAAAAAGCTATCCTACAACGAATGGGCGCTTGTCTCTGTAATTCTTTCTGTATTGGGATCCCTATTCTTTTTACTTTTCTACTTTGCGTATACTCCTTCTAGAAAGCGCTTGTTTTTTGTAACCAGCATTCTCAGCTTTTTATTGCTTATTACAAGCTCTGCTCTTACATACAAAGAATACATGTATACAAAAAATAATATTGAAGCCATTGTATTTGCTCAACAGACTGAGATTAAAAACGCTCCCACCTTAAACAGTGAAAGTATTTTTACCCTACACGAAGGAACTAAAGTAAAAGTTTTAGACACTGTAGATAATTGGAAAAAGATTCGCATTGCTGACGGAAAAATCGGCTGGATCGTTTCTGAAGAGCTGAAAGTATTGCGTATTTTTTAAAGATTTTTAACGAAATACTCCCCTGTTATTGTATATTTACTTATTTCGTTTTCGGATGGCAAAACTATTCATAACATACCTTTTCACTGTAATTTTAGCAGTTTCTTTCGTAGCTCCTACATACATGAGTCTAGTAGAAGGAACCTGCGAAATGACAGAAATTGCCGATTTGGGCGAAGATGAAGAAAACAAAGGAAACGAAACCAAAGACTTGGATGTAAAAATCTATTACCCTCAGAATAGTATGCTTACACAAGCAGATTCTAAAAAAGAAAAACGGTTTAATTTTTACCTAAAAAATTATAACTCTTACGAGAAGAAATTAACTTCTCCACCGCCGGAAAACCTCTCTTAAACTCGGCATCATCATCAAAAGTAACGTATAACCTAATTGAATCTCTTATACAAAAGAGATCACAAACATTTTTTATCATGTTTAAAACTATTAAAAGTGATTTACCCGCTAGTATAGTGGTGTTTTTTGTCGCATTACCCTTGTGTTTGGGTATCGCATTGGCCAGTGGAGCCCCTCTTTTTTCAGGATTAATCGCTGGGATCATCGGAGGAATTGTTGTCGGTTCCTTAAGTGGCTCTAAAATTGGGGTAAGTGGTCCTGCTGCTGGATTGGCCGCTATTGTTTTTGCTGCGATAGCAAGTCTTGGATATCAAAACTTT
This sequence comes from Flavobacteriaceae bacterium, assembly GCA_028280265.1. Classification (GTDB taxonomy): domain Bacteria; phylum Bacteroidota; class Bacteroidia; order Flavobacteriales; family Flavobacteriaceae; genus Polaribacter. The sequence continues at coordinate 78,376 of JANQMD010000012.1, forward strand.
TTACTCGCCGTAGTATTGGCAGGTGTTATCCAATTAATTTTCGGATTCCTGAAATTGGGAATCATAGGATATTACTTCCCTTCTTCTGTAATTAAAGGAATGCTAACTGGTATTGGTATTATTATCATCTTAAAGCAGATTCCTCATTTCTTTGGAATGGATGCAGATCCTCAAGGTGATTTCGCCTTTCTTCAAGTAGATGGAGAAAATACCTTAACAGAACTCCTAAAAGCGGTGAATGCTCTTGTAAGTGGAAACATTAGTTTTGGAGCGACTATCATTGCAATTATCTCTATGGCTATTCTACTGTTATGGTCTAATGTTTTGGTTAAAAAAGGAAAGATTTTCCAGCTGATTCAAGGACCTCTTGTAGCTGTTGTTGTTGGGATCATCTTTTTTGTTATGACACAAGGAAATAGTTCTTTGGCTATTGAAAGCTCTCATTTGGTAAATGTTCCTGTCCCAGAAGATATGGACTCTTTCTTTGCTCAATTTACCTTTCCAAACTTTGGTGTGATTGGAGACCCTAATATCTGGGTCGTGGCCTTTACTATTGCCCTAGTAGCAAGTCTAGAAACCTTGTTGTGTGTGGAAGCGACAGACAAATTGGATCCTAGTAAAAATGTAACTCCAACCAATCGCGAATTGTTAGCTCAAGGAACAGGGAACCTTCTTTCTGGATTGATTGGAGGATTGCCAATTACACAAGTTATTGTAAGAAGTTCTGCAAACATTCAATCTGGAGGAAAGAGCAAAGCATCTGCAGTAATCCATGGATTCTTCTTATTGATTTCTGTGATGTTAATTCCTACTTTATTAAATAAGATTCCTCTGTCTGTTTTAGCAGCTATACTATTTATTGTAGGTTTTAAATTGGCAAAACCATCTACATTCAAGCAAATGTTTAGTCTAGGATGGAAGCAATGGGTGCCTTTTATGGTAACCGTATTGGTGATTGTATTCAAAGACTTACTATGGGGAATTGGAATGGGATTGACCGTAGGGATTGTAGTGATTTTAATTAAAAGTTTCCAAAACTCTCACTTCTTACACATCGAAGACGAAAGCAATGGAAGCAACAAAGTAAAAATGACCTTGGCAGAAGAAGTTACTTTCTTTAACAAAGGGGCTATTTTAACTGAATTAGATCGATTACCAGAAAACACAAATCTGGAATTAGATGTTCGAAAAACTCGTTACCTAGATAATGATATTATTGAAATCTTAGAAGACTTTGCATTCAAAGCAAAAGAAAGAAATATCAATATTACATTATTATCTGAGCGAGGCACTATTGAAAATCCAGAGAGTTTTATTGAATTTTTCAAACTAAATCCTAAAATAAACTAAACCACTTAAAAAGAGAAATTATGAAAGCACATACATTAGAAACACAATCTGCAATTACACCAGATGCAGCGATTAACATATTGAAAGAAGGAAATGCACGATTTATGGCAAACAAGGCTGCCAATCGTGATTTATTAGAACAAGTAGCCGATACAAGTACAGGGCAATATCCCTTTGCCACTATTCTACATTGTATTGATTCTCGAGTTTCTGCTGAGCTTCTTTTCGATCAAGGAATAGGAGACATTTTCAGCATCCGAATTGCTGGAAACTTCGTAAATGACGACATTCTTGGAAGTATGGAATTTGCTTGTAAATTAGCTGGAACCAAAGCAATTGTTGTCTTAGGACACACTGCTTGTGGTGCTGTAAAAGGTGCTTGTGATGATGCTAAATTAGGAAATTTAACCACTTTAATTAGCAAGTTAAAACCAGCTGTTGCAGCTGTAGAAAGTCCTTCTGATCCTAGTGATCGAACTTCTAAAAATATTGACTTTGTCAACAATGTTGCAGAGCAAAATGTACATATGACCATGGACAATATTAGAACTAGAAGTGCAGTCTTAAAGGAAATGGAAGACAACGGAGAAATTAAAATTGTTGGAGGTATGTATGATATCAAAGACGGTTCTGTTACTTTTTATTAGGCAATTCACTTGATGAAAAAAATTATATGCATCATTGTCATAGCACTCTTCTCTATGAGTGCTGTGGCTCAAGAAAGTGGGCCTGGAAATTGGTTAATCTACATTGGTAGCAAACAGCTGAATTCGAAATGGAACTTACATCACGAAATCCAATACAGAAATTACAATGGCATTGGTGATCTTGAACAATTGTTAATCAGAACTGGACTTGGCTACAATTTAGGTTCGAGAAGTAACCTTCTACTAGGTTATGGCTATATCAATTCCGAGAACTTTACGGGAAGTGGTAATCAACAGTCTACTGTAGAGGAGCATCGTATTTTTCAGCAATTCATTACCAAACAAAATGTTGGAAGTGTAAGTTTACAACATCGTTATCGGTTTGAGCAACGTTTTGTAGGAAGCAATTTTAAAACACGTTTCCGTTATTTTTTGAGTATGAATGTTCCTTTTAAAAAATCAAAATATTACCTATCTGCCTACAATGAAATTTTCTTGAATGGAGAATCAAATGTTTTTGATAGAAATCGAATTTATGGCGGTTTAGGGTATAAATTAAGCAAAGGAATAAAACTCGAACTTGGGTATATGAGTCAAGTATTTGAAACCTCCAGTCGAGATCAGATTAACATTATTACCTTAGTGAACTTTTAAGAAAGGCCAATGAAAACTCATTGGCTTTTTTGATTTTTAAAAATGTGTATTTTAGACACTTAATTGCGAATCTCTTACCCTATGAAACGAACATTAACAAATTTTAAAAATAGATTCGCGAAAGTACCTAGTTAAAATTTTTAATGTGAGAGCGTAGCGGTTACACACGTTCTCAATTTTATAATTAACTAGAAATAAATAATTACTAAAATTTAAATGTGTGAAAAATCTTTTTTCCAATCTTCGTGGTGATCTTTTTGGCGGAATCACCGCTGGTATTGTAGCATTGCCTTTGGCCTTGGCTTTTGGAGTAGCCTCTGGTCTTGGTCCTGATGCAGGTTTATACGGAGCCATATTCATTAGCTTTTTTGCAGCATTGTTTGGTGGGACTCCCACTCAAATTTCTGGACCTACGGCACCTATGACCGCTCTAAGTACGGTGGTAATTGCTGGAATTATTGCAGCAAATGATGGAGATGTAGACAAAGCTTTACCAGCAATTCTAATTGTATTCTTACTTGCTGGAATCATTCAAATAGGGTTGGGCGGACTAGGACTTGGAAAATACATTCGATACATACCCTATCCTGTGGTTTCTGGTTTTATGACCGCTATAGGATTGATGATTATCATTTCTCAGTTTGCTCCCTCCTTAGGTTATAATCCAAAGGAAGATATGGAGTTCGTACAAAAGTTTGAACCACAAGCAAAACAATCTATCCTAGAAAATATTCTGGAAGATGAAACTGAAGATGGAGTACTCGTTTTAGAAGATTTTATAGATGCTGCTGGCAAAGGATCTTTGATTTCATCTACTGAAATTTTAAAAGAATCGCAAAATTTGGCTGCTAAAGAAGCTTCAGGCGTTATCGGTTCTATAAAAACATTTCCCCGGATGATTCAAAATATCAATTGGCTAGAGCTTCTCCTAACACTAGGCACCATATTTATTATCTACGGATTTAAGAGGATTACAACCAAAATTCCAAGTTCATTGGTGGCTTTGATTGTTATGACGGTAATCGCTGTAGGTTTTAATTTAAATTATGCTTCCATTGAGGAAATTCCAACGGATTTTCCCATGCCAAATTTAGAAATGTTTACCTCATTTAGTATTGATAGTATCTCTCCTTATATTCTCACTGCACTAACCTTAGCACTTTTAGGTGCTATTGATTCGTTATTAACCAGTGTTGTAGCAGATAATATGACCAAAACCAAGCACAAACCCAATAGAGAACTGATTGGACAAGGGATTGGAAATAGTATTGCCTCTATTTTTGGAGGCATTCCAGGAGCTGGAGCAACCATTAGAACCGTAGTAAATATCAATGCAGGAGGGAAAACAAAACTATCTGGAATGATTGCTGGAGTTATGTTATTAGTCGTTCTTTTAGGTCTTGGGTCTGTTGCCTCTCAGATTCCGCAATCTGTTTTAGCGGGAATATTAGTAACCGTAGGAATTGGCGTTATGGATTACAAAGGTTTGAAAGCCATCTCATCACTACCTAAAGATCTAAAAATGGGTCCTTTAAAGCTAAGCTCAGAAGTGCTTATTATGTTTACAGTAATGATGCTAGCTACCTTTTGGGATTTAATTTATGCTGTTGGAATTGGGTTGATATTTGCTTCCTTGTTATTCATGAAAAAAATTGGAGAATTAACAGCTAAAAAATCCAATATTACACCTCTTGCTGAAGAGTCTTGGGCTGATGAAAAAGGATTGACAAAAGAGTTAAAAGAGACCATCTTTATCAAGCACATCAATGGCCCTTTGTTCTTTGGCTCTACCAGTGAGTTTCAACAACTGGCAAAGCAAATTCCTTCTTCAGCATCTATTATTGTTATTCGTATGGATCGTATGCCATATATGGATCAATCGGGACTTTATGCTTTGGAAGATATTTTGGTAGATTTAAGAGGGACAGGAAAAATTCCTCTTTTAGTAAATGTTCAAAATCAGCCTCGTTTCTTCATGGAACGAATAGATATTGTTCCTGATTTGATTCCTGAAAAATCTATTTTCGAAAACTTTGAGGATTGCTTACAGTGGGTCAAAGAGAACAAACACAAAAGTTAAGTTAGATTTGATAATCTAGCAATGTATCAATTTGAAAATATAATAATTCATTATGGGAGGTTGTCACAAGCCAGGGTTAAAAGTTGTGTGTGAGTTCAAATAAATAACGAATACTGATCAACAAATTACGATTGATGAAGTATGTATGTAAAAGGAAAATTCATCAGAGAATAGAGATACGGAATCAGCCTAAATCGTTTATGTACAAGTCGTTCTTTATAACTCCTTAGGCAATGAAAACCAGTACAATGACTGTAATACAAACTATTGTTGTTTTTAATCCGTAAGCTATAATTTTCAATGTTCATCATTCAAATATCGTCAATAACAAACACAACAATTGATCTTGATCCGTTGTCACTCTGAGCGTAGCCAAAGGGAATACGACATCAAAACCTTAAAATTGAGAATAGCAAAGTTGAATGCGATAAAATCTTGATTCTTTTTTCAGAAAGTACAGCAGTCTTGTATCTATGACTGTAGCTAGTCTAGTCTTTTACTTTGGTTAATTTTCCTTCCCAGGATCTTCCTGCTAGTGAGGATTTGTAATACACTCGGCTGCCTCTAACTTTTGTAACTTTTACATGGAGTCTACTTCCCAATTTAAACGGAAAATCAGGCAACGATACGTCTTTGATGGTTAGGTAGTACTCACAATCAGAAACCCATTCTATATCAGATTTGATATAATATTTTCCTTTTTGATGTTTTTCCTTATGAGTATTTTCTTGAAACTCTACAAAGACATCCTGGCCAGCAAGTCTGTATGTAAACTTATTATTTTTTAGAATACTACAATCCTGAGCCATCCCTGTAAAGGAGAAAGCAAAAAACATCCATATAAAAATAAGTCGTCTCTCTAAGATTTTCATAGAGTTCTTTCTTCGATTCGCAAGTTACATTATTTGAACCTAACTTACGTCATTATTTATTTCCTTTTCGTTTGATTCTATCTCTCTAATGATTGAGGGAAAGATCGTGGGAACAATATCCTTTACAGGATTGTATAAGATAGATTCTTCTAGTGTGTCTTTACCTACAAAAGGAATTGTTTTATTTACTCTAGCAAAAAATACAAAAATAACACTTAAAATCACAACACTCTTCACCAGAGCAAAAACGCCTCCTAAGATTTTATTAGCAAGTCCTAAAGCAGCAAAATCGGCCACTTTTGTAAACATTTTTCCTAAAAAAGAAACTGCAACTACGATTCCTATAAAAGTAATAGCAAAAGCCGTAAGCGCAACATAGTTTTCATTCCAATCTACATGTTCTTCCAATAGCTCTCCGGCAAAGTACGAAAAATGAATCGCACCATATACACCTCCTACCAGAGCAATGAGAGAAGCGATCTCTACAAAAAAGCCTTTCGTAAACCCTCTTACAAAAGTATAAATTAAGAGTACTGCTATGATAATATCAAACACATTCATAGACCTCAAATATAGGTAACTCTATGTTATCTTCTATACTTTCTTCATTATCTTTACTGATATGTTCGCCTTAGTTGATTGCAATAATTTTTACACCTCTTGTGAGCGGGTATTCAACCCTAGCTTGCAAGGAAAGCCTGTTGCTATTTTAAGCAATAACGATGGTTGTATTATTTCCAGAAGTGATGAAGCCAAAGTCTTGGGAGTTCCAATGGCAGCTCCTATTTTTAAGTGGGAGCAGTTTTGCAAAGAAAATAACATTCATGTTTTTTCATCTAACTATCCACTCTACGGGGATATGAGCGCACGTGTAATGAAAGTATTAGAACGTTTTACTCCAGATGTTGAAATTTATAGCATTGATGAAGCGTTCTTAGCTTTTCGAGGTTTCGAAAACTACAATTTTAATACCTACGGAATAGAGATTCGAAAAACGATTTTGAAATGGGTTGGAATTCCTACTTGTGTGGGAATAGCTCCCACAAAAGCATTGAGCAAAGTTGCCAATAAAATAGCTCGAAAGTTTCCAGAAAAAACAAACGGTGTCTATGTAATAGATTCCGAAGAAAAACGAATCAAAGCACTTCAGTGGATCCCTATCGAAAGTGTCTGGGGAATTGGTCATCGACTACAAAAAAGATTAAAAGCCAAAGGGTGTAAAACAGGATATGACTTTACACAATTACCAGATGATTGGGTTCGCAAAAATTTTTCCATTACTGAGTGGAAATTGAAAAAAGATCTAGAGGGAATCTCAAAATTAGAACTAGATGAGCAAGAAACAAAACGAGCCATTGCCACTACTAGAAGTTTTGAATATACCTATTCTGATTTCCAAGATATCAAAGAGCGCATCTCTACATTTGCTACAAGTTGTGCCGAAAAACTACGGAAACAAGAAACATCTTGTCATATGATTATTGTGATGTTAAGTAATCATCGCCATAAAAAAGACACTGAACAATACAAAGCCTCAAAAACGGTTGTTTTTCCTTATCCAACAAACTCTACCTTAACCATTACAAAAGCTGCTGTAGATGCTGTAAAGACCATTTTTAAATCGGGGGTTAAATACAAACGTGCTGGAGTTATTGTAACAGGGTTGGTCCCATCGGAAAATCATCAATTGGACTTATTTTTAAAAGAGAATCCAAAACATAGACCCTTAATGAATGCCATTGACCATTTAAATAAGAAGTTTAAATCTGATAAAATTAAATTAGGCAATCAAGATTTGGAACGAACTTGGAAAATGCGTCAAGAGAGGCTGTCTCCAAAATACACAACCAATATAAATGATATTATTGTTGTAAATTAACTGTCATTCCTGCGAAGGCAGGAATCTAAAACTTACTAACAAAAATCAGATTCCTGCCTTCGCAGGAATGACAAAGAGAAATGAAACAATCACTAGAATTTTTTACTCCTAAATACACAGATAGCACTGGTGCTATTTTTATTGATACTGGAATTTCAGCAGGATTTCCTTCTCCCGCAGATGATTTTCGAGAAACTCGGATTTCTCTTGATGAGGAACTCATCGTAAACAAAGAAGCCACTTTTTTTGCGCGCGTAAGTGGACAGTCAATGATTGGTGCTGGTTTGGATGACAATGATTTACTAGTAATCGATCGAAGTTTAGAACCAGAGCACAATAAAATTGCGGTGTGCTTCTTAGATGGAGAATTCACTGTAAAACGGCTCAAGGTAAAAAACGGAGAAGTCTGGCTGCAACCTGAAAATCCAAATTACCCAATTATAAAAATTACAGAAGAGAATAATTTTGTCATTTGGGGGATTGTTACCAGTGTGATTAAAAGGGTTTAGTAAATGAGAAATACCTTCTTCTTTCTCATTTCAATTTTACTATTTCAAATAGTCAATGCACAAAAACAAAAAGTTTATCAGGATACCATTCCTTTTCGAAACGACTTAGGAATTATTATCATACCCATTACTTTTAATGGAGAAGTAAAAGAATTTGCTTTTGACACGGGTGCTCAATACTCCGTTGCTTATGGCTGGGCAAAAGAAGCTCTGAAAAGAACAAGCAAAACAATGACCATCAATTCTTCCAGTGGATTAAAAAGCAAAATGCGTTTCTACAAAAGCGGAACCATAGAACTTGGAAGTAGAAAAATTCGTGGACACCGAATATTAAACGCTCCCAAAAATGATATTTTCTCCTGTTACAAAGTAGATGGAATTTTAGGTGTAGATATTATCAAAGCATTGAATTGGACCATTGATTACAAGAATAAAATCTTAATTATGTATCCGTCGAATTACTTTCCTAAAAAAGTAAAAGAAATGTATGCATTGGATTTTGATTTTCGGAAAAATCGCCCGTATGTATACCTACAACAAAAAAACAACAGGTTTCGATTTTTATTAGATACAGGTGCCAGTGGGGCATCAAACATTTCAAAGAGGAACTACACTTTAACAGGTCTCGAAAAATATCCTCAAATATCTTTTTACACTGGAAGCTTTGATGTGAATGGAATTTTAACCTCTTCAAAGCCTACCGTCTTTAAATTTCCCGAAGCGTCTTCAAGAGAAGTGAAACTATCTCCAATCATTTATTACAATACACAAAAGTCTACTAAGATTGGAAATGGTCTTTGGAAAAATAAAGAGCTATTTCTAAGTCTAAAAAGTAAAAAACTCTACGTCTCTTCTGCTACTATTGATCAGGCTTATAAAAGCTATCCTTGTTCCGTTATCTATTTAAAAGGCAAAATGCGCATTATGAGGATACAAGAAGGAAGTGCTTTGTGGGATCAAGGAATTCGCCAAGGAGATGAAGTTTTACTATACAATGGTAAAAGGTTTACTGATTTTTGTTCCTTGAATCAATACCAAGGAGAAATTGTAAATTCTGGAAAATCTTTTGAAATACAGTTAGCGAATGGAAAAAAACTGACTGTCTCAAAGACTGTGCAATTCTAAAAAATGTATCTTTATCGCACTTAACTAAATTTTTTAAAAATTAATACTATGGAAAATTTTCAAAACCATCAAAGTGGTCAAGCCAAGATCATTTTAGCACAAGCTACCGATCAAGAAAGAGTGGAATTTTACAAAAAGACCTACGGACATGTCGCCGGTGGTGTTTTAACCTTTGTTATTTTCGAATACTTTTTATTTCAAAGTAGAACAATTGTAGAGTTTATGTTCTCTATGGCAGAAGGTTCCAGTTGGTTAATTATGCTTATTGGATTTATGCTCGTAACCAGTTATGCAGAGAGTACTGCTATGAGAACCACGAATAAAAATGTGCAGTACATGGCTTATGCTCTGTATATTTTTGCTGAAGCGCTTATTTTTATGCCTCTCATTTATATTGCGATCGCTTACACAGAAAGTTTTGATATTCTAAAACAAGCTGCTGTTGTTACATTGTCCTTATTTACTGGATTATCAGCCATTGTTTTTTTAACCAAAAAAGACTTTTCATTCCTTCGTTCTGCACTAACTATTGGTTTTTTTATAGCCATGGGGTTAATTGTAGGAGGACTTTTGTTCGGCTTTAATTTAGGTCTTTGGTTTTCTGTTGGTATGTGTGCACTTGCAGGAGGAGCCATCTTATACCAAACTTCCAATTTGATTCATAAATATGGAACAGAAGATTACATTCCAGCTGCCTTAGGACTTTTTGCATCCTTAATGCTTTTGTTCTGGTATATTTTGCAAATTTTTATGTCTAGAGATTAAACAAATTTATTATCAAAATACGACTAGCCACGTTATTATAGACGTGGCTTTTTTGTGTCGATACTAATTTAAATTTCTTTTTTCTATAAAGAATTTCTTCAGTAAGTGACTACATTCATCTTCTAAAACACCACTCACCACTTTTGTTTTTGGGTGTAATTTCGTGTTTAATTTCACGAAGCCTCTTTGGGGATCTGGAGCACCATACACAATTTTACCAATCTGTGTCCAGTAACTCGCTCCTGCACACATCTGACAGGGTTCTAAGGTCACATATAATGTACAGTCTCTTAGGTATTTTCCTCCTAAAAAATCTGCCGCCGCCGTAAAAGCCTGCATTTCTGCATGTGCAGTTACATCGTTTAAGGTCTCCGTTAAATTGTGTGCACGAGCAATAATTTTATCTTTTAAAACCACCACTGCGCCTACTGGAACTTCGCCTTTATCATAGGCTAGTTGTGCTTCTTGAAGTGCTCTCTTCATAAAATAAGCATCGTCAAAAGGTTGAATCATTCTTTAGGAACTTTCCTCAATATTACAAAAAGCTTTTGAGTTGTAAAATTGTACTTTTGTAATCGAATGAGTCGCTTACTAGATCATATCGATTTTCCTTCAGATTTGCGAAAATTATCTGAAGATCAGCTTCCACAATTGGCACAAGAGCTGCGTGAGTTTATCATTCATATTGTAGCGACCAAAGAGGGTCATTTAGGAGCCAGTTTGGGTGTCGTAGAGCTGACTATTTCACTACATTACTTATTTGATACTCCGAATGATCTATTGGTTTGGGATGTAGGGCATCAGGCTTACGGACATAAAATCTTAACTGGTAGAAAGGCTGTATTTCATACCAATAGACAGCTAGGTGGGATTTCTGGATTTCCAAAAAGAAAGGAGAGTGAATATGATGCTTTTGGTGTAGGACACTCTTCTACTTCCATCTCAGCAATTTTGGGAATGGCCATTGCTTCTTCACTAAAAGGAGAGAAAGAAAAACATCATATTGCTGTGATTGGGGATGCTTCTATTGCCAGCGGAATGGCTTTTGAAGGGTTGAATCATGCTGGAGTGAGCGATGCCAATCTACTCATCATTCTGAATGACAATGCTATTGGAATTGATCCGTCTGTTGGTGCGTTGAAAGAATATCTCACCAAAGTAAAAACGGATCGATCATTGGCAAAGAACAACATTATAAAAGCCTTAAATTTTGATTATTCTGGACCTATTGATGGACATGATTTCCAGAGTTTGTTTCGTGAGCTTAAACGATTAAAATCCATTAAAGGACCTAAGTTTTTACATATTATTACCACCAAAGGAAAAGGTCTTTCACAAGCTGAAAAAGATCAGGTAAAATACCATGCTCCAGGTAAGTTCGATGCTGCAACAGGAGAACTTCCTCCAAAATCACAAATTATTTTGCCTCCAAAATATCAAGATGTTTTTGGAGAAACACTGGTTGAGTTAGCACAAGAAAACGAAAAAATCGTAGGGATTACCCCTGCTATGCTAACAGGTAGTTCTTTAAAACTGCTTATGAATACGTTTCCTGAGAGAACTTTTGATGTGGGTATTGCAGAACAGCACGCTGTTACGTTGGCTGCTGGATTGGCTTCTGAAGGTATGATTCCTTTTTGTAATATCTATGCAACTTTTTTACAGAGAGCCTATGATCAGGTCATTCATGATGTTGCCTTGCAAAATTTACCCGTCATCTTTTGTCTCGACAGAGCTGGTTTGGTTGGTGAAGACGGAGCCACTCATCATGGTGTTTTTGATTTAGCTCATTTGCGATCCATTCCTAATTTAATTGTCTTTGCTCCAAGAAATGAAGTCGAACTCCGAAATATCATGTATACTGTTCAACTCGAATTAAATGCTCCTATCGCCATTCGATACCCAAGAGGGAGAGGCGGTATGTTAGACTGGAAAGAGCCTTTTTCCAAGATAGAGCTTGGTAAGGGAACTTGTCTTCAAGAAGGAAAGGACATTGCCATACTCTCCATTGGAACGGTTGCAAAAAATGTGAATCAAGCACTCTTAAATTTCCCTGAAGTAGCTCATTACGATCTACGTTTTGTAAAACCTCTTGATGAAACTTTATTACACGACATATTCAACACATATGAAAAGATTATTACTATTGAAGATGCTGTTATTAAAGGAGGTTTTGGTTCAGCTATCTTAGAGTTTGCTTCAAAAAATAATTATCAAAAAGAAACTCATCTGATGGGTATTTCAGATACTTTTACTGACCATGGTAGTGTAGGGGAGCTTCAAAAACTCAACAAAATTGATCCTGAGTCAATCATTGAAAAAATAAAATCAATACAATAAAAAAAGGCGCCGATGGCGCCTTTTTTTACATTGGTGGAGGTATAATTCCTTGTACTCTTTTTAATTGTACTTTGTAGTATTTTAGTTTTCCTTTTTGTAAGTAGCAAACAACAGCTTCATCTGGGTTTAATTGAAAAGGAAAGTCTTCTTTATTTGTTTCTTTTACTTTCTTTTGTACATCGTCCATCACCTCATTGTCTGGAGTTCCTTTCATGGCAGCTGTAAATTTATTTCCTTCAGTCGATGTAAAACCAACATATTGATCATGGAAATAAAGTCCTTTCAACTGAACGTCCTCAGAGGAATTCTCAGCAAGTTTTATCGAAACTGAAATGGAAGAGCTTAAACCACGAGCTCCTGGGGAAAACTCTTGATAATTTGCTTCCTTTAATTCCACAGGAAAGTCACTTTCTAAAGTATATTTATCTTTCACTCCGCTGCACGATACAAGTAGAAAAACTGAAAAAATAACAATGACAAATCTCATATTGTTTTATGAACTAATCAGTTAAAAATGAAATATTATTCTTTGATAAACTTCAAAGATCCTTTTACTCCTTCTGATTCTAGATTAATGATGTAAACCCCAGTGTTCAATTGAGAAACATTTACTTTTTGATTGCTTACTAGACCTCTACTTACAGTTCTACCAGTTAAATCAGAAATCGTATAATTCACTCCTTTCGTAAAATCAATTCTAGAACCAGTAATATTTAATTCTTGTTTCGCTGGACTTGGGAATACACTTGCTCCTAGATCGTTGTTCGCTAGGGTTTCTGTAGAAAGAGTAGTATCCACAACCGTAGTTTCATACATTCCATTCCCGTGTGTTCCAATCAATAATCTTTTGTCAGAGGGTCTGTATACCAGCTCACTTACTACTGCCAATCCTACTTCATTAGGACTTTCCAATGCCCAATCTTTTGTGGTAGGATCAAAAGAACTGTACAATCCTCTTGCCGTTCCTACAAAGTACAAGGTTTTTCCATTCACTTCTGCTATGGCTGAAGATCTTATAGAGTGTGCAGATAAATTTCGTTCTACTTCTGTCCATGTTGGGCTAGAAGATCTTGCATTCGTAGTAATAAAAATACTCTTGGTTCCATAATTTGCATAGGTAGCTATTGCAATATTTGAATTGGTTGGATGCACAGATACACTACTTACGATACTTCCGCTTAATTTATTTGCAAATAATGGTGTAATATTTACTGCTGATGATAAGGTATTGTTTTTGGGGTCGTCTAACCTAAAAACACCTCCACTATTTCCACCTATTAATAAATAGCTCGTTGGTGAATACGTTCCTCTAGTGGTTGCCATGGATCTAATATCCTGAATCTTTCCTAAAAAGCTTAGGTTATCCCAATTACCTGTTGTTGCATTGGCAACATCCGTATTTCTATATAATGTACTTCTTCCTGCATAATACATGGTTTCTGTATTGTCTGGATCTAAATAAAAATAGGTAACAAACTGACTAGAAGACCCTGTAGGTGTAATTTCTGTAGTTCCTGTATTACTCAATCGAAAAGTTCGACCATTTTGAAATCCTAAAAAAAACTCTACTTGAGCACCCGAATTTCTACGAGCAATTCCAACGGCTACTCCATCGCCACTAAAAACAGATTCCATGGATTGGTTGTCTGGTCGACCATAATCTGTCCCTCCCGCTGTTGTTCCATTATCTTGAGCTCCCCCTAAAACAATATTTCCGCCATTCTGAGGGTCTAAAGCTACATGGTAATATTGATACGTTAAATAATTATTATTCAAGTTTTGCCAAGTGGTTGTAACAGATGTAATGTTTGCTGTTCTATGCACACCTCCATCCGTACCACTAAATAAAACATTGGCATTGTTTGGATCAAAGACTAGGGCATGGATGTCAGGGTGGTGTTGCACGCCTCCATTAGCATACAATGCATAGCCTCCATTATTTGCATAGCCCCCTATTCTTGTGAAAGTAGAAGAAGTTGTAATATTTTCAATTTTATAGGCATTGACTCCTCCAATAACCACATAATTCTCATTGTCTGGCTTTACAGAGACTACCAAATCATATCCTCCTTGAATTGCAAATGGATCATTTCCTTGACTATTTCCTCCTGGTTCATCTGGTAGTTTGCTGCTGTAGTTTGTCCAAGTAGTAGATCCTGCGTCGTATTTCCACAAATCCGCTTCTATATTCCAAGTATTTGTACTTTGACTAGAGCGTAATCCATTGTTATACAATGCGTAAATAACATTGTTATTTGAAGGAGCATTCCCTAGTACAATCCTTCCCGATGCACCCCAACCAGCGGGTCCACCTGTATTTGCAATTCGTGTCCAAGATCCATTTCCTGTAGGGGATCTCCACACACCTGCTTGTGCCAATCCTCCTTCAAATGCTGCATACACATTTCCATTGCCAGTAACCGCTACATCAGTCCATCCAGAACCATTTAATGGCTCTTGTAACTCAGTAGTCATATTCGTTCCATCATAACGATACACTTTCCCTGTAGTGGCGATGAATAAATCCCCAGTAGTTGGACTCACTTTTAAATTCATTACGTAGTCAAACGGTGAATCAAAATTAGAAGTTTGAGAAGCAGAATTTGTTTGAGAAATTTGTGTCCAAGTAAGGCCACTGTCTGTAGATTTCCAAACACCTCTTCCTCGGTAAGCACTTGCCAAACTAGCAGAGTTTCCAGACCACTCACCTGTTCCATAATACCAAATGTTTTGAAAACCTGGTCTAGGGTCTTGCGCTAACGCACTTACATTATGTATCTCATCTTTTGGAGAGACTCTAGTCCAAGAGGTTCCTCCATTGGTGCTTCTAAATAGACCGCTACTCACTCCACCTGCTAGCATAGTTTTACTCGTATTGTCTGAGACATCAATTGCCAAAGCTCTTGTTCTACCTCCTAAGTTGTTAGGCCCTCTGGAGGTGAAAGTCATCGCTTGCTGTCTTTGCAAACTTCTGTTGAGTTTCGCTTGAATTGCAGCTTCCAATTCCTTTTCTTTCTCATCCAATGGAATGCGTCCTGTACTCGGGTTTCTTTGAAAAGCCAATTCGTGCTCTACACGATCTTCCACGTCCTGCATTCTCTGCTCTGGTGTTTTTTTGCTTTTCTTTTTGAGTTTTGTATGTTTAATCTTAGCAACTTTATGGTCTTTCTCTTTTCCTGTTTCTGTTTCTGTTTCTAAGTTAGAAATAACAGCAGTAAAAATCACTGCTAATCCTAGAACTGAAAACAAAATAAGGCGTAATTTTCTACTCATTAGATAGTCGTTTTAATGTTGGATACCAAATTTACTGATTCTGTGATTATTATATGATGTTTCCACAGATTTTTTTATGTAGTTTGATAGCAAAGCTATCTGACATTCTTGAAACGTAAGTACAAACAGCCATGATTCTTTGATAGGTAGATTCTGAAGAGATTTTAAACTCTTTTGGAAGTAAGTTAAGTAATAACTTATCATAGTTTGTTTGTGTTCCTAATTGTGAGTTGTTCAGTGCGGTTACAAAAGCATCTAGCAAGTCGGCAATGATTCGATATCCAGCGACTTCTTTTTCCACCACATCTTGACTTTTGTATATTTTGGAAACACTGATCTTAATTATGTCGTTGATCTGGGCTTCATACTTACATTTATCTAACAAAGATTTTTCAAAGGCTCCAGTTAGAATCATTTCTTCATTCTCTAAAAAAATCGCAACTGCTTCGTTTATGAGTGTATTGATTGCCAATGCTCTTAGATAGCTTACACGATCTTTTTTGAATTGTAGCGAATGGTATTTCTTTGTATCGATAGAGTCTTTTACTAGTTTAATTAGGTATTCAAGCGCAAACTCTTCTTCGATCAAACCTAAATTGATCCCGTCTTCAAAATCGATGATCGTATAACAGATGTCATCAGCTGCTTCTACCAAAAATGCCAATGGATGACGATGGTAGCCTATATCTCCCGTAGCTGATTTTTCTTGCATTCCTAAATCCTGAGCCACATCTAAAAAGGCTTCTTTTTCCGATTGAAAAAAGCCATATTTCTTATCCGCAATATGGGCTGTTGGTTTTTTGGGTAAGGATTCTTTTGGATATTTCATAAAAGCACCCAAGGTGGCATAAGAGAGTCGTAATCCTCCATGGACTCCTTCTCTGCTTTCTGTTAGGATTTTAAACCCATTTGCATTCCCCTCAAAATCAATTAAATCTTGATACTCTTTTTCAGTGAGTTCTGACTTGTATTTGAGTCCGTTTCCTGTTTTAAAATACTCTCCAATGGCTTTTTCTCCTGAGTGTCCAAAAGGTGGATTTCCAATATCGTGCATCACCGCAGCAGCGGCTACAATAGCTCCAAAATCATTAAACGTATACCCTAATTCTTTTAAATGAGGATGTTTTTCTAAAATCGCTTTTCCTACTCTTCGTCCTAAGGTTCTACCCACTACAGACACCTCTAAACTGTGTGTAAGTCTAGTATGTACAAAATCGGTATTGGAAAGCGGAATAACCTGTGTCTTGTCTTGCAGGCTTCTGAAAGATTCTGAAAAGATAATTCGATCAAAATCTACTTCAAATCCTAACCGTGTTTCGTCTTGTTTTGAACGGATTCTTTTTTCGGTATCACCGAAGCGTTTTAGTGAGAGTAGTTGTTCCCAGTTCATTTTATGCTGAATTTAGTTCAGTAACTTATTATGATAAAACTCCAAAGCAACGCTTCGACACCCTTTGATAAACGCAATACAGGAGCTCAACATGACAGTCTAGAATGATAACATTTCGACAGGCCCAATGTGACAAAGTCAAAAAAAGAATCTCAAAATATTGAGATTCTTTTTCGCACTTAATTTAATTAAACCGACTATGATCCGCACATTAAGCAGTCCTCATCTGGACCTGCATTTCTAGATGCTTCAACCATGGCCTTAAATTCCTCTGCTGACATCGGTGCATCCTCTTCTACTTTTTTGTCTTTCTTATCCTTTGTCAGTGTAAATTGAATGGCATTTACCGCAGATTTTGTTCTTAAATAATACATTCCTGTTTTCAATCCAGATTTCCATGCATAGAAATGCATTGATGTTAACTTACCAAAATCAGGATCTTGCATAAATAAGTTTAGCGATTGAGACTGATCTATAAAATATCCTCTATGGCGAGCCATATCGATGATATCTTTCATACTCATTTCCCAAACTGTCTTGTACAAATCTTTTAATTCTTGTGGAATTTTCTCAATGTGCTGGATAGAACCATTGGCTCTCATGATTTCTTCTTTCATGTTGTTGTCCCACAAGTCTAACTCTACCAAGTCTTCCAACAAATGCTTGTTCACTACGATAAATTCTCCAGACAATACACGTCTTGTGTAAATATTAGATGTATATGGTTCAAAGGCTTCGTTATTTCCAAGAATTTGAGACGTAGATGCTGTTGGCATTGGAGCTACTAACAGTGAGTTTCTCACTCCGTGCTTTAACACGTTCTTTCTTAGTTTTTTCCAATCCCAATTTCCACTTAGCTCGTCTTCATTGATTCCCCACATATTGAATTGGAATTCTCCTTCAGACATTGGCGATCCTTTGTAGGTTGAATAAGGTTCTTTTGCTTTTGCAATTTCCATCGAGGACTGAACAGAAGCAAAGTATAGGGTCTCAAAAATATCTTGATTCAATTTCTTAGCTGCATCAGAGGTAAATGGTAAACGTAACATAATGAATGCATCCGCCAATCCTTGTACTCCTAATCCTACTGGTCTGTGACGGAAGTTAGAATTTTCTGCCTCCTTAACAGGATAGTAGTTTCTGTCAATTACGGTATCTAAGTTTCGAATTACTTTCTTGGTTACATCGTACAGTCTTTTGTGATTAAAATACTTTTCGCCTTTTTCGTTCTCACTCACGAACATGGGTAGTGCAATGGATGCTAAATTACATACGGCAACTTCGTCTTTTGCTGTATACTCCATAATCTCTGTGCACAAGTTTGAAGAACGAATGGTTCCTAAATTCTTGTGGTTCGATTTACGGTTTACATGATCTTTGTATAGCATGTAAGGAGTTCCTGTTTCGATCTGAGATTCTAAGATTTTCTCCCAAAGCTCTCTTGCTTTGATGGTTTTTCTTCCTTTTCCAACTTTCTCATATCCTTCATAGAGTTTTTCAAATTCATCTCCATAGGTATCAAACAAATGTGGACATTCATTTGGACACATTAATGTCCAATTTCCATCTTCTTGCACCCTCTTCATGAACAAATCTGGCACCCACATTGCGTAGAATAAATCACGAGCTCTCATTTCTTCTTTTCCATGATTCTTTTTCAAATCAAGGAAATCAAAAATATCAGCATGCCAAGGCTCAATATAAACAGCAAAAGATCCTTTTCGTTTTCCTCCTCCTTGGTCTACATAACGAGCTGTATCGTTATATACACGTAGCATAGGAACAATTCCATTAGACGTTCCGTTGGTTCCTCGAATGTATGACCCTGTGGCACGTACATTATGAATAGACAATCCAATTCCTCCTGCAGATTGAGAAATCTTTGCCGTTTGCTTTAAGGTATCATAGATCCCGTCGATACTATCGTCTTGCATCTGTAATAAGAAGCATGAAGACATTTGAGGTTTTGGTGTACCTGCATTAAAAAGAGTAGGTGTAGCATGTGTAAAGTATTTCTTACTCATCAATTCATAGGTAGCAATTGCCTCGTCTATATCATTTAAATGGATTCCGATAGAAACACGCATTAACATGTGTTGAGGTCTTTCTACAATGCTCCCATTTAGTTTCAATAGGTAAGATCTTTCTAGTGTTTTAAAACCGAAGTAATCGTAATTGAAGTCTCTACTATAAATAATCGTTGAGTCTAATTTCTCTGCATTCTCCTGAATTATATTGTATACTTCATCCGATAAAAGTGGTGCTTTTTTTCCTGTTCTAGGGTTTACATACTCATACAAATCTTGCATTGTTTCGGTAAATGACTTCTTTGTATTCTTGTGTAGGTTAGATACGGCAATCCTCGCTGCTAACTTTGCATAATCTGGGTGTGCTGTTGTCATTGTAGCTGCAATTTCTGCTGCCAAATTATCTAACTCTGAGGTAGTTACTCCATCGTAAAGTCCCTCAATGACACGCATTGCTACTTTTACTGGATCAACAATTTTGTTGAGTCCATAACACATTTTTCTAACTCTTGCGGTGATTTTGTCGAACATCACCGGTTCTTTTTTGCCGTCTCTTTTTACTACATACATGCTACTGTTGTTTTTATGAATTAGTTGTTAAAATCGCAAAAGCGATTTTACTTCGTTGATTACTATGAATTTCCCTAAGAAATCTAGGGTTCATTTTTTAGAATTGTCTTCTAAAAATCTGCATCAAAACTGATGCTTCCTGTTCCACCGGATTTTACTCCAGCTTTTTGATACTCAGAAACTCTTTTCTCAAAGAAATTGGTTTTTCCTTCTAAAGAGATCATTTCCATAAAGTCAAATGGATTTGTTGCGCTGTATTCTTTTTCGCAACCAAACTCCATTAATAATCTGTCCGTTACAAACTCCAGATATTGAGTCATTAATTTAGCATTCATCCCTATGAGACTCACTGGAAGAGATTCCGTGATAAATTCGCGTTCTATGTCCAATGCACTGATAATAATTTCACGAATTCTATCTTTTGGTACTTTGTTTATTAAGTGGTTGTTGTGTAAATGAACGGCAAAATCGCAATGCATTCCTTCATCTCTTGAAATTAATTCATTTGAGAAGGTTAGACCTGGTAACAATCCTCTTTTCTTTAACCAGAAGATAGAACAGAAAGCCCCTGAAAAGAAAATTCCTTCCACTGCTCCAAAAGCAATTAAGCGCTCTGCAAATGAATCGGACTCAATCCACTTTAATGCCCAGTCCGCTTTCTTTTTAATGGCTGGAAAATTTTCAATTGCATTAAACAACTTGTCCTTCTCTACTTCATCTTTTACATAAGTGTCGATTAATAGAGAGTAGGTTTCAGAATGGATGTTTTCCATCATGATTTGAAATCCATAGAAAAACTTTGCCTCAGAATATTGTACTTCGTTTACAAAATTCTCAGCTAAATTTTCATTTACAATTCCATCTGATGCAGCGAAAAATGCTAAAATATGTTTGATAAAATATCTTTCGTCATCTGAAAGTCTAGTTTCCCAATCAGTTAAGTCTTGGTGTAAATCAATTTCTTCTGCCGTCCAAAAACATGCTTGCTGCTTTTTATACCACTCCCATAAATCATCATGTTGGATTGGAAAAATTACAAATCTGTTATCATTCGGCTGTAAAATTGGTTCTATTGCAGACATTTTTGTATAAATTAATTGATTATGGGAACTATATCCTCTTGAAAAACGATGCTAACAAAGATTGAAAAAAAAGGGACAAATAAAAAGCTCTACTTATTCACAAATCCCGTATAGTTTTTAACAAAACACAATTATGTTAAGAAATTTCTTCTTTTAAGGATGTTTTTTAATGTGTTGATTTTCAATGTTATATGTTGTTAATTTTTTGTTAAGCCTTGAAATCATTGACATTCTTAAACAAGAAAGAATTTCAAAAAAACTACCTTCTTTGTGAGCATTTTTGCAAACATTATTTTGAGCTATTTTCTTCTCGTTTTCTGCGCGTAAAATAAAAACATCGCAAAATCAGATAACCAATAAAGAAAGCGGTACCTTTGCTCTTTATTAATTAATTTTTTTACAAGTGAAAAACGGAACGGTAAAGTTCTTCAATGAGTCTAAGGGATTTGGATTTATTACAGAAGAGGGTTCACAACAAGAACACTTTGTACATATCTCTGGACTTATTGATGAGGTGAAGCAAGGTGATGCAGTTGAATTTGAACTAACGGAAGGTAGGAAAGGTTTAAACGCTATAAATGTTAGAGTAATTTAATATTCATTAACTTTTTTTTACAAAAAACCAGCACTAGGAGTGCTGGTTTTTTTATAATCTAAAAGTCTCTTCTATTAAAAAGTAGCTGTAATATTTGCTTTTACTTCTGCTTGAAAGCTAATGGCTCCTCCATCAGATAGAGCTGTTCCAGAAAACTCAACAACCATAGACGAGCTACTTAAAAACAAGGCTCCTAACTGATTGATAATTGTTGCATCAGAAATGCTTGTTGCGGTTCCGCTTGTAGCTGCATCGGTAATATTAAAATTTGTAAGCATCACAATATTTACACCGTTTACAGATAAAGTCCCTGATTGGATTACTGCACTTGGGTTTCCTGTGGCATTTTTGAAACTATATTCCAATGAGTTTATTTTTATGCTTTTTACATTAGGAAAATTTGAAACAACATCTGCCAAGCTTTTAGTAATTGTTTTACCAGCTGCTACTGGCGTTCCATTGGTTTGAGGAATTGCTAATTGTAACGATTCTTGAATTGTAGAAGTTACCGTTATAGCGGCAGGGTTGGTATTTGCATCACAAGATACAAGTATAACTACCATGGAGAGTAAGGAAATTATTTTTTTCATCTTTATTGTTTTGCTAGTAAAGTTACACTTTTTTTAAAAAAAGCTCACTAGCTATTTTCTTTATGATTTTTAGCTGTCTTTTCCAATTCTACAAACCAATCTTCTCCAAATTTTCGAATCAATGCTTCTTTGGTAAATTGATAGACAGGCACTTTAAGTTCTTTTCCTAAACTACAAGCGTCATCACAAATGTCCCATTTGTGGTAATTCACAGCAGCAAATTCACTGTAGTCTTTCACTCTTACAGGATAAAGATGGCATGAAACAGGTTTTTTCCAGTCAATCAATCCTTGGTTGTAAGCTTCTTCTATTCCACATTTTGCAATTTTATTCTCATCAAAAATGACATAAGCGCATTCAACATCATTTACCAATGGTGTTTCTAATTCTCCAAAATCACTTACTATTGAAGTTCCTTGCTCTTTAATTGCTTGGATTCCTTCTTTTCTTAAAAGAGGTTCAACTTTTGGATAAATCTCTTTTAAAATTTCTACCTCATTCTTTTCTAAAGGAGCTCCTGCCTCTCCTGCTACACAACAAACTCCTTTACATTTAGAAAGATTGCAAACAAAATCTTTCTCTAGAAGGTCTTCTGAAACGATTGTTTTACCTAATTGAAACATATGGCAAAAATAGCTGTTATTTTTTCCATTTACTTAATTTATAGCTCATTTATCTTCAGTAGCTTTGCACTATAAAAAAGCCATATTATGGAACTCAATTTTAAAGATATTTTTACCGCTTTTATGGTGTTATTCGCTGTGATAGACATCATCGGAAACATCCCTATTATTATTGATCTTCGAAAAAAAGTAGGACATATCCAATCTGAAAAAGCTTCTATTATAGCAGGAGGTATTATGATTCTTTTTCTGTTTGTTGGGCAAAGTTTACTGTCGCTTATTGGAATTGATGTAAATTCTTTTGCTATTGCAGGTGCTTTTATTCTCTTTTTCATTGCTTTAGAAATGATTCTGGGAATTACATTGTACAAGGAAGATGATGATGGCGGGATCACTGCTACGGTTTTTCCTTTGGCATTTCCACTCATTGCAGGACCAGGGAGTCTCACAACACTATTATCTCTTAGGGCTGAATTTGCGATTCAAAATATCATCATTGCTGTGATTTTAAATGTGATTTTGATATATATTGTTCTAAAAACGTCTTCTAAAATAGAACGCATTATTGGTCCCAATGGAATTAAAATCATTCGTAAGATTTTTGGTGTGATTCTTTTAGCAATCGCTGTGAAATTGTTTGCTCATAACATAAAAGCGTTGTTTTAATGAATTTTGATGCTTTAATTATTGGTGGTGGTGTCTCTGGGATGCAGTGTGCATTGGTATTAGGTTCTGGGTTAAAAAAGTCTTTTGCTAAAGGTAAAAGAGCAGGCATCATATTGCATCAGAGGGCTTCTCATTTGCAAAATGCATTATTCAATAATGTTTTAGGAATTCCTGCTGGCGCATCGGGACGCGATTTATTGGAAATAGGTAAAAAGCAACTAACTGAAACCTATCCTGAAGTTGATTTGATTGAGAATGAAAAAGTAATATCCATTCATCATAAGCAAGATTTTTATGTAATTACTACAAATAAAAATATATATCAATCTAAAATTGCAGTTATTGCTTTAAACTATGCAAAGCCATTTTCTATTGGTGGGTTGGAGGAGTATTTAGAGCCTCATCAAAAAGCAAATCTCGAGAAGGATAGAATCCAGCTAAAAAATAAAGACCATGTCATTAAGGAAGGCTTATACGTATGTGGAACATTGGCAGGGCATCGGAGTCAATTTGCCATTGCAGCGGGAAGTGGTGCCAGTGTAGCCACAGATATTTTGACACGATGGAATAATGGAAAGCACACCAAAGTGCATGATAAACTATGAATTTAAAAAAACAGCCTAGAATTAATTATCAATTTTAATCCTAGGTCTGATTAATTATTTCAATGTAGCAGTTAATTTGATTGTTAAAGACAAATCGAAGCTTAATTGCCCTGCATCTGAAAGTGCAGTACCGTCTAAGTTAAAATTGACTGGGTTTGAGCTTAATAATAAGCTTTTCGTCATGTTTAACAATGTTGCATTTGTAACAACAACTTTAGAAAGCGGGCTATTTGCCACTTGTGTAATATTAGCATTGATAATAGTTCCAATAAGTCCCCCATTTATTTTTAATGTTCCTGTTTGAACTACAGCATTTGGGTTCCCATTTGGATTTGAAATCTCATAAGAAACTTCATTGATTGTGATGTCTGAAATATTTGCAAAATTTGTAATTTCCTGAGATGGATTAATTGTTGCTGATTCAGCTAAAGCAACGGGAGTTCCATTCGTTTTTGGAATAACAACCGTTATTTTTTTTGTAATTGTTGTTTCTGCTGAAACTTTAATCTGATTCGAGTCTTCACAAGATACAAAAAGAGCTGTTAATACAAATACGATGACGAGGTGAGTAAATTTTTTCATTTTCTTCTGATTATTGCGTTAATCTTTTTAATTCGCACTGTAAAGGAACGGATTTTATCGATTCTTTTACTAAGTACCAGTACTAATCTCGCAGAATTTCTAAGAAAAAAAGTTTTTCTTGTAAAAAAAACTACTCTACAGTTACAGATTTTGCTAAATTCCTAGGCTGATCTACATTTTTATCCAACATCACTGCAATATGATAAGACAATAGTTGTAGAGGAATGGTTGTTAAAAGCGGAGTCAATGCTTCTTCCGTATCTGGAATTTCAATAACATGATCTGCAATTTCTTTAACAGTAGTATCTCCTTCCGTAACAATGGCAATAATTTTACCGCTTCTCGACTTTATTTCTTGTATGTTGCTAACCACTTTCTCGTAGTGACCTCTGTTAGTGGCAATGACAAAAATAGGCATGTTTTCATCGATCAATGCAATAGGTCCGTGCTTCATCTCTGCAGCAGGATATCCTTCTGCATGGATGTAAGAAATCTCTTTTAATTTTAGAGCTCCCTCTAATGCTACAGGGAAGTTAAACCCTCTACCGAGATATAAGCAATTCTTGGCGTCCTTATATACATTGGCAATTTCTCTTACCTTATCATCAATTTGTAATAACTCTTCTACTTTCTTTGGGATTAACTGCATTTTCTGCAAATACATATGAAAAGCAGAATTAGAAAGTGTTCCTTTTGCCTTGGCTAATTTTAAGGCAATTAGAGACAATACAGTAATTTGCGTTGTAAATGCTTTGGTGGAAGCTACTCCTATTTCTGGTCCTGCATGTGTATAAGCTCCTGCATGTGTTTCTCTAGCGATAGAGGAACCGACAACATTACAAACTCCAAAAACAAAAGCTCCTTTTGACTTGGCAAGCTTAATCGCCGCTAGAGTATCTGCTGTCTCTCCCGATTGAGAGATGGCAATAACAACATCTTTTGGAGTAATGATTGGGTTTCTATATCGGAATTCTGAGGCATATTCTACTTCAACTGGGATTCGAGTCATGTCTTCGAAAAGATATTCTCCTACCAATCCTGCATGCCATGATGTTCCACAAGCAACAATAATAATTCGATCTGCATTTAAGAATTTCTCTTTATGATCATCAATTCCCGCCATTCTTATGATGCCTTCATCAGGCAGCATTCTTCCTCTATATGTATCAGTAATTGCTTTGGGCTGTTCGTGAATTTCTTTCAGCATAAAATGATCATAGCCTCCTTTTTCTATTTGCTCTAAGCTTAGTTGAAGTTCCTGTATATTCGCATCCACTAAAGAGTCATCCATGATCTTCCTCACTTTTACCCCTTTCCCCAATTTGATGATTGCCATTTCCTCATCTTCAAGATAAATAGCATCTTTTGTAAACTCAATAAACGGAGAGGCATCTGAAGCCACAAAAAATTCTCCATATTCCTTACCCACTCCAATAGCAATAGGACTTCCTAGTCTAGCAACAACAATTTCGTCTGGCTTTGTCTTATCGAAAACAGCAATAGCATATGCTCCGATTACTTGGGTTAATGCCAATTGAACAGCTTTTCCTAGCTTACAGTTCTCTTGCTTTTTAACCTCTTCAATTAAATTTATTAAAACTTCAGTATCTGTATCACTCTCAAATTGATACCCTCTCGTAATCAATTCTTTTTTTAGTGTATCATAATTTTCTATGATCCCATTGTGAACAATTACTAAATCTCCTGATTGAGAAAAATGTGGATGAGAATTTGTGTCGTTTGGAACCCCATGAGTCGCCCATCTCGTATGACCAACTCCTATTTTACCATTTTTTCTTGAAGGTTCTTTATTGGTTATAATTTCTAAATCTGATACTTTTCCTTTGGTTTTGGAAAGAGACATTTGATTTCCATCGAACATCATAATGCCAGCACTATCGTATCCTCTATACTCTAATCTTTTTAAACCATTTATAACAATAGGGTACGCTTCTCTATGGCCAATGTAGCCAGTAATTCCACACATTTGAAGGGTTTTTTTTGATCGTTTTACTTTTTCTTTGAGAATGATATCTTTAGTCTTGATCTTCTAATACCATTCATCGCACTTTGATTCAACAACATTACTGCTTTTGGATTCCAGCTATAAGGGTCAATGATAGTATCATTGGTCGAACTTGGTAAATCCGTAGTTGAATTAAATACTTTCACTCCTAAAGTACTAAAATCTTTTCTATTTCCCGAAACTAATTCAGATACGTAATCGGTAATTTTAATCGTGTAATAATCTGGTCTCTTATCGCTATCTAACGTTAACCACCCCCCAACTCTATCTATTCCTTCTGTAAAAGCATCTAAGATTTGTTTATCAATACTAGCTCCAGTAGAAGTAATACTATCTTTATAAGCATACAATCTAAAAGGAGTGGCTATGGTATCATGATCTACAATGGTCTTGTCTACATACAACGTAAGCGTAGCATCATTGATCACTACATTTTTAGCTCTCAACTGATCAATTGCATCTGGAATGTTGTTATTGTTATTATCAGGACCAAAAAGATCTATTTGCAATGTTTTTCCAGCAGTTCCTTGAAGTTGCGTATTATGTGATGCAGGAGCATTTCCTGGTGTCATTGTATATTGATTCGTTCGAATCCCTGCTAACTGAAAATTATCTGTATTCTTAATTGTGTCAATTACCTGACCTCCCTTGTACAAGGTATTCGTATAATAAACCCCTAGAAAAGGAATTAAACTCACACTACTTAAATTCAAAGACATCAAAGCGCCATCATTCCCTTTTGCCTCAATCTTTAAACCTCTCAAATAATTATTAAAGACTTCTATTGAGGAAAAATTAGATCCTTGATATTGATCTAGAAGGATTTGTTTAATTAAATCTTTCTTGAGGGGGATTACAATAAACGGGCTCTTACTTGTATATTCAATCGTTTCTTTCTCGTATACATTTCCATTGTCTAACCTCCTTGTGACAATTGCAGCAGTATCTAACTTATTAGGTTTGAATGGCATGTCTGGGATTGCATTTAACCTTTCAGGGAAAAGACCATAAGTCTCATTAGAATAAAATGCATTTTGCTTGGTTGGGTCAGCAGGATTCAACGTGTTTAAGAAAGAGGACAGTCTATATACATTTAGAGTAAACTCAGCATTCTGATTTCCTATGATGGAATCTAAAGTGAAATCAGAAGTTGTTCCTGCAGTTAGTGTAGACTGATAAGGAATTCTAATGAAAGCACTATCAATTGTAGTAACCACTGTTGTATCTGACTGATAATTATTTGCAATTTTTAATAAATTCAGGTTTGAGTTAAATAATTGGGTAATGATAGATGCCTCTATTTTTTCGTGATTCGGATTGTTGTATACTCCAAGAAGATATTGAGCTAGTGAACCTCCTAACGCTAATCCATCACCTCTAACTCTATTTACATCCCTGCTAATCATATTGATTTCAAGGACCGTATCACCAACAGTAAAACTATTATTCGTTACAATTTGTGTGTCTATATCAGTAAAATCTTTTTCACACGAAATAACGACTCCAAAAAAGAAAACTATCAATCCTAAATAAGCAAGCGTTCTCAAAATTTTTTTTAACATATTTTTCTAAATTAAACCTAGGAAATAATATTTCTGTAAAAATCTAGATACGGTTCAAATGATTCCTGACTTTGATAGGTTAGTATAGGTAAATCTTTTTCCTTAATTGCATCCTTTAATTCTTGTGAAACTGTATCACTTCCTAAAACAACCGCATCAGAATTGTAGATAGCACTTTTTATAATATTTGTATAATTAGGCTCTTTCAATAAACCTGCTTTGTCATCCGCAATTTTATCAAACTTTACTTTATCCGATAGCTCCTCATTTAACGTTCCTTCAAAATTTTTATTATAAACTGAAGTCACAACTTTACTGTCCGTAAATAAGGGTTCTTCACTGTAATATTCTCTTAGATAAAGCGGCAATAATGATGCCATCCAACCATGAACATGAATGATATCTGGAGCCCAGTTCAACTTCTTGACTGTTTCTACAACCCCTTTCGCAAAGAAAATTGCTCTTTCGTCATTATCAGGGAACAATTGATCATCTTCGTCCGTAAAAATTGCTTTTCTTTTAAAGTACTCATCATTGTCAATAAAATATACCTGCATTCTTTCCTTGGGGATTGAGGCTACCTTGATGATCAATGGCATGTCCATATCATTGATAATTAGATTCATTCCCGACAAACGAATCACTTCGTGTAATTGATGCCTTCTTTCATTAATGACACCGAAACGTGGCATAAAAATTCGGGTTTGAATTCCATTCCCATGAGCGCTTTTTGCTACATTAAATGCAGTAGATGCTATTTCTGTTTCTGGTAAGTAAGGAACAACCTCAGACGAAACATATAATATTCTCTTATCTTTCATTAAATCTAAGCCTTTATATAAGTTTGCAAAAGTACGAATTTTTATGCAAAATCCATGTTAAAATGCTAAGTTTGCAGTGTTTTTCAGCCACATAATATGAAGATCTTCACCACTAAGAGTGATCTAAAAAATTATTTTAAAGAGCTTTCTTCGAAAGAGGTTACTATCGGTTTTGTCCCTACCATGGGGGCATTACACAAAGGTCACCTTTCTCTGATAGAAGAATCCAAAAAAAATAATGGAATTACCATTGCAACTATCTTTGTGAATCCTACACAATTTGATAAGAAAGAAGATTTAGAAAAATATCCCAAAACCATAGATAAGGATATAGCATTACTTAAAGAAACTGGTTGTGATGTTGTATTCACTCCTACTGTAGAAGACATCTATGAAGGAAATGTTTCTTCAAATAGTTTTGATTTTGATGGTCTTGAGCATGAAATGGAAGGAAAGTTTCGAGAAGGTCATTTTAATGGCGTGGGGACAATTGTAAACGCTTTTTTCCACATCATAAATCCTACGAATGCTTACTTTGGAGAGAAAGATTTTCAACAGTTACAAATCATCAAAAAAATGGTTGAAAAACTACATCTGCCAATAAATATTGTTGGCTGTCCCATACACAGAGAAGCTAATGGACTAGCGATGAGCTCCAGAAATGAGCGATTAACTTCAAAACAAAGAGAAGAAGCCTCTATTATCTACAAAGTTTTGCAATCTGTCAAGGCAAAATTACACACAGAATCTATTGGAAATATTAAACTTTGGGTAGAAAAAAGCTTCGAAAATCATTCATCTTTTAAGCTTGAGTATTTCAACATTGCAGACGAAGCAACTTTAAAGGAGATCACAGAAATCAAACCAAAAAGATCATATAGGGCATTTATTGCTGTTTATACAGATTCTATACGATTAATAGACAATTTAGCACTTTAACAATAGGCATTCATTTGATTGAATATTTAACCGTCTAAATTTAAAAAAGTAGTACTTTTGCCCCATGTTAGTTCAAGTAGTGAAATCTAAAATCCACCGCGTTAAAGTAACAGGTGCTGATTTGAATTATATTGGAAGCATTACCATTGATGAAGACCTGATGGATGCCGCCAACATTATTGAAGGAGAACGTGTACAGATTGTCAATAATAATAATGGCGAAAGGCTAGAAACTTATGCAATCCCTGGTCCTAGAGGTAGTGGAGAAATCACTTTAAATGGAGCAGCGGCAAGAAGAGTTGCTGTAGGTGATGTACTCATACTAATTGTATACGCTTTTTTAGACTTTGAAGAAGCCAAAACCTTTAAACCAGCACTCGTTTTTCCTAACGAAACTACCAATACATTAAACTAGTTTGAATCCCACTCTTAAAAAAGCGTTACAAATTATCATCCCTTTTGCTTTTGGAGGGACCTTAGTATGGTATTCACTTTCAGACATTGATTTAGATCGACTTTTTACTGATTTTAAAAATGCCAATTATTGGTGGATAGGCCTTAGTTTACTTCTTGGAATCTTAAGTCACATTTCAAGAGCTTACCGATGGAGTTTTATGTTAGAGCCTATGGGTTATAAGCCCAAGTTGACCAATAATGTATTGGCTGTATTGGTAGGGTATTTGGTTAATTACACCATACCAAGAGCAGGAGAAGCTTCTAGAGCATTGGTGTTGACCAACTATGAAGACATTCCATTTGAAAAGAGTTTTGGAACTATTGTTGCCGAGCGTGTTGCCGATTTGATTATGCTTCTTTTGATTATTGTAGTAACATTGTTTCTTCAATTTGATTTCATCATGGACCTTTTAACTAAGAAAGATGATGGAGGTGGAAATCTTTGGATGATCTGGATGATTCTCGGAGCTTTGGTTGTTGGAGTCATTGTGTTTTTCTTATATGTGAAAAATGCCAAATCTGGTTTTGGATTGAAAATTAAAAACTTTGTAAATGGCTTAATTGAAGGGGTGTTAAGCATCTTTAAAATGAAGAAAAAATGGGCTTTTATCTTCCATACAGTATTCATTTGGGTTATGTACATTCTTATGTTTTGGGTAGTTACCTTTTCCATTGACGGACTTTCTGTTCCAGTAGGTGCCGTTTTAGTTGGATTCATAGCAGGCGCTCTTAGCATTGCTGCAACTCCAGGAGGTATTGGCTCTTATCCGCTTTCTGTAGCTGCTGCATTTGTATTGTTTAATGCTCCTGAAGGACCTAGTGAATCTTTTGGTTGGATTATGTGGGGATCTCAAACAGCTATGGTGATCTTTTTTGGTGGACTCTCTTTCTTAGCTTTACCAATATATAACAAAGCTAAATAAAACAGTTCAAGATAGATTAAGCCTTTCTTTGTGAGTAATTTTCTTTTCTTTGTCTAAATCATTTTATGAAATGGCGAAAGCGAAAACAACTTTTTTTTGTCAAAACTGTGGGACTCAACATGCAAAATGGATGGGTCAATGCAGTGCTTGTGGCGAATGGAATACGATTGTTGAAGAGGTCATTCAAAAAGAAGTTGCCAGAGAGTGGAAGCAGCAAACGACTGCCAAGGGAGTTTCAAAACCTTTGAAGGTTAATGAAATAAAGCTAAACCCCGAAGAGAGAATTCCCACCAACAACAATGAACTAGATACTGTTTTAGGTGGCGGATTGGTAAGAGGTTCTGTCACCTTATTAGGAGGTGAGCCCGGTATTGGAAAATCTACATTGCTATTACAAATCGCCTTATCCATTCCTCAAAAAGTGCTGTATGTCTCCGGTGAAGAAAGTCAATCACAAATTAAAATGAGGGCTGAAAGATTGGAGAAAAATTCATCTGATTGCCTGATTCTTACAGAAACCAACACACAAAATATATTTAGAAACATTGAAGAAGTCGATCCAGACATTTTGATCATTGACTCTATTCAAACGTTGCATACCCAAACCATTGAAGCTTCTCCTGGAAGCATTTCTCAGATTCGAGAAACGACTGCAGAGCTCATTAAATTTGCAAAGGAAACAGCTACTCCTGTTTTGCTAATTGGTCATATTAATAAAGAAGGGCAAATTGCAGGACCTAAGATTTTAGAACACATGGTTGATGTAGTATTGCAGTTTGAAGGAGATCGAAACCACGCCTACAGAATTCTTCGATCGCAGAAAAATCGCTTTGGTTCTACTGCTGAGTTGGGAATTTATGAGATGAGGTCTCATGGCTTAAATGAAGTTTCCAATCCTTCTGAAATTTTAATCTCCAAAAAAGATGCTGATCTCAGCGGAACAGCTATTTCTTCAACTTTAGAAGGCATTCGACCTTTGATGATCGAAATTCAAGCATTGGTAAGCACAGCTGTCTATGGCACTCCCCAAAGGACGACTACTGGATACAATCTTAAAAGATTGCACATGATCCTTGCTGTGTTAGAAAAAAGAGCGGGGTTTAAACTTGGCGCCAAAGATGTTTTTTTAAATATCACTGGAGGGATTTCAGTAGATGATCCTGCAATAGATTTAGCAGTCGTTGCCTCTATTTTGTCTTCCAATCAAGACATTGCCATCGCTCCAGATGTTTGCTTTGCTGGTGAAGTTGGGTTGGCAGGTGAAATTAGGCCTGTTACCAAAATAGATCAACGAATTACAGAAGCATCAAAACTAGGCTACAAAACATTTGTTGCTTCGAAATACAATAAAATTACTGTTCAAAACCTTGATATCAAATTGATTCTAGTAGGGAAAGTGAACGAGGTTTTTGCTACCTTATTTGCTTAATTTTTGAGAAAATAATTAGTTTCTCCATCTAGCTTAACCCATTCATCTTTTTCTAAATCGTAAGACCAAGCGAACGATGCAATCTTATTTTCTTTTAAAAATTCAAATTCGAGATTTGTTACATACTTGCTTAGGTTGATGTAACGTGTTTTAGAAATGGGCAATAATTCGATTCTGGTTAAATTATCTCTCTTGTAATAGAGTTTGTTATCTTCAACCCAAAAAACACGATTGCTATAAGTTCCTGCTATTTTCGAAAATTGTTTTTGTATCGCTTGTGAATCTAGGCTTTCTATATAATTAAGATGCTGTAATATATCTTTTAGAAACCAGTGATTCGGGTATTTTTCAATTAATAATTCAAAAGTTTCCTTTAACCCCTCTTTTTTTCCCGACTTTAATAATTCATAAGCTGATCTAATTTCTTCAGTCTCTTTGAAATAGTAAAAAATAGATGATTTGTCCCGATTAAACTGGTTAATTTTTACTTTGTATATGCTGTCTAAACTGTCTTTTACAAATATATGATGAGTTCCAGAAACCCAAGTTGGATCAAGCGAAAGGAGTCTGTTGTTTTTGGAAACAATCCCACGATTCATTATTTGATTTTTATAATGAATAAAAACGCCTCCATCCTTTTCAAAATATTCTACTTGCTGTTCATTAGAGGGCGACCTGTAAACACCACTCTGAGAAATTTTATCGAAGCGAAGGTTGTTATTATTTCTCTTATATGTGATGTACTCTTCAACCAAGTCTCTATATATAGACTCTTTAGGCCATCGTAAGTTTATTTTTTTATAAATCTTTTCGGCTTCATCTATGTCTCCACTTAATAAAAAAGTATACGCTTTAATACGAGTTACCTCCTCTACATCTGGAGCTAATAGTTCAAAAAGCTTAATTAAATTTTTTGCTTTTTTGTATTTGCTATTAAGCATCAATGAAACATAATAATCTTGTGCACTCTTTTCGTTTTTAATTTTATCAAACCTGTTTTTTGCATGATTGTAGAATCCTTCTAAGTTCTTAGTTTCACTGTAAATAATATAGAGCAAGCGATTGTATGAAACATTATTTGGTTCTATCTCTAATTGATATTTGAGTAACTCTTCAGCATCATCCCAACGATTATAAACAATATGTTTATACATTAAAATTTCAAATTGTAGCTGGTAGGGAAGTTTGTCTTTATATCGATATGCTTTGTCTATTAAGTACTTTTCTTCCAACTCTCCTTGACTAAATGTTGTTCTTCTTTGAGCATTGTAAAAATATGCTAGCGCAAAGGTTTTGTCTTCTTCTACTGCTTTTTCATACTCTCTATTAGACCATAATTTTAATGCTTTCATTGATTCAGTTGTAATTTCTTTAATATCTAAATCAATATATCTGTCTATCAATTCATCTCTCACAAGAAGATTCTCTTTAATAAAAACACTTATCTGATCTATTAAAGCAAAAAAGTCTTCTCCAGAAAGTTCGGTTCTTTTAACCTCTTTCCCATTTTTACTATTTCTCAAGGTAGAAGTAATATTATAAACACCATCTTTTACTTCATACTCACCGTCTACATAATACTTGTGAAAAATAGAACTTGCCTTTACTTTTTCTACTGTATTGTTTGAATACTTCTTCTCAGGAGCAAAATTTTTATCTTGGTCTAAGTCTAACTTGATTAATTCATTAATTGTATTTCCAATCCAGGAATTTGCTGTATCCTTAGCTTTCTGCTGGAAATTATAGATGGGAATTCCTATTCTAAATTCTTCTTTAGTAATTGTTTGGGTTTCTAAAGTTCCAAACTCGTTTGT
Organism: Flavobacteriaceae bacterium; assembly: GCA_028280265.1. Classification (GTDB taxonomy): domain Bacteria; phylum Bacteroidota; class Bacteroidia; order Flavobacteriales; family Flavobacteriaceae; genus Polaribacter. Next base: position 112,570 of record JANQMD010000012.1, read on the forward strand.
AAAACTTATTTGCTTGGTTGTAGATCCTAAATCAGTACTTCCAAAAAAGAAATATAATACGGTTCCTAGAATCAGGAAATTAGTAGGAAAGATAATCTTTTCTCTCAGCTTTATTTTTTTATCATTTATCCTTTCAGCATTAAAAAGGTAAATAATTAAAGAGGGTAAAACCCCTACAAAAACCCAAAGTAGGATGTCTACCCAATAAGGGGAAATTTGATATCTAACAAGGGTCCAATCAAGAAATTGCAAAAAAGTCCAAGCGGCAACTAAATAAGCGGCAACTACCTGAATCACTTTTTTCCATTTATTCTTTTTTTTATTTTCTGGTGAAGACATCTAAATTACTTCTTTTAAGTCGCCTAAAAATATTCAAAATCTTTTGAATTAGCACATATAAAAAAAGCCTCATTTTAAATGAGGCTCAGTTATTTGCTTTTCGATTGAATTTTATTTCTTATTCGCTTCTTTTATATATTTTTCTAAAGCCATCGTCATAGAAGGTGTTTCTGGAGTAGGTGCAGTAATATTACACTTTAAACCTGCTTCTGTTGCTGCTCTAATTGTTGAGTTTCCAAAAACAGCTATTCTCGTATTGTTTTGTTTGAAATCTGGGAAATTTTTGAATAGCGAATCAATTCCTGAAGGACTGAAGAATACCAACACATCATAGAATACATTCTCTAAATCAGACAAGTCACTTACAACCGTTTTGTAAAGAATGGCTCTTGTCCAGTTGACTCCAATAGCATCTAACTCTGAAGGGATTAAAGGCTTTAATTTATCTGAAGAAGGCAACAAAAACTTTTCATCTTTGTGCTTTTTTATCAACTTAGATAATTCTGGAAATGTTCTGTTTCCAACATAAATCTTTCTTTTTCTGTATACTACATATTTTTGCAAGTAGTAAGCAACCGCTTCAGACTGACAAAAGTACTTCATCGTATCTGGCACTTTAAAACGCATTTCTTCTGCGATTCTAAAGAAATGATCTACGGCATTTCTACTCGTTAAAACAATAGCTGTGTACTTAGATAAATCAACTTTTTGAGCTCTTACCTCTCTTGAAGGAACTCCTTCTACATGGATAAAAGATCTAAAATCAATTTTAACTTTTTGCTTATCAGCTAATTCAAAATACGGAGAAGTTTCCGTTTTAGGAGCTGGTTGAGATACCAAGATAGTTTTCACTTTCATACTCTTCTTCTTTCTTAGTTAATGATCAATTTGTACAAAATCATTAATGGTGCGATTTCGAAGGTGCAAAGGTACAAAATAAAATAAAACAACTCTTTAATAATCAGGTTTTTGTTATTGAGCAAAATCAAAACAAATCGTAAGGTTATGAAACTTATGACAGCAATCAGTAAGATGTCTTTGTTTTGAAAGCCGTAAAAAAATAGAAAATTCAAGAAAAAAAAGCCCAGTGAAATAGCATACAAATAACCTCTTTTAAAGGAGAAGAAATATTTAAGTATCTCCTTAATATCTAGGAAATAAGAGATCAGCAGTTCAAGAATTTTTTTTCCTATCAAATAAGTCATGATGTACGCAGTAAAAACTCCGAACTCAGAAAGGCTTAGCACCTCATTATCAAAGTATGCTGCTTTTAAAAAGTAGAACGTAAGTGAAATCGATAAAAAAGAAAAAAGCATAAAAACAATGTGAAACAAATTGAAATCATTTGTTTTTTCCTCACCCTCAAGCTCTATAAATCCCTTATTGAAAATAGAAAACGCATAATCTCTCAATTTTTGAGGTCGGTATAACTTGAGTCCAGCCAAAATAAGAAACCCAAAAATAAACAAAATCAAGATCCAATCATGAAATATAAATTCTCTTTCTAACGCTGGCATTACGGTTTGTTTGTCGTTTAAGATTAACACAAAATTAGTAATAAAATAATGTATATTTGTCGCTATATTTTCAACTCATGTCTGACGCTTTAGTAATCATTCCTACCTACAACGAAAAAGAGAATATTAAAGCTATTATCAATGCTGTTTTTAACCAAGAAAAGGAATTTGACATCCTAATTGTAGATGATAATTCTCCCGATGGAACTGGGCAAATTGTAAAGGAATTGATGAAAGATCATTCAGATCGTTTGCACTTAGAAGAACGAAAGGGTAAAAATGGGCTAGGTACTGCTTATATCCATGGTTTTCAGTGGGCTTTGCAAAAAGGATACGAATACATTATTGAAATGGATGCCGATTTCTCTCACAACCCAAAAGATCTGGTTCGTTTGTATAATGCGTGCCACATAGAAGGAGCC
>JANQMD010000047.1 GCA_028280265.1 Flavobacteriaceae bacterium
TATTCACAATATTATCCCATTTATTACGCTCAGCTTCTTCCTTCGCAACATCCCCTAACGGTTGCCTATCACTCCTGAATGGTACATTAATTCTCATATTCATACCCTTTGTTCGTCAGAGTCCTGATCGTTTATATCTAGAGTCCGTGAAATTGCATCTAGCTTTCTCGTGTCTTCAGCTTGCCAGTCCATAATTAAATCTTGATTTTCTAAAATCTCCTTAAGATTATCAGAAATATATTGTAACAAGTTCCCTTCAGCAGGTGTATCCTCTTGATTTTCGTTATTATCGGTCACTTCATTTCCTCTATCTGCATGTACTTCCTGCGAAAGATTTCTGCTAAATCTTAAATTCTGTTGCCTATTTAAACTCAAATTCTTTAAACCTACTGGATTTTGTAATCTTAGCATTGTTTCACCTTCTCATCTTAATCACTAAATAATACAAGTAAGAACATAAAATTAATTGCCAACAGCGCAATTTTTTCTATGTTTGTTTTTGATTGATATTGGAAATAGAATCGACAAGATAGGAGGTAAAGTGATCAATGAGCATTAACATTAGTCACTGCGTAAGCAAAAAGAGTACACAAATGGCGAAAGAGTTACAGGTGAAACGTGTTATCCGCTGCGGAAGAAGAGTTGAGGCTGCTGAAAAAGCAGGAATAACAGGATGGACAATATTAGGATTAGAAAATAGCCTAAAGAAGCAAAAAAGGTTGATCAAAAAAATAATGACCACGATTTTAGAGGATTAACCTCCACCCCACACCCCAAGCTTGCTACCCTAATACTTCCAGCAATACCCAAAACTCAATAAGCTTGTCATTGATCAGTTAAATTTAATTATATTACAGGTGTCACTTCAAGCCCTGAAACTTCTTAACAGCCTCACTATACTTCCTCTTCAAAATATCATTGCTTCCCATCTCCGCAAACAGATACTTCAAAAACACAAACTCCTGCCCATCAAACCCCCACCTTGTCACAGCTTCCGCAATATGCGTAATATCATTGTCACTGAGATACCTAACTTGATGCACGCTGTAATTAAATATCTGCACCTTTGCCAATTCGACATTATTCAGGTGACTCATTGCGTCATTTTGAAGTCTTTTGACACGCTCTTGATACTTGTCTACCTCAGCTTGTTTTTTGTTTGTATATGAGGCTAAGATTGTCCGCAAATATGCTCCTTTAACTTTGATTGATTTTTTCTTGTCTGCATTTTCAACTTCCTTGATGCAATCCTCAATCGCTTGTGTGCCATATTTTGATATAGCTTGCTGAATGCCATTGAATCCCCAAGTTTTTAGTGTGTTGAATGATTCCGGATTCAATTTTTCAGTTTCCAGATCCACAGAAAAATTATTTTTAAAATCATCATCATCATCTTGAACCGAATTTTCTCCTGCCGCGCATGATGATGTTCCTTTATTTTGTTCATGATTATTATTATGTTTGTGTGAGCTTTTTCGACTTTCTACAATGTTCAAAGTCGAATTTTTCGATTTTCTACAGGGTTTTTTCTTACACTCCAGAGCGTTAAAAAACTTGTCGGTAAATTTATAGATATTATGCTTTTTGTCCTTCTCTACCAGAATTAAACCGTTTTCTTTCAGCTCTTTAATAGCATTAGTAACGGTTTCACGTGTACTATTAATTTTTTTAGCTATGGCACTGCAAGACGGAAATGTTAAACCGGTTCTTGGGTTGTAATGTCTGGATAATCCATGCAATACATTAATAGTTGTCGGTTTTAGCTTAAATTTTGTACCGACGGCAGAATCATAAACTAAAACTAGTAAATCTAAATTTGTGAAAAATTTTTTTTCTTGCTCTAACGTAGCTGTTGCAGTCATTTTTATTTACTCCTCCTAAAATTTATACAGGTTGACTATTGACCCGCCGGAGTGAGTAAGATACTATTGAAAACAATGAAATTGATATAGATTAAAAGATTTTAATAAAAAGAAGTTTTTTGTTTTCTTACTCGGGTCTCCGAAGGGAAACAATTTTTTTTATGTAATTTTGTCTGCGATTGTACAACACAAATATGATTCATGCAATTTGTAGATTAACTAGATGATTACTAAACTTCAGTTAGTTGTTATAAGTAGGGTTGTAACTTGTATCTTGTTGAAAATAAAGAGGTTTGTGTTTATGGTTGCAAGTGGTTGTTACAACCAAGGTTTTATTAATATAAATCAACTATCCGAAGTACTTGGAGTCAGTACAAGTACTTTAAGGAACTGGGAGCGTTCTTTAGGCTTAACAGTCGATAGGACGTCTAAAGGTAACCGCTGTTACTCAGAAGAAACCGTAAAAATTTTTCAGGAAATAAAAAAGTTACTTGTAACAGGTAAAACATTAGATGAGATTAAAAGTATTATAGAGTCAACTTCTACAAGTTTTAATACAGGTTATAACAACCAGCCAGATATTGAAATTATTCAAGAAAATAAATCAGATGATGTCAAAAACTTTGATATTATAATCAGGCCATTTGAGAATAGAATAAGCGAATTAAAATCGTTAAATGATAATTTACTAGGTGAAAATAAACATCTCATTGCCGAAAATGCAACACTTGCCGAGAGAGTCAAAAATAAAGATGAGATAATACAATTTTTGCAGCAACAAAAAGACGAAATTCAAGAAAATTTGAAGTCAGCTCTTGACCGTTCTAACGAAAAACAAAACGTTGAGCAAACAAAAGCCCTTGAAGAGCAAAACAAAGAACTCAAAGCCAAGCTAGAAGAGTTGGAAAACAAAAAATGGTGGAAGTTTTGGTGATTTATTAATCGGCTTAATAGAGCCCCAAGAGGAGCTTTGCGACAAAGTCTTTAAATCCTTTTCTTTGCCCTGGTTCAAAATGGGTCATGGGAGGATCATTAGGTTTAGACATGTCAAACACATCGCCAGATGGGGTTCTTTGTAAATTTAGATTATCTAAATCTGGATTTTCAAAAATATCATATTCTTCTGCTATTTTTTCTCCAGTATCTTTATATTTATTTATAGGGGTAGCGTGCACATTTTGACAAAATCCTACGACATGTACTATTTTTCTTAGTGGTAGAAACTGTTTTAGCACTAAAATTTTCTGCTATTTCTTA
>JANQMD010000052.1 GCA_028280265.1 Flavobacteriaceae bacterium
AGTAAATGTGTTAATTAAGAATATTTAATAGGGGGTCTTAATTAAACTTAATAACATGTATAAAAAGAACAATAACAATGTAAAAATACAGATGATATACATGCTGTACAATACCGAGATTTGGGGAAATTTTTGCCTCCCCAAAAAAGGGGAGGAGAGAATGTAATAAAGAAATAAGGAAAAGCCTGAAAAATATGAAAAGAATGATTCATCATTTCATAACAAATGTTGCACTGAAAACACTATTTTTATCAAACGTATGCTAAAAGTTAATCATCTTACTGTCACTTTCAAAACTGGGAAATCTATAAATAAAGTTGTAGAGGATATCTCTTATTCAATAGAAGAAAATGAGATTCTTGGAGTAGTTGGTGAATCTGGTAGCGGAAAGTCTATCACAGCACTTTCTTTATTAGGGCTATTGCCTAAAAATGCAGATGTGCAAGGAGAAATTTTTTTTCAGGGAGAAAATCTCACTTCTTTAAGTGAAAAGGAGCTACAAAAAATAAGAGGATCTAAAATTGGAATGATTTTTCAAGAACCTATGAGTTCTTTGAACCCTACACTTACTTGTGGTAGACAGATTGATGAAATTTTGAAGAAGCACACCCATCTTACAAAGAAAGAACGATCCAGCCAGGTGATTTCTCTTTTTGAAAAAGTAAAATTGCCAAGACCAGAAGAAATCTATCAATCATACCCTCATCAAATAAGCGGCGGTCAAAAGCAACGGGTTATGATTGCCATGGCCATTGCTTGTAAACCATCGTTGTTGATTGCAGATGAACCTACAACTGCGTTAGATGTTACTGTACAAAAAGAAATTCTTTTGTTGCTGAAAGAATTACAGCAGGAGACTCAAATGAGCATTTTATTTATATCGCACGATTTGTCGTTGGTTTCTGAAATTGCAGACAAAGTGATGGTAGTTTATAAGGGGACTATTGTAGAAAAGGGAACAGTTCAGAAGGTCTTTAAAACTCCTCAAAAAGAATATACAAAAGCATTGATCCAATCAAAACCTAGCTTAGAATATCGATTAAAAAAACTTCCTACAGTAAACGATTTTATTTCAAAAAAGATGGTCTCAGAGATTTATACTGATGCGGAGAGAGATCATCATCACAAACACTTGTATAAAGAATCCCCTCTTTTAGAGATTATAGATGTCAAAAAATACTATACAACAAATCGATGGCTAGGGAAAGAAAAAGAAGTTCGCGCGGTAGATGGAGTTTCTTTCCGAGTTTTTGAAGGAGAAACTTTAGGACTTGTGGGAGAGTCAGGGTGCGGAAAAACTACACTGGGAAGAACCATCCTACACTTAGAGAAAATCACCGAAGGAAGTATCTTTTACAAAGGGAAAGATATTACTCATTTGTCTAGAGAATCTTTAAAACAGCTTCGTAAAGAGATTCAGATTATTTTTCAAGATCCTTTTTCTTCTCTAAATCCAAGACTCTCTGTTGGGGAATCGATTTTAGAACCCATGAAAGTTCACGGAATATTGTCTGGTAAAAATGAACGAAAAGAACAGGTTTTAGAATTGTTACATAAGGTAGGATTGTCTGAAGATCATTACCACAGATTTCCACATGAGTTTTCAGGAGGGCAAAGGCAGCGAATAGGAATTGCCAGAGCTATTGCTCTTCATCCTAAGTTAATTATCTGTGACGAGTCGGTATCTGCATTGGATGTCTCTGTTCAAGCACAAGTCTTGAATCTTTTGAATGATTTAAAAACAGAATTTCAGTTCTCATATATTTTTATTTCTCACGATTTGGCTGTGGTAAAATACATGTCAGATCAATTGGTTGTTATGAACCAAGGAAAAATCGAAGAGCAAGGAGATGCAGATGATATTTACCGAGTTCCTAAGTCTAAATATACTTCAAATTTAATCGATGCAATTCCCAAAGGAATCTGAAAACTTCTGCTTTTTCAATCCTTGAATTAATGGTATATTGCGCCATAATGAAACTTAAAAAAGAAAAATGAAGATAATTGTTCCGATGGCAGGAATTGGGTCTCGCTTAAGACCACATACATTGACAATTCCAAAACCTCTTACTATCATTGCTGGAAAATCAATTGTGCAAAGATTGGTGGAAGACATTGCAGGAGTAGTGAATCAAGAAATAGAAGAAATCGCATTTATCATAGGACCTGCTGCAAAGGGATTTCCAGCGGATACTGAAGAGAAATTAGTTGCCATTGCAAAAGAGTTAGGAGCCAAAGGAGCTGTTTATGTACAAGAAGAGGCATTGGGAACAGCCCATGCAATTCACTGTGCGAAAGAATCATTGAGTGGCCCTTGTGTTGTGGCTTTTGCTGATACACTTTTCAAGGCAGATTTTACACTCGATGCTGAAGCTGATGGTGCTATTTGGGTAAAGCAGGTTGACGACCCGAGTGCTTTTGGAGTGGTAAAAATGAGTGACGGATACATTACTGATTTTGTTGAAAAACCCAAAGAGTTTGTCTCTGATTTAGCCATTATAGGTATTTACTATTTTAAAAATGGTGATAAATTGTCTGAAGAGATTCAATATCTGATAGATAATGATATAAGACCCTCAGGAGAGTTTCAATTAACAGAAGTTTTAGAAACTTTAAAGCAACAAGGTGCTAAATTTATACCTGGAAAAGTAGATGTTTGGATGGATTGTGGTAAAAAAGACCCAACGGTAGATACCAACAAACAAGTGCTAGGCTTTGAACAAGAGGCTGGTAATAATTTGGTCGATTCTTCCGTTGTATTAGAGAACTCTCAAATTGTGGAGCCCTGTTATATAGGGAAGAATGTGGTTCTAAAAAATTCTAAAGTAGGACCGTATGTTTCTTTAGGAGAGAACAGTGTGGTTGAAAATTCTGAAATTCAGAACTCTTTAATTCAAACAAATGTCCAAATTTCCAATGCTCGTTTGGAGAATGCTATGATTGGAAACCATGCAAAATACAATCAAAATTATACTTCAGTGAGTATAGGAGACTATACCGAATTAGTTTAATTTAATAAGAATACAAATGAAGAAAAGGATCGTGCTTTTGGCTTTTATATGGTTATGGTGTTATCCTTTTGTCATTTCTGCTCAGGATAGTATTCCAGCAAAACAGTCGCTAGCCGAAGAAAAAGAATTAAAATTTCAGGAATATTTTTTTAAGGCCCTTTCGGAAAAGTCGATTAGAAATTATCAGAAAGCAATTGAGAGTTTAGAGCAATGTAATGAGATTTTTCCAGAGGATGTAACCGTGCTTTTTGAGTTCTCAAAAAATTATTACGCGCTTAATAAAACAATAGAAGCAAAAGTCTTTATTCAAAGAGCACTGGCGAAAGATCCCTCTAATCTTTGGATGTTGAAACATTTTGTTGCCATTTACAAGAAGGAACGAGATTTTCAGAAAGCGATTGAGATTCAGAAAAAAGTCGTTGCTATCGATCCTAAGATGAGAGAAGAACTCGTACGATTGTATTACTTAAATCGGAATTACAACCTTGCCATTGAAGAGATGAATGCTTTGCAAAATGAGAGAGGATTGTCTAAGAATTTACAACGATTAAAAGAGAGTCTAATAGCTAGGAAGAGTCCAGCTAAAAAAATCCTCAAAACAGAAGAAACACTTTCATCTTTGATACAGACTTTTGAAAATGATAATTCTTCATTTGAAATCTTAAAGAAGTTATTAGAAAAAGTATATACTGAGGATAAAAAGCTACTCGAAAAATACAGTAACCTAGGAATTGAACTATTTCCTGCACAGCCTTTTGCATATTTAATGAGAGCAAAATCTTTATTAGAAATGAATAAAGCGCATCAAGCACTTTCATTTTTAGAAAGTGGTATCGATTTTGTTATAGATAATCCTGGATTAGAATCAGAGTTTTACCTGACGATGGCTAAGGCTTATGATGGATTAGGAAATTCAGTCAAAGCTCAAGAGTATAGGGCCAAAGCAAAAAAAATCAAGGCAGTTAAATAAATGAAGTTTTTCAAGTATATCATCATTGCGGCTTTTTTCATAACAGCGTGCAAAACAACTAAAGTAGTTATAGAAACTGCTGCCCTGAAAAAGATGTCTGCGAGAAAGATTGTTAAAAAACATAACGAGAATATCTTTTCTGCAAATACACTTGAATCGAAAATAAAAGTTCGATATACGAACAACAGAGGAGGTCAAAGAAAGCGTCATACCTTTACTGCTCGATTACGGATGAAAAAAGATTCATTAATATGGATTCAAGGAAAAAAATCGGTTGTCTCTGTTTTCAAAATAAAAATTACCCCTGAATCATTTAGTTTCTACTCTTTGGTCGATAAGGTTTTTTATGAAGGAGACTATGAGATTATAGAAAAAATGCTTGGGATAGAAATCAGTTTTTCTCAATTGCAAAACCTATTGATTGGGAAAAGTATCTTTGAGATGAAAGGAAAGCGATTTAAGTCTGAAATCGTCGAAAATTCATACAAATTAACACCTAAAGAACAAGAAGACTTATTTGATGTTTTTTTCAAAATAAATCCAAAGAATTACAAGTTAGACCAAATGTTGGTTAAAAACGAAGTAAAAAATGAAACACTAAGAATAGATTACAATGCCTACTCTGAATTGAAAAATAACATCATCCCAACAAAGATGATGATCAATGCTACCAAAGGAGAAGATGCATATACTTGGATTGATATGGAAGTAAGATCATTAAAAATAAACGAGCCTCTAAAAGTTCGCTATAAAATCCCTTCTGGTTATAAACGTTTAGAGTTAAATGCTGAATAAACTTCGTTACATACCCTTCCTCTTTATTTTTCTATTGACACTGCCTGCGTCTGCACAAAAGACAAGAAAACAGCTAGAAAAAGATCGAAAAAGACTGCAAAAGGAGATCAGACAAGTAAACAAGCTTCTTATTGATGTTCAAAAGAAAGAAAAGAATGCATTAGAAGATTTGAAGGACCTAAACCAAAAAATTAGTGTCCGTGAAAGATTAATTAGTACGATCAACCTAGAATCTCAACAGTTGATAAAAGAGATTGATGACAATGAAATAGAGATGAGTGTTCTAGAAAAACAATTGAAGGAGCTGAAAAAGGATTATGGCGCTATGATCTACAAATCTTACAAGAGTAGATCACAACAAAACAGAGTACTCTTTTTACTGTCTTCAAAAAACTTTTACCAAGCTTACAAAAGGGTTCAATATATGAACCAATATGCAAATTTTAGAAAAAAGCAAGGTGAACAAGTTGTTCTCAAAACAAAGAAAGTACAACAGTTAAATGATTCCCTCTCATTTCAAAAACAATTAAAAGATACATTAATTGCGAATGAAGAGATTCAGAAATTAAAAATTCTAGAAGATAAGAAAAGTCAAGAGAGCTTAATTTCTCAGATCAAAAGGAAAGAGAGAAAACATAAAAAAGATCTTAGAAATAAGCAGAAAGAGGAGAAGAGAATTGCAGATCGAATAGATAAGTTAATACGAGATGCCATTGCCAAAGCAAATGCTAAAAAAGGGGTGAGCAAATCGAAAGGGTTTTCCTTAACCCCCGAAGCAAAAGCACTTGCCAATCGTTTTGAGCAAAATAAAGGGAATTTACCTTGGCCCGTAGAAAGAGGCTTGGTTGTTCGTCGCTTTGGAAGACAGGCTCATCCTGTATACAAGGGAACTTATATCAACAGTACAGGAATTCATATTGCAACTCAAAAAGGATCGAATGCCGAATCTATTTTTAATGGAGAAGTCATGGCAATTCAGACACAATCAGAAGGCCGTAAATCGATACTTGTTAGGCATGGAAATTACATTTCTGTGTATAATAATCTGGAAAGCATATTTGTAAAAACTGGAGACAAGGTTAAAACAGGACAAGCCTTGGGTAAAATTTTCACAGATAGAATTACTGGCAAGACAAAACTGGTTTTTGTGATATTTAAAGATGCCAATCGTATTAATCCGTCTACTTGGCTTTCTAAAAGATAAATTTAGAGGCCTTAATTACATCAAAATGCCACCTCAATCTAACAGTGTTTATCCTGCGAGTCAGGCTGAGCGGATGTATTGTTATAAAAGAATGCGAACAGTCTAAACCACCTTAAGATTGCTTTAAAACTTTTTTCAACATATTTTTCTTAGTAACTACAGATGCTGTGAGTACTCCAGAAAACAAAGCTGCTGCTACTCCAGCAGTAACAATGTCTTGACCTGTTAAATACAAGTTCTTAATAGGAGTTCTGGGTTGTAAAAAACGCTGTCTAAAACGATTTGGACTATGATCCAATCCGTAAATCTCACCTTTGTCATAATTGACAAAATGTTGTGTAGTTAATGGCGTGGAAAGTTCATAGTGCTGTACTTTTCCTTTTGCTTGAGGAATGTGTTTGTATAAAACATCCAATAACCGATTGGAAATTTTTTCTTTCAACTCGTTATACTCTTCGCCTCTTTTCATCCATCTGCTGCCTTCCCATTTCGCAAACTTTTCATACGGGACTAAGGTAATGATATCGATGGTACTCTTGCCTGGATATCTTCTATTCCAATCAGGGTCTTTAGCAGAAGGAAAAGAAATATATACAACAGGAAACTCCGTTTCTAGATCGTTGAGGTATCTTTCTACACAGGCATCATGATCCAAGTCACTTGGATAAATCCAGTAATTTGTTTTTGGTAATTGGAGTTCTTCTGGAGACCCTTCCAGTCCTATGTACAAACAAGCATGAGATACAGACCGTTTTACCTTAGAGAGTTGATTAAAAAGCGAATGTTTTTTTGCCAAAGATTCTGGGAGTAATTTTTCATAAGTAGCCATGATTCCAGCTCCACTAATAATATTCTTTGCAGTAAATGTTTTACCATCTTTCATTTGAACTCCATAAGCTTTATTCGCTTTAATGAGAATTTCATTCACTTCTGCGCTAATTAAAATAGTTCCTCCTGATTTTTCAATCACTTTATCAGTAGTTTCTGCGATTTGAGAGGAACCCCCAATTGGAAAATTTCCGCCACTTAAATAATGCCTAACAACAGAAGCATGCATGATAAAACTACTTTCTTTTGGAGGCAATCCATAGTCGCCATACTGACCCGTAAGTACTTTTATTAACTCTTGGTTTTTGGTGAGTGAAGACAAAACTTCATAGGTAGTTTTGTCTGAAAATTCATGAAAAGGCTTCCTCATTTTAGCACCTATCACTTTTCGTAATAAAGAGGGCAAGGCTTTTTCCATATAAAACTTTCCACTTGCTTTTACAGCAGCAAAAACGAGATCTAGATGTTGATTAATAGCATCTTTCTCTTCAGGGAAATATTGGTATAATTTTTCTTTAAAGTTTTGAGTGCCTTTTACAAAATCATACTCTTTGTTGCCAATAATAATTTTGTCATAAACCTCACCTATATCTGCCCATTTCAGTTGCTCTTCCGTAATGTAATCGAAGAGTTTTTTTACAATAGATTTTGGTCGTTGCACTTCTCCTATGTAATGTATTCCAACATCCCATTCGTATCCTTTCCGTTTAAAAATGTGTGTAAATCCTCCTGCCGTATAATGTCTTTCTAAAACCAGTACTTTCTGACCTTCTTTAGCAAGAATAGCAGCGGTGGTTAGGCTTCCCATTCCCGATCCTATGATTATGGTATCGTAATGTTCTGCCAATTTTGGATTTTTCTTATAAGATTGAATCATGAAGATAATTTTAGGGATACATTCGTGCTAAGATACAACCAAAATGAGATAGATAAAAAAGTGAAAAGAAAACTTAGTTAATGTGATTTTAGTATAAAAAAATTGATGTCAGCCCGCATGAGGCGCTCAGGTTTGAGTGTTTTTCTGTCAAACTGAGCTTGTAGAAGTTAAGAAAAATGTATCGAAAATAATCGACCTTCAAATTCAAAAAGTGATTCTCAATATACACTTCAGCTTTTTTTGACAAGCTGTGAGTGATTCACTCAGGACACTCGAAATTGATACTTTTTGAGTAGTCACTTGTGTACCTACTCACGATATTGAATTTCTGCTCTCACAGTATTAAATACACTTACTACTTCGGAGTTTTTTGTTGTGTAAAGATTATAGTGGGGATAAATTTTCTTTAAGTCTGAAATCGTTAAATAGTTAGGGTGATATATTTCTAAAATGGTAACGTAAGGAAATGTTTTATTGTCTTTAGAGATATTAAAGTTATATAGATAAACGGCAAGTTTTCCATCTGTTTTAATATTCATTAACGGGTTGATAGAGGTTTGCTTTTGGAGGTCAAATACACCAAAATAAATGGGATTTTTTTGAATTTCCCAGCCATGACTTTTAAAGGTTTTACCAATAGAAGAACCGTTTAAGATTAACTGATGTTCTTTGCTGTAAAGAGAATCAATTACAGAAGGATAATAAACCAGAGCATAGGTCCGAGTTATTTTTTGTCCATAGTGTAAACTGTATAAATTAGAAACTCTCAAAACATCATCACTTTTCAAAACATCAATACCATAGCTACCATACTTCATAGTTATGCGTTCGCTATTTAGAAGTTTGGCAGAATAAAAATTTACGTCCTCTGAGACATTTTGATCTTTACATCCTAAAACAAAAAAACAGACTATGAATAGGAAATGTAATGGCTTTACTTTTAGCAAATTTTTCATTAAAATTATTTAGTAAGATAAATTGTTAAGAAGTAAATAATGCTCTTAATTCTGTAGCATCATTGGTGCTCATCTTTCCTGCTAAGACAAGGCTTAGCTGTTTTCTTCTCAATGCTCCATCGTAACGATTTTTCTCTAAATCTGTCTCGGGAATTATTTTAGGAACTTCAACAGGTCTCCCAGTTTCATTCACAGCTACAAAAGTGTAAATTCCTTCATTTACTTTTGTTTTAGAACCAGACTGACGATCTTCAATCCATACATCTACATAAATTTCCATAGAAGATCTAAAGGCTCTAGAAACTTTAGCTTCAATCGTTACAACACTTCCTACAGGAATAGTATTGTTGAAAGCAACATGATTTACAGAGGCAGTAACAACGATTCGTCTCGAATGTCTTCTTGCAGCAATACTACATGCACGATCCATTCTGGCCAACAATTCGCCTCCAAATAAATTATCGAGGTAATTGGTTTCTCCGGGTAATACTAAGTCTGTTAGTATGGTTAATGATTCACTTGGCGTTTTAGGTCTCATCTCGTCATTTTTATGTAAAGATAGACAACACGTCTTAGAGTCAGTAAAGAAAAAAGTGAAAATTAATTAGTTGAATTTCTTCACCAACAACCAAGCATCTTTAGAATCATTTTTTCGAATAGAGGCTAGGCTTTTAAAAGCATCCGATTTTTTATAGAAAGAAGCATAGGCCACTTGGGTAAGTCCCCACTTATTTTTACCCAATATGTATGCATCATGACCTTTCGATTTCAATTGATCTATCTTTTTCTGTGCATTTTCTCTAAACTGAAAAGCGCCAGCAACTACATGATAGGGTTTTGGGATTTCTTTAGAAACATTCAGCTCTATGGTGGGCAGGGGGTTGTCAATAACAAACGTTGCAGATTGAATTTTTTTATTCAGATCATCTTGTTGTTTTGCAAATTCTCTTTCTTGCTGTTTGTTTTGATATCCTGTCCAACTTCCATATCCTAGAGTAGCTGCAATAGCAATAGCTGCGGCATATTTTGCAAAAGCAGGAACCCCTTTTCTTTCAGGTTGAGCTGGGATCAATGGAATTACTTTTTCAGTTGCTCTTTCTATAGTTAAAGAATCGACTGAACTTAAACCAAAAGAAGAAATTAAGTAATTGACATTATTACTTGGTTCAAAAACAATGTGCTGGTTGTCACTCAAATTTAAAACCCCAACATCTTGGATTTGAATAGCCGTCTTTTTAATTTGTTGCTTCCAACTACTAACAGTTTCGAGAATTTTGTGATTTGCATGTTCAAAAGAGACATTCTCAGCTGATGCAATATAATTGGCTAATAATCCGTCATTGTGTATTAAATGATGGTTGAAGCTGATTTGCTTGTTAGGCGGATAAAAAGAATGTGAATCTGTGTCAATTCTTGCACTCATTTTATTAGTGATAAATCCTCCAAATTCAGGAACAATCACACAATCGTACCTGTAAAGTAAATCCTTAATGTAAGTTTCTATTGCCATTAAAACAAATATAGAAATTTTAACTAGTGAAGACTGGAAAACCGAGATTACTTATCAACAATAAATTTGTATATTGGGAATCAAATAATTGCATATGAAAGAGGAAGAACTTCTCGCAGTCCTTAGGCTGCAAAAGACTCCTGCTGTAGGGAGTATTTTAGCTAAAAAGTTGATCAAAACTGTAGGTAATGCTGCTCAGATTTTTTGTGAAAAGTCCCTTAGCTTGCAAAAAATCCAAGGTGTTGGAACCTATATTATCGAAAACTTAAAAGACAAAGAGCATCTGAAATTTGCAGAAAAAGAAATTGACTACATCCTCAAAAATAAGATCAATTATAGTTATTTCTTAGATGAAGGGTACCCTGAAAATTTGAAACATTGCTCAGATGGACCCATCCTTTTTTTTAGTGAGGGTAAAATAGACCTCAACAATCCAAAAATAGTATCAGTGGTAGGAACCAGAAATATGACTATTTATGGAAAAGATTTTTGCCAGCAGATTATTCAGGAATTACAACCTTATAATCCCATTATCGTAAGTGGTTTTGCCTATGGAGTTGATATTTGTGCTCACAAAGCAGCTGTTGAAAATGATCTTCAAACCATAGCGGTTTTAGCTCATGGGTTGGAGGAGGTGTATCCAAAAGCGCATAAAAAATACATACATCAAATTCACGAGAATGGAGGATTCATTACCGAGTTTTTTCATGATGAAAAACCAATGAGGGAGAACTTTTTAAAACGAAATCGAATCGTTGCAGGACTCTCAAAATCTACCATTATTATAGAATCTGCGATAAAAGGAGGTTCGTTAGTCACAGCAGATATTGCTAACTCATACAATCGAGATGTTTTTGCATTGCCCGGTAGAGTGAATGATACCATGAGTAAAGGATGCAACAATTTAATTTCAAGAAACAAAGCACATATTTTACAATCTGCTGAAGATGTTATTCGAATGCTGAATTGGGATGTGGAAACAAAAAAACCGCAACTCATACAGAAGGAATTGTTTGTATCGTTAAATGATCAAGAGCAAAAAATTTACAACTATCTCAAGGGAAACGAGAAACAGTTGTTAGATGTCATAGCACTTCAAACTCAAATTCCCGTATATCAATTGGCAACAGTTTTATTACAGATGGAATTAAGAG
The DNA here is from genome assembly GCA_028280265.1 of Flavobacteriaceae bacterium. Taxonomy (GTDB): domain Bacteria; phylum Bacteroidota; class Bacteroidia; order Flavobacteriales; family Flavobacteriaceae; genus Polaribacter. The sequence goes on from JANQMD010000052.1 coordinate 11,306, forward strand.
GAATCGTAAGACCTTTACCAGGAAAGTTGTTTGAATTGCATTGATCTTATCATCATTCTCCCTGTTTTAGATGATAATAAAATTTCACCATTTTTAGGGATTGACATTCGTATTTTTTTTGGTTTCCTTTATCAAAAAAATGAGCCTTATGATGTATGAAAAATTGCTTTGAAAGTCCCTTCAAGTCATACTTATTTGAGTTCTTTAAAAATATTTGCTTTTTGCAAATAGGCGGAAACCGAAAAGCCTTAAATAGAGTAGGTGAAATATAAATATAGTATTATGAAAAAACTATTTATAGCATTATTTGCTATGTTTTTTGCTGTTTCTGTTGTTTCTGCGACAGATAGTACAGAAAAAACATTGCCTGTTAAGGGAAAATCAATTGTAAAAAATGAAAAAGAAAAATCTGTTAAAAAAGGGGAATCAGAAAAAACTTTATGTACGGTAAGTTGTTCTATGACGCACAATGGAATAACATATACTACAACAGGAGGGAATTGGCTCTCTAGTTGTGAAAGAGCATCTAGAAGATGTGCTGAAAAATTAAGAAAGTATGTCTTAGACGCTGAGGTAGTGTACAATTAAATCATTTAGTTAAAATCTATAATTATGAAAAAAATATTTTTTGCACTAGGGATATTATCAAGTTTGGCATTTACAAATGTATCCAATCCCCTATCTGTCCATGAAGAAGAAGTTGTTTGTACCATATCATGCAGTATGGTTATTGAAGGAGTAACATATACAGCTACTGCTGGTAACTGGTTTACTAGCTGTAAAAGGGCTGCTATGAGATGTAATGATAAATTATTTGATTCTTATTACGAAGAATAAAATTATTTCTTAATAATCGAGAATAACTATGCTGGTAACTTTATTAAAGTTACCAGTGTTTTTTAACGAACTAAAAATAAAATTAAATGAATAAATTAAAAGTAATATTAATGCTGTCTTTTTTTTCAATTGTAACTTTAAATGCACAAAATTTAGGGATTACATATAAAGTAACTGTGAATGCCAACGATGCTATTTTATCAACTTCAACGAATTATGATCTAATTTTAAATGGGAATAAATCCGCATACTATAATAACAACGACAGTCTAAAACAGTTTAAATATCAATCATTTATAGGTGAAAGAAAAAAAATAGGTGAGTTAACAAGAGTAAAGTTATCGGATAACCATTACGCTTACGTAAAACAAGACTTCTACTATAAAGATTATGAGAAAGATACTCTAATATACAACGAACTAATAGTTAGTAAAAAAACTTTCGTAGGAGAAAAAATTAATTTAATTGATTGGGAAATCAAGCCTAAAACTGACACAATTATTTTAAATCAAAGATGCTTAAAAGCCATAGGTGAATTTAGAGGACGAACTTATGAAGCTTATTTTTCTCCTAGCTTGTCGCAAAGAGGTGGACCTTGGAAGTTTGATGGATTGCCTGGAGTTATATTATCGGTTAAGAGTCAAGATGACTATTTTATCATAGAGCCTATAAAAATTGTAAAAAACAGTAAATCTCAAAATATAGTATTTAATGTTTATAATGATAAGAAATCCATTTCATGGAATGTGTTTAAAAAAAGGTTTAAAGAAAAGTTGATAAGGCAATTAAAAAAGTTAAAGTCTTTGTCTGAAGATGGAGAAAAGGGAAGTATAGAAGTAACAGATAGAATAGAAGATTTAGGTATTGGAAAACTATCTTTTTAAATGAAAAAAAGACTCATTGCGTTAGTATGTTTTATTTTAACTTTTTTTTCTAGCTTATCTGCTCAAACTATAAAAGGAACTATTTCCGATAATGACAAGAAATTAATTGCTGTTTCCAATATTTTAATAAAGAGAGATTCTAGTAGTATTTCTGAATACACATTTTCTAATAATGGCTATTATAAGATTACACTAAATAAGTCTTATAAACGAATAATAGTTGAAGCAGATGCTTATGGCTATGCCAGAAATCAATATGTAATAGAAAATCCTATAAAAGGTAAAATCTATGTTGTTAATTTTGAGCTAAAGACTGATATAAATCATTTGGATGAGGTCATTATTAAAGCGAAGAAAAAATCTTTTTCAATAAAAAAAGATACAGTTAAATACAACGTGAAATCGTATTTAAGTGGGTCAGAAAGGAAAATCCAAGATGTAATAAAAAAATTGCCAGGAGTTAATGTTAATGAAAGCACAGGAGAGATAAAGTACAAAGGAAAGTCAATTGAAACAGTTTTGCTTGAAGGAGATAACCTTTTTGGCTATAATTACTCTTTGGGTACTAAAAATATCAATGTAGATATGGTTGAGCAAATTCAAGCCATTGATAATTACTCTGAAAATCCTCTCTTGAAGAATATAGAAAGTGGAGATAAAGTGGTTCTTAATTTAAAGCTTAAAAAGGGGAAGGTTGATTTTTCTGGAAATTTAGATGGGGGATTAGGTATTTTTAATGATAGTAACATTGCATCTAATACAAATTTAAATATCCTTGGAATTACAAAAAATTACAAATCTTTTGGAGTACTAGCTTACAATAATATAGGTATTAATAGATCGCCTTTTGATTATTTTAGCTTTAATTCAAACATAGAAGAGTTAAAGGAAAAAGAAAATTATATAGAAAAAATAATTCCAGAATCCAGATTTTCTAATTTTCTTAGTGATGATAGAGTCAATATCAATAATCAATCCTTTGGTAATTACAATGCTATTTTCAATATTGGTAAAAAGATAAAAATCAAAACAAACCTGTATTATCTTAATGATCTAATAAAGAGTAATCAGTTTATAGAAAACCAATATTCTATTGGTGGATCTGATTTTATTACAACTGATAATTATTTTCTAAGCAAAAGACCTAAACAATACCGAGGAGACTTTAATATAAAATTAAATACTTCAAAATCTTCATTGCTTGAATATGATTTTAGGATAAGAGAAGAAGATATACATACCAAATCATCGATTGAATCTAATAATAGCAACAATTTTACTTCATCTCTGAGGTCAGATGATAATTATATAAAGAATAGATTACTGTACACTAAGAAAATATCAAATAAAAAAGCATTACAGCTTTCTGTTTTTCAATCAACTAATAAGACACCACAAGTCTATGAAATAACCTCTTTGTCATTGAATTCAAGTTCTAATGTGAATAGACAAAAAGTTTATACGGAAAAAAATCGAATAGGCTCACAAATAACGTTCTTAGGCTCCTCATTCAGTAATAAGTATTCTTTCTCACTAGGAGTAATATCGAATAAAAATAGAATTAAATCAGAGCTATTCAACAGCACCAATATCTCCGAAAATTATTTGGATTATTCGGAGGAATTAATTTATCAGAGAGGATCTTATCATTTTAACTTCAATAAATTAAGGATTACCCCATCTTATTCCATTAATTACTTAAATCAAGAAATTGTTAATTATGAAAAAGGGACTAATATAAATAGAGATAATTTTACACTTGCGCCTTCATTAAATTTAAGATATAGATTAAATAACATTTCTTTTATTCAAGGGAAAATTAGCTATGTGCAAAATAGCAAGGCAGAAAAATACTTATTTGAAAATGAAATTTTAATAAACAATAGAACAACAATTAGCAATATGCCAAATTTGGACTTGCAAAAAGTTTTAAATTATGGACTTTTCTACTTTAAAAATGACTTATATAATCAGATGGAGATAAATTTAGGAATCAATTATCAACAGATAGAGAATAGTTTTTTTACAAATACTTTTATCAATGAGGATATCCTAAACATCAATTATTTTCTTTTACCTGAAACGAATAATAATTTAGGTATGAATTTTTTAATTTCTAAATACCTGTCTTTTATAGATACCAATACTAAATTAAGTATTGATTATTCAGTTTCAAATTATAAAAACATTATTAACAATTCTGACTTAAGAAACAATAAAAATAAATCCACAAATATTAAAATGCTATTTAAAACTGCTTTTGATGGGTTTATCAATTTTAAAAACGAATTTAACTTCTCAAACTTTAGTTCAAAAAACGAGAATAGTGATGAGTTTATTAACGAGGCATTTACAAACTCATTTAGTGTAATTTTAAATCCAATAAAAGAAGTATTTTTAAAACTATCATCTAACTATTTTTTACCCAATTTTAATAAAAGAAATGAACGTTATAATTTCTTAGATGCCTCAATAAGATATCGTCCAAAAAACAAACGATTTGAATTTGAGCTTATAGCTAAAAACCTGTCAAATGAAAATAATTTTGAGCAAATCCAAGTGGTTGATTTCTCTACAAATAGATACAGGACAAATATTTTACCGATGTACATATTCTTTAATATGACATACACATTTTAACACTGTGCTAGAGTGAATACTTACCCTTTTTAACGAAACAAGGAGGCCTTCAAGCTCACGCTAATCTTCTAACTTTTTAACAATCACATCAGATCCTAAGTATTCGCCATTCAAATCGTACCAGTGTTTCATTCTAGGAATTGAAATGGTACCAATTTGAACACTCTTTTCAAAATAGAGGCGTTCGCCTTGATTGGAATTTTCACTAGAAATAAGATCAATTCCCAGTAGTGTAAAATCTTTTGCTGAAAGATAGACGTACCAGTTTTTTGAAAATACTTCTCGCTTCAATTCAAGCTCAATTTGATAAGCCGATTCTCTGCCGAATTCTGTTTTTGAAACAGTTCCGATCTTTGAAATCAAATCATCGTTCAAAGACATAGGAAGTCCCAGCATATCTTGATAAGAATTCTGATATATTTTTACGCGCTCTGGTTGTAGCATGTAACGATCTATTGAAATAGAATCTGTTACAATCTCATTATTTAGCAAAACAGAAGAAATTCCACTAGCATCAATTTTATAAGAAGCCATTTTATCTTCCCGATTCCTGATGAGTTCGAAACTATTGTCGAGGTTATTGAGGAATACTTCTGAGAATCGTGTTGGATTGCCCAATCTGGGTTCTTGGATTCTCAATGCTAAGGACGCTTTGTTCCATTCCTTTTTTGGGTCGTGCTTTTGAATACTTTTTTCCAGCAATGTTTTACCTGAAATTTCTTTTGTTGAGTTGTTGCAACTGGTAAGAAACAAAATAAACAAGAATGCAAAATATTTCATAATGGTTGATTTTCGTCCAAGGTAAATCAAACCTAGAAAAACTTATGGTAAAATTTTGTTAAGCCTTTGGCTTCTTCGATCTGATACTTTCTACGATCACTGTAGATAAGATCAAAGCTCCTCCGATGTAGGTATTCGCATGAGGCACTTCACCCACAACAAAAAAGGCAATAATAATTCCAAAAATGGGTTGAATACTACTAATAATAGTAGCTGTGGTAGCAGAGAAAAACTTTAAAGAGTGAACCATTAAACTATGACCAATAGCGGTGGTTAGTAATGCAATGAGTAGCAAGTAAGGAAATTGAGATTGAAAGCCAGATACATCCATAAAAAATAACACAGGAAGCGTTACAATACTAATCACAAATGTTTGATACAGCATCAGCATGCTGCCATGGTAATTGTGGACATGTTGTTTTAAAATCAAGACTCGAATGGAATAACAAAGAGCGGATAGCAAACCGAATAATATTCCTTTCACATCAGAACTTTCTAGATTAAAATCAGGCGCTAATACATAAATTCCTATCAATACAATAATTCCTAAAAGAATATGAATGGAATTGAATTTCGTCTTGATAAAAAAGGGCTCTAACAAGGCAGTAATAACTGGAAAGGTAAACAAAGAGAGCATCCCCAATGCCACGTTCGATAACTTCAAAGCATAGAAATACGTAATCCAATGGCCAGCCATGAACAATGAACTAACAATTAAAGGGAGATGTGTTTTTGTCTTCTGAACTTTAAGGTTGATTTTTTTGTAGCGACAAAAAGCATATAAAAAGATCATAGCAAAGGCAGAACGGAACCAAACAATTACCTCGGAAGGCATGGCAATATATTTCCCCAAAACACCTGATGTGCTAATAAACAAAGTGGCTAGTAGTAAACCCGAAATATGCTTAATATGGTTGCTCTCAGACAAATTAGATCTGTTTTAAAGTTTCTAATGCTTTCTTTACCGAATCAATTTTGATAAAAGTAATCAATAATCGCAATCCGTTTTTGGTTTGCTTTTCTTTCATCACACAACTTTTAGAATGTTGTTGAACATATTTCAACATACTGGTAAAAGCTTCTGTCTGATAATAGGCACTTTGTTGGTCAGAAACAAAATAGCCAATCATTCTTTTCTGCTTCAGGACGATTTTCTCCAATCCTAATTTTTTTGCCAACCACTTGATTCGAACACTGTCTAATAAGTCCACTGCTTGATTGGGCAATATACCAAAACGATCCACCAATCGCTGCTCGTAGGCTAATAGTGTTTCTTCAGACTCAATGGTTGACAATTCGTTGTAGAGGTTCAAGCGTTCAGAAATAGCATTGATGTAATTATCTGGAAATAAAATTTCAAAATCTGTATCGATTTGTACTTCTTTCACAAACTCTTTTGGACCTTGATTTTCATGGCTGTATAGTTCTTTGAATTGATTTTCTTTCAGCTCTTCGATAGCCTCACTCAATATTTTCTGATAGGTGTCAAAACCGATGTCATTAATAAATCCACTTTGCTCACCTCCTAGTAAATCTCCAGCACCTCGAATTTCCAAATCTTTCATAGCTATGTTGATTCCACTTCCAAGGTCTGAGAACATCTCCAAAGCTTGAATACGTTTCCTAGCATCATCTGTCATCATATGATAAGGAGGTGTAATGAAATAACAAAAAGCTTTCTTATTCGATCTTCCCACGCGTCCTCTCATTTGGTGGAGGTCTGAGAGTCCAAAATTATTGGCATTGTTGATAAAGATTGTATTGGCATTGGTAACATCCAAACCGCTTTCTACGATTGTGGTAGAAACCAATACATCAAACTCGTTGTTCATAAAAGAAAGCATCAAACTCTCCAACTTCTTGCCTTCCATCTGCCCATGACCTATACCAATCTTAGCATTGGGAACCAAGCGCTGTAGCATTCCAGCAACTTCCTTAATATTTTCGATTCTATTATGGATAAAGAATACCTGACCTCCTCTGGAAATTTCATAAGCAATGGCATCTCTAATCGTTTCTTCACTGAAACGAATGACTTGCGTATCAATAGGATGTCTGTTGGGTGGAGGTGTGCTAATAACTGAAAGGTCCCTAGCAGCCATTAAGCTGAATTGCAATGTTCTTGGAATAGGAGTGGCTGTTAAGGTAAGGGTATCTACATTCTCCTTGAGTGTTTTTAATTTGTCTTTTACAGCGACACCAAATTTCTGTTCCTCGTCGATGATCAACAATCCCAAATCTTTGAATTTGATTTTCTGATTGGTTAATTGATGGGTTCCAATAACAATGTCTACATTTCCAGTATTAATCCCATCAATGACTCCGTTCTTTTGCTTTGTTGTTCTAAATCGATTCAAATAATCGATCTTGATGGGGAAATCTTTCAGTCTTTTGGAAAAAGTTTTAAAATGTTGAAAAGCCAAAATGGTAGTGGGAACTAAAATAGCAACTTGTTTGCCATTATCCACAGCTTTAAAAGCAGCACGAATGGCAATCTCAGTTTTTCCAAAACCAACATCCCCGCAAACCAATCGATCCATAGGTTGTTCACTTTCCATATCCTTTTTAACATCTTGAGTGGCTGTAAACTGATCGGGGGTATCTTCAAATAGAAAGCTAGCTTCTAGCTCATGCTGCATGTGGGTATCTGGACCGAAAGCAACTCCTTTTTGCATTTTACGTTTTGCATACAATTGAATCAAATCATAGGCAATTTCTTTAACGCGTTTCTTTGTTTTCTGTTTGATCTTCTTCCAAGCCGCAGAACCTAATTTGTAGATTTTAGGAGGCTTTCCATCTTTTCCGTTAAACTTGGAGATCTTATGGAGTGAATGAATGCTGACATACAAGATGTCACGATCTCCATAAATGAGTTTAATAGCCTCTTGCTTTTTTCCTTCGACATCAATTTTCTGTAGACCTCCAAACTTTCCGATCCCATGATCTATGTGGGTCACATAATCGCCGACGGTTAAATTGTTGAGTTCTTTTAATGTGATGGATTGTTTTTTAGCATACCCATTTTTTAATCGGAATTTGTGGTAACGCTCAAAAATTTCATGATCGGTATAGCAAACAATTTTCTCGTCCAAATCAATGAAACCCTGATGTAATGGAAAAACGACTGTTTCGTAATGCACTTTTTTTTTAGAATCTTCGAAAATATCCTGAAACCTCTGTGCCTGTTGTTCATTCGCGCAAAATATATAATTGAGGAATCCTTCTTCATCATGTTGATTTAAGTTCTCAATCAGTAAATCAAACTGTTTGTTGAATGAAGGCTGAGGTTTGATATTAAAAGAGATTTGACTATCGAGGTTTGTTGAAGTGCCAAAATGAGCTACAGTAAATTCTTGTAGTTGATCTTTGATGAGTTTCCCGTCACAAAATAAATCTTTAGGTTCTGAGTGATTAATCTCTTTTGATAATTCGCCAAAAGCTTCTACTGCCTTGAGGTAAAGCTTGTCTAGTTTTCCAGAAGCAAGACTTGCATTTTTTGTAAATACAATGGTCTTGGAGGAAACATATTTCAAGAAACTCTCTCGTTTTTCCTGTAGTGCCTTGTTTTCAACATTCGGCATTATGCTCACTTTCTTCAATTTCTCCAAAGAAAGTTGTGTTTCTACATCAAAGGTTCTAATGCTATCCACTTCGTCTCCAAAGAATTCGATACGATAAGGCTCGTCATTGGAAAAAGAAAAAACATCAATAATTCCACCACGTACAGAAAACTCACCAGGTTCAGTAACAAAGTCTACTCTGTTAAAACTATACTCAAATAATACCTCGTTTACAAAGTCTAAGGAAAGCTCTTCCCCCAAAGAAATTTTTAAAGTATTCCGTTCGAGTTCTCTTTTGGTCACTACTTTTTCAAACAATGCCTCAGGATATGTGACAATAATAGCTGGCTTTTTTCTCGAATTGATACGATTTAAAACCTCTGATCGGAGCAATACATTTGCATTGTCAGTCTCTTCAATTTGATAAGGTCTACGGTAAGACCCTGGATAAAACAACACATTTTTATCGCCAATGAACTGCTCAAGATCATTCAAATAATAAGCCGCTTCTTCCTTGTCATTTAGGATAATAACGAAGGGTTTTTCAGCTCTTTTGAAAGTTTCAGAAATGACAAAAGACAACGAAGAACCGACCAAATTCGATATTTGAAAATGGTTTTGGTCTCGTTGTATTTCATTTAAAATCTGCTGAGTCTTCGCAGATTTTTGATATCGATTTACGATGGTCTGTTTGCTCAACGAAATATATTTTGAGCAAAGGTAATCTGTTCAAGATTAATAAATAGAAAAAAACTGGAATTTGTAAAATAAAACAATAACTTTGGTTTTTCTCTGTTAGTAAGTAACAGTATATATTGAAATTCTCCCTTAGTCATTGAAATGAAAGTCATTTTTGCCTTTGCATGTATCGTCTTTTTATTTCCACTCTCCAGTCATAGTCAAAATCAGAATAATAGATGGGCAATAGGGGTTAGTGGATCTCTTGTAAGTTTTGGAAACGTCGGACTCACAGTGGTTCGAGATCGTTATAATGCTCAAATTCCAAAAATCAATATAACACGTTATCTTTTTTCTGGCCTCAGTTTAGATGCTGGATTTACTGTTGGAACTTTAAAAAAAATTGAAGGTTTATATGGAAATGCGTTCGATTATTTTTCGTTTGATGGGGGCATTCGTTATGATTTTAATACTTCTACTGAGAATTATGTTCCGTATATAGGTCTAGGAGGAAGTATTGTCGGAGCTCCGGCAACTATAGCTAATTCCAAACCCACTCCAACACTGAATTTCTCCTTGGGAGCTACGTATTGGATTTCATCGAAATGGGGTGTAAATGCACAGGCGACCTATAAATATTCTCAAAAAGAATTTCAGAGTATGGTATCGCATGTTCAACTATCAGCAGGTTTGGTCTATAGTTTCGGGAGAAGAGCGATGGTTTATCGTTTGTGGGATGTTGAATGGTAAATTTACCTTTGACGTGTGAGTATTCTCAACATCTTCTTTGGAGGGATGTATTCAAAATATCTTTTTTTTATTTGAAATGATTCATCCAAGATTATCGTAGCTGGAAGTGAGAAAGGTACTTTTTTTCTAGAGGCTAAAAGCAAGGGGATTTCATGAACAGGGTTTCTTCTTTTTCCTGCTTCATGATTGTAAAACTTTTTTCCTTCGAAAACAATTGTATCTCTTGTTTCTGTATTCATCTTCACAGCATAGTAATGTGAGTTTAAAATGGAAATTATTTCGGAATTTTGAAAAACAACCTGATCCATTTTCTTACAATACGAGCACCAATCAGCATAAAAAGAGATGAATACTTTTTTAGGCTTTATGGATAAAGAGTCATCCAATTGTTCAAATGAAATCCAGTTGATTTGCTCTCTCTGAGCAAAAACATTTGTTCCTAGGAAAAGTATGAATAATAGGATAATTCTAGATGACTTCATTTTAATGGAGTTTTCCAAATTTTATACCCATAAAAAATGTTCTTGGTGCATTAGGTCCATAAATATAATCAGAATCTCTTGTTGGCCCTATGTCAAAATCACTTTGATAGGCATTAAAAAGATTCTTAATTCCTAAAGAGAAGGTTGTCATAAAACTTTCATTGAAGTCTATATGAGATTCTAATTTTAAGTTGAGGTCAAAAAAAGAATTTACCTCATTGAGTTGTAAGAACCCAGTATTGCTAGTCACTCTAGGAACTATCATTGATCCAGTATAGGTTCCTGTTACATCTACATTAAATTTTTCATTGGGAACCCAAGAGGCGTTTATATAGCCGTAAAAATTTGGATTCCGAATAAACTCGTCTACAACAATATTGGACTCACCAGGAGTCCCATCAGTTTCAAATAATATTTGTGGTTGATTGTATTTTGATTGTTGCAAGGTGCCTCCCAGTTGAAATCTCCATTTAGGATTGGGTGAAATTCCAAATTCAAAATTTGTTCCATAAACTCTTGCCCCAGATCCATTCCTTACCTCTTCAAGAATGGAGTTATTGGGTAAAACAGCACCAGTACTTACTATTGTGAATGGATTTTCTAAAGTTGTATAAAAACCTTCGAGAAGGAAATCCATTTGTAGCAAATTTATATTCTTTGAATAATTGAAAGATCCTGTAAACGCATTGGAGTACTCTGTCTTTAAATTGTCTGAAAGGATGACAAACAGCGGTTCTCCACCAACACTAGAAATATGTAAATCTTCATTAAAAGCTTGAGAAGCTCTAAATCCTCTGGCATAACCTCCTCGGAATTTTAAAGCCTCAGTAAATTGATATGAAACAGTCAGCCTTGGAGAAAAAGCAGTTTGATTCACATTTACAGCCCTGCTAATTCCACCGATAGAGTACTGCCCATCCACAGATACGTTGTCTAATCGTGCACCGACCAATGTGGTAAACTTCTCGGAAGGTTTCCATTCGTATTGGGCATAAACTCCTCTTGAGTTTACGGTTTGATCGATGAGTCTATTGTACCCCGGGATTTGATCTTCAGTATTGGTATAATTAACTTCAGCACCTAAAGTGAGAATATCATTACTTTTCAAAGTCTTTGTGTATTGTAAACCATTTACCCAAGCCAAATCTTTCGTGGTTCCAAAGGCGTTGTTGGCTAAAATACTATCTTGAACCGTTCGTCCTCCACCTAGACCCCCATAAAAGCTATCACGATTCGTATGAGAGACTGAGGTGTAGACTTGAAATTTTCCAGTATCATCTTTGCTGTAAATTTCGTAATCGGCTCCGCCAATAAAAGTATCATGATCTAACTCTTCTGTAATATCGGTAAACTGTGGTGCTAAATTCAATCGATCACCACCGCGTCTGTATTCTTGTATTGAGTTTAAGTTTACAGAAATTCTACTTTTTTCAGTAGGCTTTAAAAAAGCTTTTGCGCCCACAGTTGTATTTCTAAGCTCAACCAATTCGGTAAATCCATCTCCATTGGCATCGTAACTTTCACGATTTCTATACGTTCCAAACAGGGAAATTCCGCTATCTAAATCATCAGATACTACAGATGTATTGAATGTAACATTTCTATCAATAGCCTCACCGTCTATTAATGCGAGGTTGCTTCCAATTTCCCATGTGTTCAAAATGGGATCTTTGGTAATGACATTTACAGTGCCTGCAATAGCACTAGAGCCATACAAAGCTGATCCTCCACTTCTCACAACTTCAATACGCTCTATGATATTGGTTGGAATTTGCTCAAGACCGTAAACTCCAATCAAAGAAGTAAAAATGGGCCTGCTATTTAAAAGCACCTGAGTATATCCTCCTTCCAATCCGTTCAAACGAACTTGGGTAAAACCACAATTCTGACAGTTGGTTTCCACACGTACACCTGGAGCAAAATTTAATCCATCTGCCATAGAGATTGACTGCGTAGCCGTTAACAATCGAGATTTTAATGTAGATACAATCACTGGCGCTTTTCTACGTTCTACACGATTCCTAGTGGCACTAATAACCACTTCTTCCAGTCCTAATAAATCCTCATATAGTGAGAAGTTTAAAGTGATTTTTTGATTGGGTTTTAGCTCAATAGCTTTACTGACTTTTCTGTAGCCTTGAGAGCTAACCTCTATGGTGATTTTTCCATTAGGGACTTCTAACTTGTAGAATCCATTTTCATCTGCATTAGTACCTTGGACACCCTCTTTTACATAAACAGCGGCAAAAGGTACTGGTTCATTAGCGGAGGTGATCATTCCCGAAACGACAGTCTTTTCTTGGGCATAAACTGACATACCCATTAATAAAAAGAACACGATGATTAAATTTCTTATATCCAAGTTAAGTGATTAAAATTTCGTCAAAAATAAATAATTTTTTAGACTTGCCTAAAAATATTTTTAACTAAACAAAAATCAACTATATTTGCAGGTAATAAGATGGTTATGTTCACACTAGCTGAAGAGAATTATTTAAAGGCAATTTTTCATTTAGAGCGTATCTCAGGAAAGGGGATAAGTACCAATGCGATTGCTAAAAAACTTGATACGAAAGCATCTTCTGTTACCGATATGGTTAAAAAGTTAGCAGATAAAGATGTATTAGTATATAAAAAATATCAAGGAGTTTTTCTAACAGAATTAGGGAAAGGAATTGCAGCTAATATTATTCGAAAGCATCGTTTATGGGAGGTTTTTCTGGTAGAAAAGCTGAATTTTTCTTGGGACGAAGTCCATGATGTTGCCGAACAGTTAGAGCATATAAAATCTCCAAAGTTAATCGATGAATTAGACGCTTTTCTGGGATTTCCCAAAACAGATCCACATGGAGACCCTATTCCAGATAAAGAAGGGAATTTTCAAAAAATTGAGAAAAGATTACTCTCTACCTTGGGAACAAATGAATCAGGAATTTGCATAGGAGTCAATGATTCGTCTTCAGAGTTTTTAAAATATTTAGACCGATATCAAATCTCTTTGGGGAAGAAAATCCAAGTAGTATCAAAAGAATCCTTTGATGGTTCACTGACCATTCTAATCAATGAAAAAGAAATGACGATTTCACAGAAAATATCTAATAATATATACATTCAATCATAATGAGTACGTTTGATCAATTAGTCGAATTTGGAAAAGAACACCCAATTCAAGCGGCATTGTATGCATCTTTATTTACCTGGGGCTTAACCGCAGCTGGAGCGGCATTGGTTTTCTTTTTTAAGAAAATGAATCGTGCAGTGTTAGATGGAATGTTAGGCTTTACTGGTGGAGTAATGGTAGCTGCCAGCTTTTGGAGTTTGCTATCACCTGCAATTGATAATAGTCCGGGAGAGGGCTTTGTAAAGGTACTTCCCTCAGCTCTTGGTTTCGCATTAGGAGCATTGGCACTGTTTGGTATGGACAAGTGGCTACCTCACTTACATATTAACTTTAAAGAGAATGAAGCTGAGGGAATGAAAACGAATTGGCACAAAACAACCTTACTGGTTTTGGCTATAACACTACATAATATTCCAGAAGGATTAGCCGTAGGAGTTTTATTTGGAGCAGCTTCCACCTTGGTTGGGGCTGAGCAAACAGAAATGATTATTGCAGCTATTTCATTAGCTATTGGAATTGGAATTCAAAACTTTCCAGAAGGATTTGCTGTAGCGATGCCTTTGAGAAGACAAGGTGTAAGTAGAAGAAAAAGTTTTTGGTATGGACAATTGTCTGCTATCGTAGAGCCCATTGCAGCTGTTTTAGGTGCCTTAGCAGTCTCTTTTTTCACACCTATTTTACCTTATGCGTTGGCCTTTGCAGCAGGAGCTATGATCTTTGTCGTTGTAGAGGAAGTAATCCCAGAAACGCAAAGAGATAAATATACGGACATTGCGACTCTCGGTTTTATAGGAGGCTTTATTGTAATGATGTCTTTAGATGTTGGGTTGGGTTAACTGCAAGTTAAAAAGTCTCAAAGTGGCAGAGGGTCAAAATTAGAGAGTTAAAAGTCGAAAAGTTTAAAAGAAAAAAGGTTCGCCTGTTTCCATGTTTTAAATTGTTCACTATATGGATTTGTCAGACGAACCTTTGTGAAAGAATTATTTCTTTGATTTGAGAATAAGTTTCTCTAATTCTTTCAGTTTTTTTGTGATCTCTTTTAATTGAGCATTTTCATTCTTTAATTGATTAATTTCTTTTTGCTGTTGAATGGTATACAATGTCAACTCTTCAATTTTTTGCAATAATTTAGCATCCATCTCTCCTAAGAAGATTCCGTTTTTTTCTACTTCAGCAGCACTGGGAATATCTTTTAAATGGCCACTAGATGTAATATGTTTTTCAACTTCTTCTAAGCTAGGGAGAGAGTAATTTTTAGTAAATACATAATCAGGCCATGCTGATTGTAATTGTACTTTCACTTCTTCTGAAATTACTTTTCCTGCTACAGCGAATTTATAACCAGAAGGTACTGTAGTAGTCCCAACTCCTACATTTCCTATCCCATTTGTATCTCCTGCTCCAGAAATATATAAGCTTACCTGATTATTATTACTAGTGTCAGTTTGACCAGAAACAATTCCAATACCATTATAGTGGGTTAATAGTAGTTTTGGGTTACTAAAACCAGTTATTAACTTTTCTTGCATCACAACAGCATTCCCAGCTTGAATTGAAAATTTATTGTTCCAAGAATGACTCGCCTTTAATTTAAGATCATAAGCGCCACTTGTATCCGTAGTTCCTAATTTCATTGTTGTATGTGTGCCATTATTAACCTCTAATTTTTCACTAGGAGTTGTCGTTCCTATTCCTACATTACCTGCAGATTTTATTGTCAATAGTTCTTTATCACCACTATCCACAAAGCCCAACCTGTCAGTAAACCCATCCTTAAAATACTTTACTCGAAATCCATTTCCAAAAAAACTACCTGATTGAGTTTTCCCTGCATAAAAATGAAGCTCAGCAGTACCTCCTGATTCTGTATTAAGTTTTCCTATGGCTAATGTAGGATTACTTGCATCTTCAATATGCAGGTCAAATAACGGAGTTGTCGTCCCAATTCCAACCTTTCCGTCTGGATAAGATAAATCATTGAGTTTTCTTTGCCATTGATAGGAAGAGCCAAAAATACTAGGGTCTATATCACTTTCATTAGTTTCAATAACTTTCACAAAGGCTTTTACATTATAAAAACCAGTATGGTTGGTTTTTACTTTCACTACATTGCCTTCTAACACCAAAACAGGATAGTTAGAAACCGTATAAGTTGTAGAGACCGCCCTAATTTTCCACAAGGAATTGCTTGACCAAACCAAATACTCTGAACCAGTTACACTTCCTGTACCTGTGGTAATTAGCTTAACTTTGTACATGTTATTGGAGTTTAAACTACTCCCATTTTCATCCGTTAATTAGAGAGAGTTGGATTGGTTAACATAAAATGTTTTGACATAATTTTTAATACCGTTTTGTGCAAAAGCACCCAAACTAAATCCAATAATAGCAAAAGTGATGATTTTAATTTTTGTTTTCATAGTAATAACTTTGTAGTGTATAAATATATTTTCCTATGATTTACCTCTGTAAACCGATATTACTAAAACTTAAAAGTCAGATAAAATAACTTTTTGAAGGTCATAGCAATATATGGTCCAAATATATTTTAAATTATAATACTTTGCAACTAAAAACCTATTAGTTTTGTACTTTTTACCAAATTATTTTTTTGAACTCTGCTTCTACTTTTCAAATTTACAATGCCTCTGCGGGAAGTGGTAAGACTTTTACTTTGGTAAAAGAATACCTGAAAATTCTACTAACCAACGAAGATATTTTTACTTTTCAACGTGTTCTAGCGATTACTTTTACCAACAAAGCTGCTGGAGAGATGAAGGAGCGAGTTCTGATAAATTTAAAAGAATTCTCGGAAGGAATTGAAAACACCTATTTTCATCAGATTCTACAGGAGACAAATTTAGATTCCGAGATATTAAAGGATAGAAGTAAAAAAATTGTTTTTGCGATTCTACAAAATTATGCTGCTTTCTACATCACAACCATTGACAGCTTTACCTATAAAATTATCAAGAGTTTTGCCTACGATTTAGGTTTGACCCAAAATTTTGAGGTAGAAATGGATGCAGATGAGTTACTGAATCTGGCAGTAGAAAGATTGGTGTCTAAAATTGGTATCAATGATGAATTGACCGAAGTGCTGATTCAGTATTCTCTTGACAAAACTGAAGATGATAAATCCTGGGATATTTCTAGAGAATTAGTAGAATTCTCGAAGATATTGTTGAATGAAAATGATGCTAAACACTTTAAAAAACTGACTTCTAAATCACTAGACAGCTTCAAAAAACTACAGAAAAAATTGATTGCAGATAAGAAGCAAACTATAGATAATTTAAAATCAATAGGTGTTTCAGGTCTGGAGATTATCAACTATGTCAACCTTGAGTTCAATGACTTTTACAGGTCGATGTTACCCAATCATTTTTTTGCGCTAAGTAAAGACCCAGAAACTGCTAAGTTTTTTGATAATAGCAATTTGAAATTAAGAATCGAGGAGCGAAATTTTTATGCAAAATCAAAATCAGAAGATGTCAAAGCGACCATAGAAGGAATTATCCCTGAGCTAATTGGGTATTACGAAAAGTCTGAAAAAGAATATCAAAAGTTGGTTCTCACCAATTTAATTTTAAAGAATATTATTCCGCTATCTGTTTTAAATCACATCAACAAGGAATTAGAGGAGATTAAAGAAGAAAGTAATGTGAGATTGAACGCAGAGTTCAATCAATTGATTTCTGAAAATATTCAAGACCAACCTGCTCCTTTTATTTATGAGAGAATTGGTCAAAAATTTCAACATTATTTCATTGATGAAATGCAGGATACCTCAGTTTTACAGTGGAAAAATCTGATTCCTCTTATTGATAATTCATTGTCTCAAGAAAACACAAGTCTTCTTTTGGTAGGTGACGGGAAACAAGCTATTTACAGATGGAGAGGAGGTAAAGCAGAACAATTTATAGACTTGAGTAAGAATGAGGAGGCATCTTTCAATCCTTTTCAAATTGAAAAACAACAAAAGCAGCTAACAACAAACTACAGAAGTTACAGTGCTGTGGTCGATTTTAACAATAGTTTTTTTAAGCACTGCTCCAAGTTTATTGAGTACCCAGATTATCAAGAACTATTTTCTGAAAAGTCATTTCAAGAGAAGAGTAAAAAAGAAAAAGGTTTTGTTTCGCTAACGTTTCTTGACAAGGTGGAAGATAAACAGAAAAACAAAGAGAAGTATGCTCAACAAGTCTTCGATACAATAAAAGATTTGGAGGGGAACTATTCGCTAGGAGATATCTGTATTATAGTTCGAAAAAAAAGAGAGGGAGTAGACATTGCTAACTTTTTGTCTGAAAATGGAATAGCTATTGTTTCCTCGGAGACACTCCTCTTGAATAATAGCTCCAGAGTTCAATTTATCATTCATTTTCTTTCCTATATTCAAAATCCAGAAGATAGAGAAAGTCTTTATGAAGTTTTGAGTTTCTTATACGATCATTCAAAAATCGAAAAGGATAAGCATTATTTTTTAGAACAATTGATCGTGAGTGATTTTTATGAAGTTCTGGAAAATTTAAAGGATTACAACTTCACTTTTGATTTTTCTAATTTTCAAGAGTTGCCTTTGTATGAAAAAGTAGAGTTTATTGTTTCAACTTTTCAGCTGAACAAGTCTTCCGATGCTTATGTGCAGTTTTTTTTAGATGAAGTTTTGGATCAGCAAAAAAAGCAAATGAGTGTTCAAGATTTTCTGGATTATTGGAAGCTTAAGAAAGAAAAATTAAGTGTGGTGAGCTCAGAAAATACGAATGCTGTTAGCATTATGACCATTCATAAGTCAAAAGGATTGGAATTCCCAATTGTTATTTTTCCGTGTGATCTAGATATTTATGGAGAAATAAATCCAATGACCTGGATTCATGATTTACCTACTGATCAATTTGAGGGGTTTTCAGAATTCATGATCTCCTCAAGAAAGGAATTACAGTATGTAGGTGATCGAGGAAATCAGTTATATAAGAGGAAAAGACAAGAATTAGAGTTAGATAATTTTAACCTTTTATATGTTGCATTAACTAGGGCTCAACAACAATTACATATCATCACTGAAAAAAAGATGGTCAAGGGTCAAGAAAAGCAGCATTACTATTCTGGAATATTTATCAATTATTTAAAATCAATAGAGGTTTGGAGTGAGGAACAAAATCAATATTCATTTGGCGAGAAAGGGAGTTTTAAAACTGAAATAATAGAGCAGGGTAATCAGGTTAAACTAGAAAGTTTACAAACGAATTCCTGGAAAAATCAAAACATTCAGTTATTAGCCAACTCATCAAAGCATTGGGGCACAGAACGAGGGAAGGCCATCGATTACGGAGATTTGGTACATGAAATGATGTCTCACATTATTACTAAAAATGATATTGAATCTGTAATAGAAAAATTTCTCTTAAAAGGAGCCATCTCATTAAATCAAGTTGAGAAAGTCAAAAAACTACTCTTAAGAATTGTAGATCATCCAGTTTTAGAAAAGTATTACTCAAATCAATTTAGAATATATAACGAGAGAGAATTGATAGATAACTCAGATGTTGTAATACCAGATCGATTGGCTGTGAAAGATTCCAGAGTTGTTGTTATTGATTACAAAACTGGGAATCATTCAGATGAGCATTTACAGCAGTTGTTTAATTACCAAAGAGTGATAGAAGATATGGGATATTCTGTTGAGAAAAAAATATTGATTTACATCGGAGATTCCATATCCATAGAGGAATTTTAATGTATTTTTACCAGCAAATCAAATCAAAATAAAAGTCTTATGTACGGAGCTATCAAGGAGCATTTACAACAAGAAATTCAAGATATTAAAGATGCAGGTCTTTATAAATCCGAGAGAATTATCACATCATCACAAGATGCAGTAATTAAAATTTCGACAGGAGAAGAAGTCATAAATTTTTGTGCGAATAATTACTTAGGACTGTCAAACAATCCAGAAGTAATTCAGGCTGCAAAAGACACGTTAGATACCCATGGTTTTGGCATGTCTTCGGTACGATTCATTTGTGGAACACAAGATATTCACAAAGAGCTGGAAGGAAAAATAGCAGAGTTTTATCATACAGAAGACACCATTTTATATGCGGCAGCATTTGATGCAAATGGGGGTGTGTTTGAACCTCTATTAACAAAAGAGGATGCCATTATTTCTGATAGCTTAAATCATGCTTCTATCATTGACGGAGTTCGCCTTTGCAAAGCGACTAGATATCGTTATGAGAATAATAACATGTTAGCTCTGGAAGAACAGTTGATTGAAGCTTCTAAGCAGAATCATCGTTTTAAAATTATTGTTACTGATGGAGTTTTTTCGATGGATGGGATTGTTGCTAAACTAGATGAGATTTGTGATTTGGCCGAAAAGTATGATGCGTTGGTAATGGTAGATGAATGCCATGCTGCTGGTTTTATTGGAGCTACGGGAAGGGGTACTTTAGAATTAAAAAATGTTTTAGGAAGAGTTGATATTGTTACTGGTACCTTAGGGAAAGCTCTAGGAGGTGCAATGGGTGGTTATACAACAGGCAAAAAAGAAATTATAGAAATCTTAAGACAAAGATCAAGACCTTATTTGTTCTCAAATTCTTTGGCTCCAGCGATTGTAGGTGCATCATTGAAGGTATTTGATTTATTATCAAAAGATACTTCATTGAGAGATAAATTAGAATGGAATACGAACTATTTTAGAACTAAAATGGAAGAAGCTGGTTTTGATCTTGTAGGTGCAGATGCAGCAATTGTGCCTGTTATGTTATACGATGCCAAATTATCTCAGGTAATGGCCGATAAATTACTTGAGGAAGGAATCTATGTTATTGGATTCTTTTTCCCAGTTGTTCCAAGAGGAAAAGCTAGAATTCGAGTGCAGTTATCTGCAGCTCATAGCCAAGAACACTTAGACAAGGCAATTCAATCGTTTGTTAAGATAGGCAAGCAGTTAGGAGTAATATAACGATCTTGAAAAGCCATTTATTATGTAATTTTTGTAGATTTATCTTTGTAATTAGTAATGAACAAGTTACTTTTGCGCGTATATATAAGGAACTTTTAATTTAAATTTTTAATAATGAGACAATTAAAATTAGCTGTGATAGCTTTATTTGCTTTAGCTACAGTAGGCAGCTCAAATGCTCAAGACAGAGACAATCAGTGGACTGTTGGAGTTGGAGTCAACGCAGTTGACTTTTTAATCCCGAATAAACTTGGAAAAGGAATAAGTGATTATTTTGGAACTTCAGATTGGAATGTAAGTAAATATATTTCCAGACTTTCTATAGGTAAATATCTTGACAAAGGATTTTCTATAGAGGGAGCTCTTTCTATGAACACAATAGAAACCATTAACATTAAAGGAGCAGCTAATGACTTAGTTTACTATTCTCTTGACTTAAACGTAAAGTATGATTTCAATGGAGTTATTGGAGATACAGGTTGGTTTGATCCTTATTTAGTTGCTGGTGGAGGTTACACCAAGTTAGACGAATTAGGAGAAGGTGTACTTAACTTAGGATGGGGATTCAATGCTTGGTTTAATGATAACGTTGGTTTAAACTATCAAGTAATTCTCAAGAAGCAATTTGCAAACAAGTTTGATGATCATTTCCAACACGCTTTAGGTATTGTATTCAAGTTTGGAGGAAAAGATACTGATGGAGATGGAATTTATGACAAATACGATGCTTGTCCAGAAGTTGCTGGATTAAAAGAATTCAATGGATGTCCAGATGCTGACGGAGATGGAATTACAGATGCAGAAGATGCTTGTCCTAATGTTGCTGGTTTAGCAGCTTTAAACGGATGTCCAGATGCTGATGGAGACGGAATCGCTGATAAAGACGATATGTGCCCTAATGCTAAAGGAACAAAAGCAAACAACGGATGTCCTGATACAGACGGGGACGGTGTTGTAGATAAAGATGATAGATGTGCTAGTGTTGCAGGACCAGCTGCAAATGGAGGGTGCCCATGGCCAGATACAGACGGAGATGGTGTGTTAGATAAAGATGATAACTGTGTTAATGAAGCAGGACCTGCTTCTAACAATGGTTGTCCAGAGCCAATAATCACAGAAACAGCTGCGAGTGAAATTACTGAATTTGCAAAAGAGATTTATTTCAATACAGAGAGTGCAGTATTTAGACCTCAAACTTCTGAAAAATTATCTGGGATTGTAAACATTATGAAGCAATTTGCAAAAGCAAACTTCAAAATTGAAGGACATACAGATAGTAGAGGTTCTGAAAAGTACAATCAAAAATTATCTGAAAAAAGAGCAGAAGCTGTTTTAAAGTACTTGGTTGATAATGGTATAGACAAGTCTCGCTTAACTGCTGTTGGATATGGGGAAAAGAAACCCGTAGCTGATAATATGAATAAGAAAGGCAGAAAGAAAAATAGAAGAGTAGAGATTACTGTAACGAACAAGGAATAATTTTTCTCAATATCAATAGAAAGCCTCGTCAGATGACGAGGCTTTTTTTTGCTCTTTTTTAATTGGATAATATAATTCAAAAAGCTTTTCATTTTCAGGGAAATAAATTACCTTTGCAGCCAAAATAAGAGGGATTGTTTCTCTCACTGAAAATTTCAATTTTAAAGATAAAATAATGTCTACAATAACAGGAAAAGTTTCTCAGATTATCGGACCAGTAATTGACGTGGAATTTAACACTGAAGCCGAACTTCCAAAGATTTATGATTCATTAGAGATTAAAAGACCTGATGGTTCTACATTAGTATTAGAAGTACAGCAGCACATTGGAGAAGATACAGTTAGAACGATCTCTATGGATGCTACAGATGGTTTGCAAAGAGGTCAAGAAGTGATTGCTACTGGAAACCCAATTCAAATGCCAATTGGAGGAGATATTTACGGAAGATTGTTTAATGTAACTGGAGATGCTATTGATGGTTTAGGAGATTTACCTAAAGAAGGAGATAATGGACTACCAATCCACAGAGCAGCGCCTAAATTTGAAGAATTATCTACTTCTACTGAAGTTCTTTTTACTGGAATTAAAGTGATTGATTTAATTGAGCCTTATGCAAAAGGAGGTAAAATTGGATTATTTGGAGGAGCAGGAGTTGGTAAAACTGTATTGATTCAGGAATTAATTAATAACATCGCAAAAGGTCATGGTGGGCTTTCAGTGTTTGCTGGAGTAGGAGAAAGAACTCGTGAAGGAAATGACTTATTAAGAGAGATGTTAGAATCTGGTATTATCAAGTATGGAGAGGATTTTATGCACTCTATGGAAGATGGGGGATGGGACTTGTCTAAAGTAGACAAAGCTGGAATGAAAGACTCTAAAGCTACATTCGTATTCGGACAGATGAATGAACCTCCTGGAGCACGTGCAAGAGTTGCTTTATCAGGATTAACAATTGCAGAATACTTCCGTGATGGAGCTGGAGAAGCACAAGGAAAAGATGTACTTTTCTTTGTGGATAATATTTTCCGTTTTACACAAGCAGGATCTGAGGTATCTGCACTTCTTGGACGTATGCCATCTGCGGTAGGATATCAACCTACTTTAGCAACAGAAATGGGAGCAATGCAAGAGCGTATTACTTCAACCAAGAAAGGATCGATTACATCTGTACAAGCAGTATATGTACCTGCAGATGATTTAACAGATCCAGCACCTGCAACTACCTTTGCCCACTTAGATGCTACCACTGTATTGTCTCGTAAGATTGCAGAATTAGGTATTTACCCAGCGGTAGATCCACTAGATTCTACATCAAGAATCTTAACTCCAGAAATCTTAGGAAATGATCACTATAACTGTGCTCAAAGAGTAAAAGAGTTATTACAACGTTATAAAGAATTACAAGATATTATTGCGATCTTAGGTATGGAAGAATTATCTGAAGAAGATAAATTAGCAGTATCTAGAGCTAGACGTGTACAGCGTTTCTTATCTCAGCCTTTCCATGTAGCTGAGCAGTTTACGGGAATTCCAGGTGTACTAGTAGATATTAAAGAAACAATCAAAGGATTCAACATGATTATGGATGGTGAATTAGATCATTTACCTGAAGCAGCATTTAACCTAAAGGGAACAATCGAAGAAGCGATTGAAGCTGGGGAGAAAATGTTAGCTGAAGCATAATCAATTAATAAAAAAATATGCATTTAGAAGTTGTATCACCCGAAGCAATCTTATTCTCATCAGAAGTAGATTCAATTACAGTTCCTGGAACTGGAGGAGAGTTTCAAATGTTAAACAATCATGCTCCAATCGTTTCTACTCTAAAAGAAGGAATTGTAAAAATTCATGTACATACTCAAGAACATCTAGAGCTTGATGATTTACATGGGAAAATTGTACCTGGAGTAGAAGATCATAAGGTATTGACAGTAGAGATTCAATCGGGAACAATTGAATTTAAAGACAACAAAGCGATTATTTTAGTAGATTAAATAATCAAAAATTGAAATAAAAAAGTCGTTTATAAAATATCTTATAAACGACTTTTTTGTTGCATCAATTTGATAGTTATTTACCACTAACTACAATATTATCTAAGTGAAATCTTGTTGTTGCATTTGGATCAGATCCTTGGTAGAAGAATCCAATGTAAATATTTCCATCTAAACAAGATAGGTTTACTCTAGTCGCAGCTTCAAAAGAGCCAAACCCTGTTGAACTTCCTGAAGGAATCGTTGTGTCTAATTGCTCCCATGTAGCAGTAGTAGGATCACCTGTGAAGTCTCTAGAAATCCAAACCGTTAGATTTGCACCATTGTTATAGTTTGTCTGTACATCAAAGTCTAAAACTTCCTCGGTAGTTCCATCTAAGTTAATAGATGGAGTTACCAACCATACCTTAATATCGTTTTCATTTGAATTAAAACCTGAAACTTGAGCAAAAGAGTTTCCTCTAAAACTTCCTTCTCTCCATTGTGTAGATCCTGAGTTGATATTTGTATTTACCCAGCCCTCTGATGTAAATGTTCCAAAACTTTCAAAATTCTCAGAGTAAATAGTCATAGTGGACGCTCCATTAATAGGATTATTACAAGTCAAAACAACTGGGTCGCAACGATTTGTATTTGCAAAGTTTATGCTCTCTGGAGTATTAATGACCAATGTAAAAAAGCGATCAAAGAAATCTCGGGTTAAAATCCCTTCAATACTTCCTTTGTTTAAAGGAAGAGAAAGCGATTTAAAATCTGAGAACGTGCTTGTACTTAGAACTACTTTTTTGTTGTCGTTACAGTTTTCCAGTATACGCTCTCCATCGAATTGATCGGAAGCTTCA
Organism: Flavobacteriaceae bacterium; assembly: GCA_028280265.1. Lineage (GTDB taxonomy): Bacteria > Bacteroidota > Bacteroidia > Flavobacteriales > Flavobacteriaceae > Polaribacter. The sequence goes on from JANQMD010000052.1 coordinate 36,327, forward strand.
CCTGCAAAAGTCATTGGGGGTAAATTACCTCTTAGTACTTGTGATTTGACAAATTGCATATCATTCAGACGAACAAATAAGTTTTCCTTATCATTCGAAAAATCTGCAATGGTAATATCTAAGGGAACAATGGTGGCTATTTCAGCGCCTCTTATGATGTGCTCATTTCTTTGTTTACTGGTAATCTTTTCTAACCCACTTCCATCTCTTTTACCAATTTGAATTACTCCATTTTCTTCGTTTACAGCCAAACCATCTAAGTTGATGTATACTTTTCTTCCAAACTCATAAAAGGTAAATAATGGGTTTACGTCTACTTGTACTACAATACCCGCAGATGGATTTTCTGCTTTATCTTGAATTACAATCTCCTCAAAGAAATTCCCAGCTTCATCACTAGAAATTACGTAACCTTCTATATATCTGTTATTTGAAGGAGTTATAGGGTCTTTCTCTCCATATTCTAATATGCCATTATTTTGTTTATAGGCATTGATAACAGCATTGATGGTTAGTAATTCATCAGTAGCGTTAATTTGAAAAGGAATATCTGTTGATAACGGTGTTTTAAAATCGTCATTTTCCACACATCCATAGAAGGCGATCAGTCCTATTGCAAGGATGAATAATTGAGTTTTTTTGAATCTTTTCATATTGAAATTTTTTAAAATCTTACGTATAAGTTTACAAAATAGGTAGTTCCATTTCCAAAGAAATAGCGATTTCCAAATAGAGGAGTCTCTCTAATTTGTTCAGCTTTCTGGTCTCTATATCCAACCCTTCTCGATTGTTCGAAACCACCTGTTCTGTATTGCTGATTGAAAATGTTATTAATTGTTGCAAAAAAGCCAACAAAGTAGTTTCCTACTTTCCAAGATTTACCACCCACAACATTTACCAATAAATAACTATTGAATTGCTCTTGTCTTAGTAGTTCTCTTGCAGTGGCTTCGTTAAAATCATTGTATGCATATCCAGAAATGTTTCCACCATAACCTAATACTTCAGCTGGAATCAGCTCAAAGTCAGTTGCAAAAGCAGCAGTCCTTTTCAAAGCACTTAGATCTACAAATGCGTGTGAAAAATGATTGGCAGTTGCACCTACCCACCAAAATTCGGGGTCTCTATATTCAAACCCTACTTGCAATGCTCTTTCTGGACCTCCAGCAACATGAAGATTTTTCAACTTCGTTGTGCCATCTCCAAAAGTTCTTCTTGATAAGTTACCCTGATTTGGATTTGGATTAAAATCATCACTTGCATAGTATACATTAGGATTGTTATTAAAGGTAAACTGACCTAAAGAAGCAACTGCCTTTAATTTAATTGTAGGAGTAACTTGTGCTTCAATTCCTAATTCCCCTCCAAAGTTTCTTCGTTCGATATTCGTTAACACTTCTTGAGTGAATGTTGAACCACTTTCTGTAAAGAAGAAGTTAATGTCAGTACCATCTCTAAAAGAAGTGTAATAACCTGTTAAACGAGCTCTCACAATAGAGGTTCTCAATACATAGCTTCCATCTATAGTAAAAATCTTTTCACTTTCAAGACCGTGAACGGTTGTGTTGCTTTGTCTTGCATTTTCAAAAGAATTTCGAATCGTAGGAGCTTTAGTTAAGTAGGCTGTGTTGAAGTCTAACAAATGTTGTCCAGATACTTTATAAGTAAGCCCGCCTTTTAAACCACAATCATTAAACATTAGCTTTCTACTTTTACCGAAAGATTTGTTGCCAGGGAAATATCCATTTTCATACAATCCATTTCTTTGATAAGAAGTGTACATTAGCTTGGCAGCTAAATAAAAATCAATCTTGTTATAGTTAAATTGTGTTTGTACAAATGACTCTATTGAAACAGCATCGATTTCGTAGTTGTATTTATAACGATCTCCTTCTCTAGCAATTCTGTTTGGATTTCGAAGGTCACTTTGTGCTAGGTTACTTAAAATTTGATTGTTCTGAGTTGTATTCTCTTCAGCGAAGAAATCAACATCTAAAAACCCAGTACCGTCAAGTAAATCTTTTACCCTAGCATAAGTTTCATTGCTAAGTTTTCTATAGTTTACACCAGCATTTAAACGAATGTTTTCGCTCAACTCAGAAAATAAAATAGAATTGAAAGAGAATTGTTTGTCATCTACACGATCTTCTTGCACTATATAAATGGAATTTCCTCTTTGGGCTGTTGAAGTTTGGTTTGCCGTAAATAAATTTTCCCAGTTGAATTGCCCATCATTTACAAACTGTTGTTGTGCTAAATATGCTTGTTGAAAATCAAAAGCAGTAGGGACCGCATCCTGTAAGAAAAAACTTGGTAAGTTCTGATAGTAATCTGGACTTGGGTTTCTTGCTCCTCCAATAAATGAATCTTGTCCGTTGAAAGTAACCAAACGAGTTCCACCATTATCGATACGTGTATTACCAATATAGCCATATTGGTAAGAAACATTGGTATTTAAGGATGTCTTCTGAGAAATATTGAAATAGTGATTCAACATCAAAATAGGTTCTTCAATGCTACGCTCTCTTGAGTTTTTCTGTCTTCCGTTTATTTGGCCCCAAAAAGGATTGTACTGTCTTCCTTTTAACTCAAAAATTTCATTCGTTAAAGCTGTAGATCTACCTCTTCTGTTTTGAGCATAGATGAAATTAAAATTTAAACTATGATTGTCTCCCAATTGCTTTTCAATAGCTGCAAAGAAAGAATTGGAATCGTACAAAGTGCCTTCTATAAATCCTTGATTTCCAAATCTTCTAGAGGCTAAGAAAGCATAAGACCATCCATCTTTCATAACGCCAGAGTTATAGCTGCCCATCACTCTTCCTTGATAGCTTCTGTTCGCAGAGGCATAAGAAACTCTTACACCTTTTCTGTATTGTGAAGCCCTCATAATAATATTATTCGTTCCGGCAATGTCTCCAAAATTATATTCATTTGGACTCAGCCCCGGTGTAAAGGCTTGATTTCTTTGTAGGTCATTTAATCCTCCCCAGTTGGCCCATTGGGGTCTACCATTGGAGAGTTTATTCATTTCCATGCCGTTGATTAGAACTTTACCATTGGCATTGTCTAAACCTCTAGGTCTAAAAAAGGTAGCACTAAAGTCAAAAGCTGCTGCACTTAGAAAAACATCTCTGGACGATTGTAACAGACCCGCAATATTGTCGGTAAAACCATCATCAGAATTTAATTCATCATCAGTAATGTTTATAATACTAATATCTTGTTCCTCGGTTAAATCTTTGTACAGAAAGATAGAACCTAAATCAATTGGATTTCCCGTCAATTCTACTGGAAAGTTTTGGATTTCATATCCCTCTAGTTTGATCTCAATAACATAGTTGCCATTTTCTAGATTTTGAAGGATGAAGACTCCATTTTGATTGGTTAGTATACTCATTTGAGTATTCTTAACACGAACTGCCACGCCAGACATTGGGTTTTCAGTTTCACTGTCTAAAATGACTCCTTTGATTACATTTTGAGAATAAGCGTTAATGAATATCAATAGAGTGAATACTCTTATAAAGAAGTATTTTTTCATATTTCAAAGCAATTTGTTGACTCGAAGATATAAAAAATATTTGTAATGGATGTTTTTTAATGTGTTGACTGCTAATAATTTGATTAGATTTGTAGAAAATTGCCAAAATGAATGCTTTTATTTTTCGATTACTTTTTCTGCTTTTTACCTGTTCACAAACTTTGGGACAGAATCCCTCTGGATTGTATAAAATACGGACCATTGCATTTTATAATGTAGAGAGTTTGTTTGATACAATTAATGATGAAAATAAAAATGATGAAGCCAGTCCTATTATGAAAATAAACACGGACAGAGCTAAGGTGTATTGGGATAAAATAGATAAGTTGGCAAGTGTTATTGAACAGATTGGAGAAGATAAGACCAATACAAGTCCAGCTATTATAGGAGTGGCCGAAGTTGAGAATAGAAAGGTGTTAGAAGATTTAATAAATAACAAACGGTTAAAATCGAAGCAATACAGAATCATTCATTATGAATCACCTGATAGAAGAGGGATAGATGTTGCGTTACTGTATCAACAAAGATATTTTAAACCTGTTCATCACGAGTCTTTTGATCCCAATATTTATAGAGATGGTAGAAAGGTTTATACAAGAAATCAATTGTTGGTTTCTGGGTATTTAGATGATGAGTTGATTCATATTATTGTAAACCATTGGCCTTCTAGAAGAGGTGGGGAGCAGAGAAGTAGACCTATGAGAGAAAAAGCGGCCTACCTGAACACAAAAATTATAAAAAAGCTAAAGGAAAAAGAAGAGAATCCAAAAGTGTTAATTATGGGTGATTTCAATGACAATCCGATCAATAGCAGCTTTAAACATGTGTTAAAAACCAAAGCCAAGAAGAAAAATGTTAAACAGGGAGATATTTACAATCCTTATGAGAGCATGTTTAAGAAAGGTTTTAATACAGGTGGATACAGAGATAATATTAGCATGTTTGATCAAATTCTTTTTACCTCACCGATTCTAGACAAAGGAAACAAAGATTTCTCTTCTTATAAAATGTTTAAAGCTGCCATTTTTAACAAAAGCTTTTTAACAAACAAAAGAGGGAGATACAAAGGATACCCTTTTCGAAGTTTTACTAATGGAATATACACGGGCGGGTACAGCGATCATTATCCTGTATACATTTACTTAATTAAGAAAATTGATTAAAATCCCTTTTTCCAAACCTTGTCAGAAGCATTTAAATATTCCGATAAAGCTGCAGAACCATACCATGGATATAATTCAGCTTCTAAATATTTGGCTTTAATGGCTGGGTCAGTTTGCAGCAATTTTTTTGCTTCTTCCACATCGTTCATATTTAAAATAAAAATACCACGATATGTTTTATCGTTTTTTCCTATGGGGCCGGCGATGACCAATTTTTTATTTTTTACCATGGTTTGCATATTGTTCATATGACCTGCAAAAGCCTTGCTTTTAGCAGTTTTGTCTGTAGAAGTATTACTTCCAGTTTTAAGAATAACAAGAATATAGCTCTTCATTCCATAATCGTCTGCTCCTAATTTTTTAGCCAATTCGGCATCATAATTTGGATTCGTTTTTTGCCCTGCTACTGAACATATGGAAAGAAGAAAGGCAATAACTGTAATATACTTTTTCATCTGTTTAAATATGATTTTATAATCTGAGATCAAGGTAAGAAATAAAGATTATTTCAAACCCTTTAATACCAGTTGAATAGACTTGTAACCATTCCACTCATTTTCATCTAGACTGTAAACAATGTCAAAATCATTTTGAATGAGTTCATACTTGTCTCCCAATCCAAAACCAATCGCTCCATATGTTTTTCTATCGGCTCCGTAAATAATGTTCAATTTAAGGTGTGTTTCATCTGCACCTACTTTCTTACCGTAACCGTTATCTCTTACGGAAGTAGTTTTAAAAATAGGTTTCATATTGCCAGGGCCAAAGGGAGCCATTTGCTGTAAAATTCTAAAGAATTTTGGAGTAATAGTTGATAAATCTAGTTCTGAGTCTATTTTTATTTCAGGAATGAGTTGTTCTTCTGGAATTGTTTTAGAAACAACTTGTTCAAATGCTTGTTTAAAAGCATCATATTTTTTTGGGTCTAGAGTGAGACCCGCAGCATATTTATGTCCTCCAAATTGCTCTATATGTTCAGAACACTGTTGCAATGCGTTATAAACATCAAAACCACGAATCGAACGAGCTGATGCCGCAAGTTTATCACCACTTTTTGTAAAAACTAACGTAGGTCTGTAATATGTTTCTATAAGCCTAGAGGCTACAATTCCAATGACTCCTTTGTGCCAATTTTCACGATACACAACAGTGGTAGAATTCTCCTCTTCTTGCGCTTCTTTAATTTGCTGAAGTGCTTGTTGAGTGATTTCCAGATCAACTTCTTTTCGATGCGTATTATACGCATCAATTTCTTTTGCATAGGTGAGAGCCGCTTCAAAATTAGATTCTATCAACAACTGAACAGCATAATTTCCGTGCTTCATTCTTCCCGCTGCATTAATTCTAGGAGCGATGATAAAAACAACATCTGTAATTGTTAATGTCGATTTTTTAAGCTGATGGATAATCGCTTTTACGCCCTCTCTCGGGGTTGAATTAATCACCTGTAAACCATAAAAAGCTAAGATTCTGTTTTCTCCAGTAATTGGAACAATATCTGCGGCAATGGCTATCGCTACTAAATCTAAATAAGGAAGCAAATCTTGAATTGTTTCGCCTTTTGTCTTTCCCAGAGCTTGGACTAATTTAAACCCTATTCCACACCCACAAAGCTCATCGTACGGATAAGAACAATCTTCCTTTTTAGGATTTAAAACGGCAACTGCTTCTGGAATTTGCTCTCCAGGTTTGTGATGATCACAGATAATAAAATCTATTCCTTTTTCGGAAGCATAATCGACTTTCTCTATGGCTTTGATACCACAATCCAATGCAATGATTAAAGAAACATCGTTGTCGGATGCAAAATCAATTCCTTGAAAGGAAATTCCATATCCTTCTTCATACCTGTCAGGGATATAGGTGGAAATATTTTCCGTATCTTTTTTTAAATAAGAAAAAACCAAAGAAACAGCACTGGTGCCATCTACATCATAATCTCCATAGACCAATATGTTTTCTTGATTGTCGATCGCTTTTTGAATTCTTTCCACAGCTTTTTTCATGTCCTTCATTAAAAATGGATCATGAAGCTCATCAAGATTAGGTCTGAAAAAACGTTTGGCTTCATCAAATGAGGTAATACCTCTTTGAACCAATAATTTTCCTAAAATTGGGTCAATAGATAGTTCTTTTGAAAGATGATGTACAGTTTGAGGATTGGGTTCCTCTTTAATAGTCCAACGCATAGCAACTTATATTGAAATTAGTTCAATAATTATTGAACATGAAGATACACCGATGTTTTTACATCTGCAAATCTGCGGAACATTTCCATTACTCCACAATACTTTTCTACAGATAAATCTACTGCCTTTTGAATCTTATCTTCTTTCATATCCGAGCCATAGAAATGATATTCTACAGAAACCTTGTCATAGTATTTTGGATGTTCATCAGTCAGCTCAGCATGAACTACGATTTTAAAATCGTCTACTTCTGCTCTCATCTTTTTCAAAAGAGAAACAACATCCAATCCAGAACATCCTGCGAGTGATGATAGCATCATGGCTTTGGGACGTAGACCTTTACTCTGAATGCCTTCATCAGGAGCATCCATAAAGAGAGTATCCCCACTGGGATTATCAGATTCAAAAAGCATATTTTCTTTCCAGACGGTAGTAACAGAATTTGTGGCCATTTTTAAGAATTTTTAAGGGTCCTATTGTATATTTACAAAAATAATGACAAAGATTTAATAATTGTGTTGATTTGAATAGAATGCTGTATAATTATCCACTTAAAAGATGTTGGTTCTTTTTTCTGATCTCTTTTCTAACGTATTCTCAAACGAATCAACCGCCAGTTATTACGGCTAATAGTCGGCAGGCTTATTGCCCTCAGAGTCAAATTCGAATCGCGCCTAATTTCACTATTACAGATCCTGATGACACAGGAATAGATGCATTATACATACAAATATCTTCGGGCTATGTTATCAATGAAGATCGATTGGAATTAACAGGAAATCACCCGAATGTCAGTAGACGTTGGAGCAACGTAGAAGGAAGATTAATCTTAGCGTCAAATTCTGCAATAGGAGCTCAACTTTTATATACGGATTTACAGGCAGCAGTTCGAGATATTGTCTTCGAAAGTAACAATCCAACAATATCAACAGAAAAATTCTTTTCTTTTACCATTACAGATGCTAACTTTTTACCATCCAACGGTCACTTTTATGAATATGTCCCTAGTGTAGGGATTGACTGGGAGTCTGCACGTCAAGCGGCGGAAGGAAGAACGTACTATGGATTGCAAGGATATCTTGCTACTGTAACGAGCCAAGATGAAGCTCAATTGGTGGGAAGTCAAGTTCCAGGAACTGGCTGGATTGGAGGGAGCGATGCTGCTGAAGAAGGTGTTTGGCGATGGGTTACAGGACCCGAAACAGGACAGATTTTTTGGAACGGAGGTCCTAATGGGAGCAGTCCAACTTTTTCTTTTTGGAATACAGGCGAACCTAATAATTTAGCAAATGAAGATTATGCGCATGTTACTGGTCCTAAGATTGGAATTCCAGGTTCCTGGAACGATATACCACTAGCTGGTTATCTAAGCGGACCCTTTCAACCCAAAGGATACGTAGTAGAATATGGAGGGATGGCAGGAGATCCCACAATTAATTTATCTGCTAATACTAGTATTTATATTCCCGTGATTACTTCTACAACCAATGCTGAAGTTTGCTTTAATGGAACAACAACACTTGTAGCTACTGCAAATGAAGGTGATGTATTTTGGTATGATCGTCCAAATGGAGGCACTCTTTTGTTTACAGGAAATACCTTTATAACACCTGTTTTAACTGCTACCACTACATATTATGTGGCTCCAGGCCCAGCCAACTGTTCGAGTATTGTAAGAACTCCAGTACAGGCAATTATTTCCTCAAATCTACCTATAGCTAATCCAGTAGCTGATTTAAATATCTGCGATGATAATGCCGATGGAAATAATGCTAATGGTATTAGTCAAAGTATCAATTTAGAGAGTCAAACAGCTGGGATTATAGGTACACAAGATCCTACTCAATTTACAGTAACGTATCATATTTCAAGGTCTGATGCAACTGCGGGGAGTAATGCACTTAGCTCTCCTTTTACAAATACAACAATCAACTCACAGACGATCTATGTAAGAGTAACAAATAATACTACTGGTTGTTTTACAGATAGCTACTCATTTAATGTTCATGTTCGACCCTTACCAATAGTTGCTGCTACTGTAGAACTTAAACAATGTGATGACAACAACGATGGTTTCAGTATTTTCAACTTAAATGAAGCTGCGGTAAACATCTCTGCAAATTCTGCGAATGAAACCTTTGTCTTTTACCCTTCAGTTGCAGATGCACAAGCTGGTACAAATGCATTTACAACTACCCAATCCCAAGCATTTACAAACAGAACAGTGAATACAGATGTTGTAGGTGTGAGAGTTATTTCAGCTTTTGGTTGTCATAGTGTGGGGCAAGTTAACTTAGTGGTATCTCCAAATTCAACTATCGTAACTTCTTCCTTTCCACCTGTTACGTATTCCACTTGTGATGATTTCCTAGACATTGATGGAAATAATAATGCTAATAATGATGATAGGGATGGTATCGCTGGTATTCCATCTAGAATTTTCACTGACTTAGAAAGGAATTTATTAAGTCAATTTAACACCTCTGTCCAATCTGATCTAATTGTTACATTTTATAGAAATCTAAACGATGCGCTTTCCGAACTATATCCAATAGACATATCCAATTACAGAAATAAGCCATTTAATGGGATAAGTTATGCAAACTCTCAACAAATCTTTGTTCGTGTAGACAATCGAGTGAACAACAATTGTGTGGGCTTAGCTCCTTTAATTAACTTTGTGGTTGCCCCTGTTCCAACAGCAGGCACCGTTCGTAATCTAGAACTTTGTGATAATCTAGATGATGGTGATAACCTTAATGGAATTGTGCAAACTTTTAATTTAAGCAGTCAAACTGCGACTATTTTAGGCACACAAAATCCAGCGAACTATCAGGTAACCTACCATGTTTCTCCTGGAGATGCAGCTTCTGGAGCAAATGCCATTACAAATACAACAGCCTATGAGAATAGGACTTCACCCAATAGGCAAACCATTTATGTAAGAGTCACCAATATATCAAATCCAACACGGTGCTTTACAAACCATACAAGCTTTGATTTGATTGTACATCCGCTACCAGTAGCGAATCCAGCTGGACCTGTAGAAGTTTGTGATGATGATTCTGATGGATCTGCACAGAATGGAATCTCTCAGTCTATTCCTATAAGAGCTAGGACCGAAGCAGCCATTCTAGGGACACAAGACCCTACGCAGTTTTCTGTTTCTTATCATGCCACTAGACAGAATGCGATTAATGGTGTACTTCCATTGAATGATGTTATTTCCAATCAAGCTCTGACAAATAATATTGTCTACGTAAGAGTATTTAACTCCACCACCATGTGTGTGAATAATATTTCACAATTTGACGTCATTGTTCACCCACAACCAGCACTTCCTATAAGCATAACCAACTACGAAGATTGCGACAACAACTCTAACGGTACCTTTAGAGATGGAATTATTAGTGGTATTGATTTG